>NZ_LUKF01000017.1:251645-365738 GCF_001592755.1 Bdellovibrio bacteriovorus | reverse complement strand
CTAGTTAAGTGGGAAGAACCCCAAATACCGGTTAACTTAATCTTCCTCAGTCATCTGTTCGCGGAAATCTTCAGGCACGCTGTCGATCCAATTCTCGCGATCTCCATAGTAGTATTCCATGTATGTTAACTTTCCGATGCGACGGCCTTCTGCATTGACGTAGGCACCGACGATGTAGGCTTCTGGATCTTCGGTGTAGGTAATGAATTCCGCAAAAATGTATCCTACTGTGGCTTTTGTCGCCGGGTCAAAGACGCGATAGATAACCTTTGCCTGAGTATCGTAATAACCATCTCCCAATTCCCAAGGGATTTCAATTTCAGATGCGGTCTTTTGAATTTTCTTTGGAAGTTTTTGAAAGCTAGTGCGCTCGATGTTTTTAGAAAAGACAGTAGCTTTCACTAAAATTTCATCGGGATGTTGAAGGGGAAGTTCCAGTTGGCGAGCTGAAGCACTTTGAACTCCAAAAACCACTAACATCAAAAATGCGAAAGATTGCATAAAGCGGATCATATAAATCTCCTTAGTGAGTGTTCTAATACTCTAACTGAGTGCGGAGAATACAATGCATCCTACGAAACAAATTATTAATTCAGGAATATTGAAAAAATAGTGCGTCGCTAAAATTAAAGACGCACCGGCAGTCTGAAAGACTCTATGAAATTCTTACTAAAGGTAAGGGCTAAAGGGAGTGCTGATAAAGCAAAAGTCTTTGAAGGGACCAATCCAGGAGCTCTTTCATTTTTTGCAGATCGGTCCCAGGCGTCGCGGGAAAACGAATCTCGACTCGATCATAGCTTTCGCCGGTGATCCCAGATGTTTTGCACACCCGCAGCGGCAAGAGGTCATCGGCTCGACAGTTCATCGCGATGGTGCTGATGTTTTCTCTTAACTTAGAAAGATATCTCAAAGAGTTTTTAAGAAGTCTTTGGACGGTTTCTTTTTTAAATTCCAGATTTTTGTTTCGCTCTTCTCGAAGGCGCTTTAAAGATCCTTTATCTAAAACATTTTCTTCTAACTGGGGTGATTTTTCAGTCAGAAATTCGATATCTAAAAGATGCGTTTCAATTTCGTCTAGACGTAAGAAGTCGGAATAAACTTCGGGCGTTCGTTGATCCGCCATCAGAGTAATAGCGGCGAGGGTGAGGCTTCCCTTAAGCAGGCTTTCATTTTCAAGGACATGCCGAAGCTCGTGCTCTAAGGTGTCTCCTAAGCCTCCAGTGCGATAAGAAAGTGCGGTTACGCTGAAGTAAAGTGAATTTGAACTGGGTTCAAAGAAGCCTTGAATCGGGCCACTCCAAAGAGGCAAGAAAGGATCAAAAACCAACTTCAAATTTTGCAGGCGGCTGTCTGAAAGAACCTTTTCAAAAAACTGCCCATTGCTTTCGCGCGCTTCAGAAACACCCGAAATTATGAAAAGAGGGTAAGAGAGTTTTTCGATAAAGCTTCCTTGAAACTCCAAATCTTCTCTTTTGACCATCTGGATTTCGTATTGAACGCCTATAGAGTTGAAATAGTCTTCTGCCGAATTTTGGATTTTTGTTAGCCAGGGTTGCAGATCTTTGCCGGGTATCAGGCGGCCGTTGTAGCGTAAAACAAAATCGTAAAAATCGGCCGTCAGATTGCTAAAAGGCTTCACTATTTCCAAAGGGTTATTTACAGAAGAAATCGGAGCCGGCTTTTCACCCCGTTTCGGTTTTGCATAAGTCGTGGACAAGCCTGTAAAGAAAACAAAGCAGAAACCTAAGATGAAATATAGGAGCGTTGAGACGTGTTTTTTCATGTCGAGACTAAAATGCAATCTAAAGGCCTAAAAATAAAAAACGCCACAAGCAAGTGCATTGTGGCGTTTTAGTTTTATTCATTAAGTCTTGCTGAAACTAAGAGGACTGTTGTTCTGTGATTTCAAAGAAGCTTGTAGCCAGTGCAAAAAGTGAATTCTTGCTTTCAGAGTTTTGCAGTTCTTGCATGATCTCTAGACGGAAAGCGCGAATTTTCTGAGAGATTTCTTTCGCTTTATCGCGATTTGTCGGCACTAATGTGCAGCCCATATCCCAGCGTTTTCCACTGTTAGGTACCATGGCCTCGGACGCCTTGCTTTGCATTTGATTGTAGAAAGCACGAGCGGCTTCAGAAGAGCCCGCATAACTTGAAGAGTATTTGTTGTTGCTAGAAGTCCAAACACCTTCCGCCGTTTTTGTAACCAGACCCACGTTTTGCAAACGCTCTAAAGCCTTTTCCACTGTATCTACAGTAAGGCCTAGGCGCTGTGACATATTTTCAGGTGTCGCCACGAATTGATCCAGATTCAAAAGTTCAGCAATAGCCGTGTGATACCAGTCAGAAATAATCGCAAATTGATCTTCGCCGATTTTTTCAAAAGCTTCTTCGCGAGCTTGCACACGCTTCAAGGCCATCTCACGAAGGACCGCACTGCGGGCGTGTTCAGAAAGAGCCAAATCGACGAAGAAGTCTTTTTCTGAGGGAGCTAAGTTCAGCTTCACCGCTAAGTTCATAGCGCGGGATTCTGAAAGACCCACTTTGCCATTAAGGATTTCACTCAGTCGTGAACAGGGAACCTCAAGGTCGCGAGCATAAGCGCGAAGAGAGTAGGAAGGGTTCTTTCTTTGTCTACGTTCAAGTTCTTTTAGGATATAGTCTCGATAGTGGTGTTTTGCCATGAGCGAGGGTGTAGACGGGAATTATCCGAGTGTCACTCATAGACTGGAAAACCCCCTCCATATTGTTCCAGAGTGTTCCATGTACTTCCGTTAGAATGAAATTCCTTCATGAAATAAACAATTTACGCTGTTCCATTTGTTGTAAAAATCTCCATGGGTTTGACCCCATCTTGGATGGGTAATTGATGGGACTCTTTCGGTTCCAGTTGTGCGCAAACAATAAGACTTAAAGAAAGTCGGCACTGTTTCGTCTTTTTCGGTGACATAGAAGTCATACTCTATAGTCTCAGGCGTGAATATGAAGTTGGGTGTGATTCTATCAGTCGTTCTTTTTTCTTGCTGTGTTTTTGCAAAAGAAAAACAGGTGCTTCGTTATGGCGTGAACTCCAACTATGCGATGCCATTATTGGGAGTGACCCGATTGCCGCAAGGGCAGGTTTTGCAAGAGGGGGTCCTTAAAGATCTTGGTGAAGCTTTGGCCAAAGAACTTAAGCGTGAACCTCAGTTTATTCTTCTGCCGAAAATACGTGTCGCCGAAAATCTGAAACAGGGCAGTATAGATGTTCTTTGTCATCTGAACGAAGTTTGGCAACCGGCGATTAAGGATGATGTGTACTGGAGTGACGACCTCTATGAAAGTCGCAACCTTATTGTCCACATCGATAGCAAGCCCATCAAAAGCATCAGCGATCTTTATGGCGCACGTGTCGGGACTGTTTTAAATTTCATCTATCAAAATCTAGATCCATATTTTGCAAAGAAACAGATCCTGCGTGAAGATGCACCAACCAACGAAAGCAATATTCAAAAGATTTTGAAGGGCCGCATCGATTACTTGGTGATGTCGAATTTGGAGTTTGATTTCTATAAACGAATTTATCCCACACTCGATGCTGTAGATTTAAGTATGGATTCAGTGCAAACAAAGTGTGCTCTGTCGAAAAAGTCATCTATCAGTCCAGAAAGCTTCGAGAAAGCTATTCAGACTATTCAGCGCAATGGCTGTTGCGGAAAATCTTGAAATCCTATCAATAAGTTAAGTGAGCTTATTCAGCATCTCATGAAGAGTCTGGCGTTCCTTGGCAGATAGCGGACTTAGAAACTCGTTGGTGACGGTCGAATGTACATCCAATACTTTCTTTAATCCCTCGGCGCCTTTTGAGGTGATTTCCACAAGCTTAATGCGTCGGTCAACTTTGTCTGGAACTCGGCGAACCCACTTCATCTTTTCTAGTCCATCCAAGAATTTCACCATGGACGCTTTGTCGACGCCCATATCCTGACCCAGGGCGATTTGGCTTGCTGGGCCATTGAGACTAAGAAGCTTTAAAATCCCAATATGCGCAGTCACAAGTTTATGCTTCTCTAGTTCCTGTGAGAGCATAGTACGAAACTTCATGGCCGCTTTGATGAAAGAATAGCCAAACGAGGCCTTTAGCGCAGGGTGTACGCCGTTATAACATGCGGGAATTGAGCCTGCCTCATTCTTTTTCAAAGTCGACCTCCAATCGAAAACCAAGGGGTGTGGTTTTTAATACTCAATTGATAGTAACACAAATGGTTTGCGACGCAAACGGTTTTGTGTTACAACCATTACATAGTTAGGTGGCTTATGAATCATCTTAAATGGATCTTCTCTTCTTTAATCTTGTTCGTTTCTCTAGAATCTCACTCTCAAGTCTTGAACCTCGGTGAGGCGGTGACCGAGGCCCTGACTCAATCACCGAAAGTCCAAAAATCCGAATCCCAATATAAGGAAAGCAGCTGGAAAAAGACCGAGACTTACTCTGGCTTTTTACCGACCTTGTCGGCCAATGCCAGTTATCTCTTTGATAAGAAATATGCCTTGGTGGATGTAAATATGAACAACACTCCACTGACCATTCCCCAGGTCGTGCCGACCACAAACCTTTACCTGACTGCGCAATGGTCTCTCTTTGATGGCTTTTCCAGTACCAACCGTTATCTGAGTGCTGGAGCTTTTGAAGATTCGGCAAAGAACGATTATGATTGGACTCGCTTTCAGGTAGAGCGTGAAGTCGTGGTTCTTTTTTATAAAGCTCTAGCTGCTAAAGAATTAAAAGCCGTCGCTGAACAGAATGTGCGTGCACTTAATGATCATCTTAAAGATGTTCGTCTATTTAAAAAAGTCGGGACATCGACAAATTATGATGTTTTGCGTGTGGAAGTTCAAATGAGTGAAGCACAGTCGGAACTTCTTAATGCCACTGACAATGTGGAAGTCGCACGCGCCCGCCTGAGTGAAGCTTTGGGGAAAGACCAAGATGTTCCTGAAGTTGAAGGGGCACTGCCTCGACTAAAACCGGAATTGGTTGCCAAAGTGACCGAGTTTAACTCGAACGAGCGAAAAGATCTTCAATCTCTTCGTCAAAAGGCGGAAGGGTTTCGTTATCAAGAAGATTCAGCGGAAAAATATTGGGTGCCTCGTCTGGCTTTGATTGGACAGTATCAGTATTACAACAACCGCAATGACCGTTTCGATGACTACGAAAATGGCTTCCGCGATGCTTGGCAATACGGCATCAGTCTGACCTGGAATATCTTTGATGGCATGACTTCGATTTCGCGCTCTAAACAAAGCATCGAACAAAAATATCAAGCAGAAAAAACTCTTCGCCAGGCGGAGCTTAAAGCCAAACGCGACTTCGATTTCTGGAAGCGCAAATATTTGTACTACTGCGCGGTTTTTGAAGCTCGTCAAAACGACATCGCGAAGTCTGAAGAAAGCGTTCGTTTATCCCGTGAAGGACAAAAAGTGGGAGCAAGAACGAATACAGATGTTCTTGATGCCGAAGCGGAACTTTATCGAGCAAAAGCCGGTGCGGTGAATGCGCAAATCGGGGCGATTGAAGCTCTTGTGAATCTTGAGCTGAGCACGGGTCAAAAATTGGTTGATTTTAATTGAGGTTGAAAATGGATAAGAAGAAAAAGATTTTATCAGGTATCGGTGCCATAGCAGTGTTGGGCGCGCTCTATTTCGTGTACGAACATTTTATGTTTGTGACAACGGACAACGCGCAGGTGGAAGCTCACTCCGTGATGATCGCCGCGAAGGTCGGCGGTTATGTGAAGGCAGTGCATGTCACGGAAGGTTTGCGTGTGAAGAAGGGTGATTTGCTGATCGAGCTGGATGAGCGTGATTATCAAAACACTCTTCGTCAGATGAAAGGGGAGCTTTCATCTTTAGAGGCCCGTAAACGGGATTTAGAAAAGAACCAAAGACGTCTGTCGGAGCTTTTCTCGAAAGGTGTCGTTTCGCAACAACAATACGACGCCGCTTCCACCGCCTTTGCAGAGGCGAAGGCCAAGTTCGAAGCTCTTTCGGCACAAGTGGCTCAAGCTGAATTGAATTTTGAAAATACAAAAATCAAAGCTCCTTCCGATGGTTTCATTGCAAAAAAGTCGGTTGAGGTGGGTCAGTTGGCAGCACCTGGAGTTCCCTTAGTCGGCTTCGTCGATGCGGGTGAAAGATGGGTGACAGCAAACTTCAAAGAAACAGAAATCGAAGGAGTCCAACCCGGTAAACGCGTGAATATCGATGTGGATGCGATCTCGGGACGCAGTTTTGTGGGAGTGGTCGAGTCGATTAGTTCTGCGACGGGTGCTACCTTCACACTGCTTCCTCCAGACAACGCCACCGGAAACTTTACTAAGGTCGTTCAGCGCGTTCCTGTAAAAATCAGATTTGAAAATGTGACGGCTGAAGAAGTCGAAGCTTTAAAAGCGGGTCTATCAGCTTTCGTAAAGGTGCATAAGCACTAAGGTCGTTTTTTATGAAAAAGGAATCCGTACTGATTATAGTCGTGGCGGTGATGGCTTCGCTTTTAGAAATCATCGACGCCTCGATCGTGAACGTGGCTTTGCCCTCTATGATGGGGAACTTAGGGGCTACGTTGGAAGACATCAGTATGGTGATCACGGGCTACGCGATCGCCAATGCCATTGTCTTACCGGTCTCTGCTTGGTTGGGGGAACGCATTGGTCGCAGGACTTACTTTCTGGGATGTATTCTTCTTTTTACAGGCACGTCCGTCGCCTGTGGTCTTGCGCCGAATTTAGAGACACTCACCATCTTCCGTATCCTTCAAGGGTTGGCGGGCGGAGCTCTTCTTCCCACATCGCAGACTTTAATCTATGAACAATTCCCGAAAGAAAAAGCAGGGATCGCGGGTGCGATCTTCGGGATGAGTGTGATGATTGGTCCCACACTCGGTCCCACGATGGGTGGATATTTGACGGACAATTTCGGTTGGAGATCTATTTTCAATATCAATCTTCCTTTGGGTTTGATCGCGTTCTTCATTGGTGCTGCCGTGATTTTCAATCGCCCGAAAGAAGAAGGGCAGCATCAGGAAAAACAAGAGCTTGATATCTGGGGTCTGACCTTTTTGGTGTTAGGTATTGGATGTCTGCAATTTGTCTTAGAGCGCGGCGAAGCCGAAGATTGGTTTGCTTCACGTATGATCGTGTTTAATACGATCATCGCCGTGGTCAGCTTGCCACTCTTTGTATGGTGGGAATTGCGCGTGAAAAATCCGATCATCAATGTGCGCCTTTTCTTAAAGCCGTTAGTTAGTAACGGTGTGATGTTGATGGCGATGGTGGGATTCTTCCTTTATGGCGTCGTCTTTATCTTGCCTATTTTTGTGGGGCGAACATTGCATTTGGATGCAACTCAAACGGGAATGCTCTTTATCCCCGGATCCTTATTAACGGCGGCCATCATGCCTTTCGTGGGACGACAGATGTTTAAAGGGACGAATCCGAAGATTTTAATTTTTATCGGTTTGGTTTCTTTAGAGATTTGTTTGCTATTGATGACACGTTTATCACCGCAGTCTTCAGAGCGAGATGTGCTAAACATGATGTTTGTGCGCGGATTCGGAATGGCCTTCTTATTTGTGCCTATCAACTCTTCCATCTTAAGCCAGTTTAAAGGTGTCGAGATGGGGCAAGTTTCCGGCTTGTTGAATCTGGCTCGGCAAATTGGTGGAAGTGTAGGGATTGCTCTTATCGGCACGCTTTTAACTAAGAACAGTCATCAAAACTATCTGGATCTGGCGGGGAAGGTGTCATTGCTAAATCCGCAAACGCAGAATGCCTACTACTCTTCAGCTTCCGGATTGGGAGTTAAAATGAGTGAAGGCTTAGGGATGGCCACGGGATCCGAGGCTGCTTTGCGAAGTCTTTACGGACGGATTCAGAATCAAGTCTTTATGCTGAGCTTTACTCAGTTGATGTTCTTAATGATGTTGATCTTTTCTTTGTCGTTCATCCCTCTTTACTTCTTAAAGTTTAAAGAGAAGACAAACAAGGTCGTGGATGCTCACTAATTAGCGCAGGATGGAACTGAAAGAGGAACTGGCGAAAGAAACGGGCTTTTGCGTTTTAGCCGAAGCAATCTTCAAATAGCTCGATAGCAAAAGAGCTAAGAAAATGAAGAACCAATTGCTAGGTGATAAATGCAAAAGCATAACCGTCCATTAAGCCTTCCGGCTTTTAAGATAACCTAAGTAGTATTCGATACCGCTGGTTATACTCAAAATGACGCTGATCCACAAGACGCCGTAGCCAATTTTGTCCAAATAGGGCAAGTAAGGCTCCAAATTTCCAATAATTACAATAGGGATGGCCACCATTTGCATGGCCGTTTTCCATTTTCCGGCAGGTTTGGCGGCGATAATGATTTGATCTGCCGCAGCAACGGAGCGGATGCCTCCGATAAAGTTGTCACGCGCCAAAATAATAATGACCATCCAGGCATCGATTTTACCTTGAGCTAGAAGCATGGCTAAGACACTTGTCACAAGAATTTTGTCGGCAATCGGGTCCATGAATTTACCGAAATTGCTAACAGCGTTGTACTTACGAGCGTAGTAACCATCGTAGTAATCTGTGATCGAAGCTAGAATGAAAAACACGGCAGCTGCGATATTCCAAGTGAGAGTGTCGGGCCACATCATTGCCACAATAACGGGCACAGCGAAGATACGACTGAGGGTGATTCTCATCGGAAGATTTTTTTGAAACTCGGTTGCTGTCATATCGTCCTTTGTTGATGCTTCTGCTTCAGCTACGGGCCGAGGGCCCTTCGCTCTGCGGCCTCGCGGCCCTGATGCTGCTTCAGCCTGCGCGCCAAGGCGCTTCGGCTCTGCCGGCGTCCGCCGGTTGACTAAAACTAACCGTTTAGACTAGAAATAATCAATGTTTATTCATCGTCACAAAGTGCAGTTTTATGAAACAGACCTTATGGGGATTGTTCACCATAGCAACTATTTGCGTTTTTATGAAGAAGCGCGGGTAGGGTGGGCGCATGCGAAGGGTCTTTTGGATTATCAGAAGCCGGGGTCGGCAAGTCAGTTTGCTGTTTACGAGACCCAGGTTCGGCATATAAAGCCGACTTTTTTTGGCGATGATTTAGAAATTGAAGTGCAGGGTCGAACTGAAGGCAATCGCATTGTTTTGCAGTATCGCTTGCGGGGACGTAATAAAGAAATTTGTTCGCTTGCGAAGACCGTGCATGTAGCATTAGGACCGGACTTAAAACTACAAAGACTGTCGGCTGAAATGAAGGCCGCGGCGGAGAGTGACTCATGGACAGAAACCTGGCTTTAGAATTCGTACGTGTAACCGAGGCAGCAGCTTTAGCGTCAGCAACATGGGTGGGACGTGGCGAAGAAAAAACCGCTGATAAAGCCGCCGTCGATGCCATGAGAAAAGCCTTCGATCACATCCGTATGGATGGCACAGTTGTTATCGGTGAAGGTGAGCGTGACGAAGCACCCATGCTTTATATTGGCGAAAAAGTCGGTCATAAGACTGAAGATTCTCCAAAACTAGATATCGCTTTAGATCCTTTAGAAGGAACAACAATCTGTGCAACAGGCGGTCCAGGGTCTATTTCTGTTATCGCGGTTGCAGAACAAGGGAAGTTCCTGCATGCACCTGACACTTACATGGATAAAATCGCTTGCGGTCCTGGTGCGAAAGGTCACATCGACATCGATAAGTCAGCAACCGAAAATATCAAAGCCGTCGCGAAAGCCCTAGGTAAGTCCGTGAGCGAAATGACTGTGGTTATTTTGAATCGCCCTCGCCATGAAAAATTAATTGCTGAAGCGCGCGCAACGGGCGCTCGCATCAACTTGATCGGTGACGGTGACGTTTCGGCTGCCGTCTCTACAGGATGGAATGACACGGGGATTGATTTGCTTTTAGGTATTGGTGGCGCGCCAGAAGGCGTGATTTCCGCAGCGGCCATGCAATGCTTGGGCGGAGACTTCCAAGGTCGTTTGAAATTTAGAAATGATGAAGAAAAAGCGCGCGCAAAACGTATGGGTGTTGCGGATCTAGAAAAGAAATTTACGATTGATGAATTGGCTTCAGGCCCTGTGATGTTTATCGCGACAGGTGTGACGGACGGATCTCTTTTAAAAGGTGTTCGTTTCATGCCAGGCGGACAAGCAAAGACTCATTCTATCGTCATGCGTTCGGCAACGGGCACCATCCGTAATATTGAAGCTCATCACGTTTTAAATAAGAAGCCTCAATAATGGAAGGAAAGCTGTTCTGCTTTAATTGCAATAAAGAGATGGCTTTTGCGGGAGTCATCGGACGTCGCGAAGAGTGCCCTCATTGTCGAGCGGATGTTCACGTGTGCAAGAATTGCGAATACTACGATCCCAAAGTTTATAATGAATGTCGTGAGCCACAAGCGGATGTGGTTCGCGAAAAAGATCGAGCGAACTTTTGTGACTACTTTACTCCGCGCAAAGGCAGTGGCGGCGGTATTGATAAGGCGGCTGCTTTAAAGGCTGCGGCCGAAGCTCTATTTAAAAAGTCTTAGGTTGTTGTAACATAATCATTCGTGGTCTAGGTCGGCGTTGACTTGAGAGTCGTTGCAAAGACACACTTATTTTATGGCAAAAGCATCAACCACCGAAGTTTTCAATTGTACTCCCGAGCAATTTTATAAAATCATCGCCGACTATGAAAAATACCACGAGTTTTTACCAGAGGTAAAACAGTGCAAAGTTCTGAAGTCTGAGGGCAATCGCAAGCTTGTTGAATACAACGTGCAAGTGATGAAGTCCTTTAAATACAGCCTTTGGATGACTGAAAATGCACCGACCAGTATCACGTGGGAATTTGCGTCCGGAGATATTTTTAAAACGTCTGTAGGATCTTGGAAATTAGAAAACGAAGCTGGCAAAACGCGCGCGACTTATTCTGTCGAAGCGACTTTCAGCATGTTTGTTCCCGGTCCTATTGCAAATGCCTTGGTCAGCGTAAACCTTCCGAATATGATTAGCAGCTATCACAAGCGAGTGAAACAGCTTTATGGCGTCTGATGATTCAAATAGAAAAGACGATAAGGACAACGCCTCGGGAGACCTTAAAGGTCTTCTGGGTGACACTGTAAAAAAAGTTTTTACAGCCGGGGTCAGTGCGGCGTTCATGACCGAAGAAAGCTTGCGTGCTTACGTCTCTGAACTGAAACTTCCGAAAGAGGCTTTAAATCTTCTTATTCAAGGTGCCAATAAGTCTAAAGAAGAAGTCACCAATCGCGTGACGAAAGAAATCTTAGGCATCATTCAAAAAATCGATTTCGTGAAAGAGGCCTCGAAGTTTGCCGAGACTCATAAATTCAAAATCACGGCTGAAATCGATATCATTAAAAAAGAAAACACTTCTAAAGATTCCGATCCCACTTAATGACGAAGAAATTGAATTCTGCGGGATTAAGTCTGATCGAAATGCTGGTCGCGGTGGCGATTGGCAGTATCATGTTGGTGATGGTGGCTTCAATGTTTCAAGCGCAGCAAAAAGAAGTGCGCTCGCTCCGTCAGAAACAAGAAGTCATCGAACTGAAAAATCTTATGCTCGCACAGCTGACGAAAACGGAAGTGTGTTCGTGGCAGCTAAAAGGCCGCGTGATCGACGTGGCTGCTTCGCCGACCGCAGCGAAACCTTCAGAGACAGTTTTGAATTTAAAAGAACTTCGTCAAGGTGTGAATAACTCTTCTGCGATTGTTGCGAAAGCAGGCGACAGTCTTCCGGGCTCTAGCATTAAAGTAAAAAGCATCACGTTCAAAGATATTTATCCCACAGGAAATCCTGACGAATACAAAGGCGTTTTTGAAATTACTTTTGATGAATCCTCACTGGCTTACCCGCTTCGTCCGTTACAAACTCAGCAGATCATCAAAACTCTTTCTGGATCTCCGGATCGCGCAAAGATTATCGATTCTTGCGGCACAGTTTCAGCATCCAGTGGTTTAGGTGAAGAAGATTTAGATACCAGTGAGTCGTTTGATGTTTACTGTGAATATCGCTGGGTAACGTCCAATGGTTATAACGGAGGCTACGCTTCGTTTAAAGCGACGCTAGTGACTCCCGAGATGTTGCAGTGGCAGGAAAAAGATCAAGAGTCTACGCGGGTACTTCGCACGAATAAACGGCAAGCGATGGGGCCGCGGTCTGGCGTCGTGCGCGGAATCTATAAAGTTTGTCCCTAAAGAACTCGACCAAGGTTGATCTCAAGTTGAGACGTTTTTCCTCCGACAAGGAGGGCATGGAAAACGAAATCTTAAGTGTCATTTCAGTCGTGCTTTTTTGTTTATGTTGTCACCAGTTCATTCGAACGGTGGTGAAACCCATTCCGCTCTTAGCTTCCGAAAGACCTTATGCGCGTGCGGCAATGCAGCTTGGCAAATTCTATAAATCAATGGCCTGGGGCTCTATGACCGGCGCTTTTTTGTTGGGCCTCGTTTATTCGTTCACCCAAGTATTTACAGCTCTTTAGTTCTCCTAAAAACGAAAATTCTATGGCAGCCTTGCTGATGGAGGTCTGCCATGAACACATTTTCCACAGTCAATCCAGCCACAGGCGAAACTCTAAAAACATATCAACACACATCTTGGGAAGAATCACAAAAAGCCATTCAAGCGGCGTGTGAAGATTTCAGCAAGTGGCGCAAAACTTCGTTTGAAGAGCGAGCCGTTGTTTTAAATAAATTAGCGCAAAGTCTTCGTCAGCATAAAACAGAACTCGCGCAACTGATGAATGCCGAGATGGGAAAGCTGATCGCCGAAGGAAAAGCGGAAGTGGAAAAGTGCGCGGTGACGTGTGAGTACTACGCGAAGGAAGCGGCCCAGATGCTGAAAAATCAAGTTGCTCCTTCATCACCTTATAAATTTGCTGAAGTGAGTTTTCAACCGTTGGGGGTTGTTTTTAGTATCATGCCTTGGAATTTTCCGCTGTGGCAGACGATTCGTTTTGCAGCGCCGGCTTTGATGGCAGGGAATGTGATTTTACTAAAACACGCCGACTTGACGGCAGGAACTGCGGCGATGGTGGGACAGATTTTTTCTGATCTTACTTCTGACTATAAACTTTTAAGAAACATCCAAGTGGACCACGAAGTCGCAGCTAAAGTCATCGCGGATAAAAATGTGCGTGGCGTGACCTTCACGGGAAGTTCTAATGGCGGACGATCGGTCGCGACCGAAGCAGCCAAAAATTTAAAAAAGATTGTTCTAGAGTTGGGAGGCAGTGATGCTTATCTGGTTCTAGAAGATGCCGACGTCGAAATGGCCGCAAAAACTTGTGTGAAAGCAAGGCTCGTCAACTGTGGTCAAAGCTGTGTGGCAGGTAAAAGATTTATCGTGCATGAAAAAATCGCGAAGGATTTTATTCAGTATTTTGTGAACGAAATGAAGGCGGCAGAGATTGCTCCGTTGGCGAGTAAAAAGTTTCAAAAAACGATTATCGAACAGGTTGAAAAATTGAAATCTTGGGGCGGAAAAATCGTTCTGGGTGGCACAGCGCCGCAAGGTGAGGGAGCTTATTATCCCGCGACAGTTGTTGTTTTTGAAAAGAATCATCCTGAGTTGCACGCGGAAGAAGTGTTCGGGCCCGTGGCTTCGATCATTATTGCAAAAAGCACACAGGAGGCGTTGGATTTTGCAAACTCGTCTCCTTATGGATTGGGTGGAGGTTTGTTCACCAGTGACTTAAAAAAAGGCAAAGAGCTTGTCGAAAAAGAGTTGCAGGCAGGATTTGTCGTAGTGAATGATTATGTGAAGTCAGACCCGCGCATTCCTTTCGGAGGTGTGAAAGAGTCCGGCTACGGAAGAGAATTGGGTCACTTTGGTATTCTGGAATTTGTGAATATCAAAACAGTGGCGGTGGCCGGGGAGTAAAAGTGAAACTGAAAAGAGCCAAGCAAGATTTAGATCATCACGTGTGGAAGTTGGTAAAAACGCACTCGCTGAATGAGAAAAAGATTTTGGTGGCTCTTTCTGGTGGAACGGATTCAGTAGCGCTGTTGCGTGTGTTCTCAAAAATTCATAAAAAAGATCTTTTGGGCGCTTGCTATTTTCATCACGGCGAAGACTCCAATCAAGAATATCGCAAAGAAGCCCAAGTGTTCTGCGAAAAACTTTGCGCCAAACTGGGCGTAGAATTTTTCCCTCTGAAATCCTCTGTGTTGGCGAAGTCCGAAGCTGAATATCGCGAACTGCGTTACGAAGCTTTGAGTCGCTTGATGAAAGAACAAGGCTTTCAAATTCTTGCTACAGGACATCATCGCGATGATCTTTTGGAAACTCGGCTTTTGCGTTTGATACGAGGTACGGGGTCCCAAGGATTTCACGCCATGCATGTCCTAAAAGACGACAAGTTTCGTCCCTTTTTGGAAGTCACAAAACGAGAATTAAAAAAATATTTACGCGAAGAAAAACTGCGTGTTTTTGAAGATCCTAGCAATGACAAGCTGGACCCTCTGCGCAATTGGATTCGTGAAGAGTGGCTAAAGGCGCTGGAGAAACGCTCTCGAGGAGCGACTTCTTCGTTGGCGCGCTCATTAGAAACGATTGCGCTTGAGATGGAAAATCGCGCCTGGGGAGATCTTTTGAGTCAAAATGAGGCTTATAAGACACAGGGCTTATCTCGAGGTTTTTATCTCACATTAAGCCCCTTCGAACAAAAACGACTGCTAGCGCAATATTTATTTGCTCTAGGGAAAAAAGACTTTTCGCAGTCTCATCTCGAAGAAATACAAAAGCGCCTAGACAAGTCACAAAAAGTGATCACATTCAAAGTCGGCGGATGCCACTGGGAAGTTAACGCAGAGCAAATTAAGGTCCAGTCCTGATTTGAGAGGTGTTTGTGACCCTTAAACCGTGTTACCCTTGAGGGTGACTTTAGACCTCGTTTGAAAGGAACTGAAATGCGCTCTACTCAAAAAACGCTAGCACTCTGGTTCTTCCTCATCATTATGGCTGTCTTTCTGTTTCAGGCCTATGAGAGTAAGCACCAAAAAGTGATTGCTGATTTTAACTTCTCGAAATTCACAGAGGCTGTGAAGGCTGGAGAAGTTGCGACTGTCACTTTCCGTCAGGATACAAGTGAAATTGTCGGTGAAATGAAACCTGAATTTGAAAAGAAATATAGTGGAACTCACTTTGCCATTATTGGTAACACTCAAGATGAGGGTTATAAATTTCTTCAAGCAAACGGTATTACTCCAAACTACGAACGTGCTGACAACGGTGGTTTCTTCCAATCTTTGATTGTGAACTGGTTGCCATTGATTTTAATCGTCGCGATGTTCTTGTTCATCATGCGCCAGATTCAAGTCGGCGGTGGTAAAGCTATGTCGTTCGGCAAAAGCCGTGCGCGCCTTCTGACGGAACATAAAAACCGTGTGACGTTCAAAGAAGTTGCAGGTGTGGATGAGGCTAAAGAAGATTTACAAGAAATCGTCAGCTTCTTAAAAGATCCAAAAAAATACACAAAATTAGGTGGTCGTATTCCTAAAGGTGTTTTGCTAGTAGGTCCTCCGGGAACAGGTAAAACATTGCTTGCTCGTGCAGTTGCGGGTGAAGCGGGCGTGCCATTCTTCACAATCTCGGGATCTGACTTCGTCGAGATGTTCGTGGGTGTGGGTGCGAGCCGTGTTCGTGACTTGTTTGAACAAGGTAAAAAGAATGCTCCATGTTTGATCTTCATCGACGAGATCGATGCGGTAGGACGTCATCGTGGTGCTGGTATGGGTGGTGGTCACGACGAACGTGAGCAAACTCTGAATCAGCTTCTTGTTGAGATGGATGGCTTTGAATCTTCTGAAGGTGTTATCTTGATCGCAGCGACGAACCGTCCTGACGTTCTCGATCCTGCTCTTCTTCGTCCGGGTCGTTTCGACCGCCGTGTCGTTGTGAATAAGCCAGACCTTAAAGGTCGTGAGCAAATCCTAACGGTTCACATGCGTAAGACTCCATTGGGTCCTGACGTAGAACCTTCTAAGATTGCTCGTGGGACTCCGGGCTTCTCGGGTGCTGACCTAGAGAACTTGGTGAACGAAGCGGCGTTGATCGCAGCTCGTACCGATAAAAAATATTTGGATATGGAAGACTTTGAAAAAGCGAAAGACAAAGTCATCATGGGTTCTGAAAGAAGATCCATGGTTATCTCTGACGAAGATAAACGCGTTACCGCTTACCATGAAGCAGGGCATACGCTTGTTGGTAAAAAACTAACAGGTCTTGATCCAATTCATAAAGTCACGATCATCCCTCGCGGTATGGCGTTGGGTGTGACTCAGACATTGCCAGAAAAAGAAAGCGTGTCTTTGTCTAAGCAAAAAGCTGAAAACATGATCGCCTTCTTGTTCGGCGGTCGTGCCGCAGAAGAAGTGATCTTTAAAGACATCACAACGGGCGCGGGTAATGATATTGAGCGCGCGACAGACTTAGCTCGCCACATGGTTTGCCAATGGGGTATGAGTAAGTTAGGTCCTTTGGCTTTTGAAAAACGTGAAGGTCCGGTGTTCCTAGGAATGCAATACGGTCACACGCATAAAGATTACTCTGAATCAAAAGCGCAAGAGATCGACGCGGAAGTTTCTAAGATCATCAACGAAGGATACTCGATCGCGGTTCGTATCCTGACGGATTACAAAGACGCTCTGGAAAGATTGGCGAATGCCCTTCTTGAGTACGAAACTATCGACGGTCATGAAGTAGAAATGCTCGTGAACGGTGCAGCTGTTGCGGAGATTGAAAAATACCGTAACAACAAAAGAGATGGTGGCGGCTTAGGCGCTGTCGTGACTGCAGGTAAAAAAGATTCTTCGGGATCTGACCCTGTAGGTAACACGGGCCCCGTGACTATCTAGTATCCGCGCGAAGAGTTTTGGTAGAACGTTTTAATAATTTAGAGGCATCTTGATGTTGCAACAGTTTGTCGACAACTTGATATTTATCGTCCAGCATCTGCGCGTGCAAGATGCTGTCGATATGCTTCTAGTGTGGATGGTGGTTTACCGGATCCTGGTTCTGATCAAAAGAACCGGCACCATCCAAATGCTTTCCGGTCTTGGAGTTCTAGCCATCGGGTACATCCTGAGTATTTGGCTAGAACTTTTTACGTTTAATTGGATCTTAGAAAAATTCTTTTCAAATCTTTTCGTGATCGTGGTCGTCCTTTTCCAAGGCGAGATTCGCCGTGCTTTAGCGCACATTGGAAGCAATCCTTTCTTTAATGACGCCTCGACGATTCAAGAAACGCAAATCATTGAAGAGATTGCTAAGGGTATCATCTTAACCGCACAAAAAGGTTTTGGTGCCTTGGTTGTTGTCGAGCGTGAAATCGTGATCGACTATCACATCGAGTTCGGAACGGAAATGGATTCTAAAGTCTCAGCTGAGCTACTGGCTTCCATCTTCCATCCTGAAAGCCCCATGCATGATGGGGCTGTTCTTATTCGAAATGGGAAACTTCATTCTGCCGGATGCTTTTTGCCTTTAAGTAAAAATCCAGCTTTAGATAAAAACCTGGGCACACGTCACCGTGCTGCGATTGGTTTAACCGAAGAAACAGACGCCTTGGTGTTTGTGGTTTCTGAAGAAAATAAATCGATCGGTATTGTACAAGGTGGTCACTTAAGCCCGAATGTCGAATTGGGCGATATCCGCAAGGCTCTTTATGAAACCTTCGGCCTTAAATACAAAGCCTTCTCTCAACAAGGGGAGGTTCTGTGAAGCGCCGTTGGTCCAATATCGTCACTGAAAATTTCAGCTATAAAGTGGTCGCGCTTTTTATCTCTTTGATCTTGTGGCTGACCATTTTGGGCCGCCGGGACTTCGTCCTTAGCAAGAACATTGATGTTGAGTTGATCACGGCTCCGGGGACGCAGGTCGTAGCGCAGACAACAGACCACATCAAAGTAAAAGTTTCTGGGCCGCGTTCCTCCCTGAAAAAATTCTTGGAGAGTTCCCTATCTCAAGCTATCACACTTGATATTTCACAAAAGGGTGAAGGGGTGGTTTATGTGGACATCCCTTTGAATAAGATAGAAGTGCCCCTGGGCGTAAGAATCCTCGGCGTGCGGCCTAATCAGATTCAAGCCGAAGTGGTTCCAGTGAGAGGTCAGACAAATGACGAACAAAAAGGTCAGTAAAGTGGAAAAGAAAGCAAAGCTTTTTGGTACCGACGGTATTCGCGGTACTGCGAATCAGTGGCCCATGACACCGGATATGGTGGTTAAAATCGGGCAGGCTATCGGGTATCTCTTACAAAAAGAAACTCACGGTTCTCCGGCAGTGACGCCTCGTAAAGTGGTTATCGGTAAAGACACGCGTCTTTCTGGATACATGATCGAGCAAGCTCTAGCGAGTGGTTTAAACTCTATGGGCGTGTTCGTTCAATTGGTGGGTCCACTTCCAACTCCGGGTATCGGGTATTTAACTCGCACGATGAGAGCGGCGGCAGGTATTGTTATCTCTGCATCTCACAATCCTTTCCATGATAATGGAATTAAAGTTTTCGGTCCGGATGGTTTTAAAATCTCCGATACGATGGAAAAAGAAATCGAACGCCTGGTACTTGAAGAAGATCTGACAGAGTTTCTTCCGCCAAGCAAAGACATCGGTCGCACAAAGCGCATCGAAGACTCCCAAGGTCGCTACATTGTTTATGTGAAGGGCACTTTCCCTTTAGAGTACACGCTAGATGGAATGCGTATCGTTCTAGATACGGCAAATGGTGCTTCTTACAAAGTAGCTCCTTCGGTATTTCAAGAGTTGGGTGCCGAAGTGATTCAGCTGGGTGATGATCCCAATGGAACGAACATCAACGACAAGGTCGGTGCTTTGTATCCACAAAAACTTTCTGAAGCTGTGATTCAGTATCGCGCGGATGTCGGAATCAGTCTTGATGGTGACGCCGATCGCGTGATCATGGTGGATGAAAAAGGGGAGATCGTAAACGGAGACCGTATTCTTGCGATCTGTGCGCTTCATATGAAAGAGCGCGGTCTTCTTAAGGGGAACACCTTGGTGGCGACGCAAATGTCGAACTTCGGTCTTGAAAAACGCATGAACGAAGCTGGCATTAAGCTTGTGAAAACAGGCGTTGGTGATAAGTACGTCGTCGATGAGATGAGAAAAAATGGTTACAACCTGGGCGGCGAACAATCCGGCCATATTATTTTCTTAGATCACACTACGACGGGTGACGGCTGTATCGCGGCTTTGAGTGTTCTTGCAGTGATGAAACAGACCGGTAAAAAGATGAGCGAGTTGAACCGCGTGTTTGAAGACATGCCTCAAGTGCTTATCAATTGCCGTGTAAAACGTCGTACAGAGCTTCATGAGATTGCGGGCTACGACAGTTTGATTGCAAGTATTGAAAAGAAATTAGGCGGCGAAGGCCGCGTCTTTGTGCGTTTCTCAGGAACAGAACCCGTGATTCGTGTTTTGGTGGAAGGTTCTAATAAAACACAAATCAGTCAGTTTGCTGAAGAGATCGCCTCCTTCTTAGAAAAAGAGTTATCATAGTATGAAACATAAAATTCGTTTGGGTGTGAATGTAGATCACGTGGCAACTCTTCGCCAAGTGAGAGGCGGAACTACGCCTTATCCTAATCTTGTCGACGCAGTGAAAGCCTCGGTTAAAGGTGGCGCAGAACAAATCACGATTCATTTGCGTGAAGATCGCCGCCATATTCAGTTAGAAGATCTTAAAGTACTTTCTAAGGTATGTCCGGTGCCTCTTAATTTAGAGATGGCTGCGACCGCGCAGATGGTAAAATTCGCGAAGAAGTATCGTCCTGACTGGGTGTGCTTTGTTCCTGAAAAAAGAGCGGAGCTAACAACAGAAGGTGGCCTTGATGTAAAGAAAGGCTTTAAGAAAATGGCGCCGATGGTTGAAAAACTAGGGCGTATCGGGATTGAAATCTCCATGTTCATTGAGCCTTCCATTGAACAAGTTGAAGCGTCTTATGAAATCGGTGCGGATGCTGTTGAACTGCACACAGGAAAATGGGTCCTGCTCACAGGCGCGAAAAAAGAAAAAGAGTGGAAGCGCTTGGTAGATGCTGCTGTGTGGGCGAACTATTTAGGTTTGAATGTTCACGCCGGCCACGGTCTTGATTATCATCACTCAAAGTTGATCAATAAACTTCCTTTCCTTCAGGAAGTGAATATCGGTCATTCTTTGATTTGTTACGCTCTTGAAGACGGCCTCCAAGAATCTGTGCGCAAGATGCGAAAGATTTTAAAGTAATGTCTGAAGTTTTAAACTCGGAAAGAACAGTGAGAAACCTTGCTGAACTTAAAGAGTTCTGGAAAGAAGTTTTGCCAGCCCTCAAAGATCGCTGCATTTTATTAATGAGCGGTGATGTCGGAGCTGGTAAAACCACCTCCGTCCAACTGATTGCAGAGATTTTAGGAATGCGAGATGTTCAATCTCCGTCTTTTGCGATTCACTTACGTTATGAAAATCAACAAGGCCAAGCCTTGGATCACTTAGATCTCTATCGTCTTAAAGACGACGACGACCTTGAAAGCTCAGGCTTCTGGGATCTTTTCAGTCAGCAAAAATCATTGATCATCATCGAATGGGCCAATCGCCTGGACTACGAATATCTCCCCATGAACTGGCAAAAAATCGAAGTCCAATTCCAAAAACTTTCCGACACCGAAAGAAAATTAAAAATCCAAACCCTCTAAAAAGTCCCCTGGCACCTTTTGGTTAGTTGTAGCCGTTTTTGTAGGCTTGTTCGAAGCTGGGGAAGAAGACTCTTTTCCATACTGGGATGTTGGCAGAGTCTTCAGGTGGAAGGACTTTTTTAAGTTCGAAGTCGCCGATGACATTGCGACCCACTTGGTTTTGCACGCGCATGCGGAACTCGTAAGGAATTTCTGTGCCTTTGAATTCGTTAGAAAAAATACCGCGTTTGTTGTCGAAGGCTTCTTTAGAGGCCTTGCTGTAATCAGAAACAATGCGTTTATCGAATGGGTAGATAAAGTACATCGCTCCCCAGCCCAGACGAAGCATTTCGATATTAATGTCTTTCCCGTTTCTTAATAAACGCCCTAGAACACGACCATGCTTGTCGACCTGACTGTCTTCAGAAAGTGTGAGGATGCTTCCTACCGGAGCTAATTTCCGTAAAACATCGCGGGCCCTAAGGGCCACATCACCTTGGGTGCTCTTATAGAAGTCTACTTCCGGAGTATCGACTCCCAATAGGCGAACTTTGTACTTCTGTGAATCTGATACACCGGTCGCTGTTAATGTGTCGCCGTCATGCACGCTGATCACCCGGATTTGAAGATCGGCAAAGACGGAAATGGGCAGAAGAAAAAGTAATAAGAAGAGCGTTTTTTTCATAGAGAAGGTTTTAAAACTTTCAGCTCTGAGAATCCAAGGATTCCCTTCATAGAGAAGAATTTCCTCTAGTGTATAAACTTATGACAAAGATCCTCTCTTCAGAGCACTCTTAATTGGTTTTAAATAGTAAGCCGGAAGGCTTAAATCAACTCGCAATGAGGACGAGTGATCAAGTCGGCCTTGATCTTGGCCCACTTTTTAGGAGAGCCACTCAGGATAGCTTCATCCACGATCTTCACTGAATAGCCGAGTTTGAGGGCTCCGTAGGCTGTTGCCTGAATGCAGGCTGTGCCATCCTGTCCAACAATGTGGATTTCGTTAATGCCTTTTTCTTGCAGGATGCGATGAAGATCCGTCGATAAAAAAGTATTTTCTGTATTCTTTTGAAGAATTTGAGAATTGCGAATTTCCAAACGCGGATCAAAGATGGCGTTGGGGTCTGAGCGTAAGCCAGCGCCCTTAAAGAACCACTTGAGAACCCATTTTTCAGGGCCCTTATCAAAGAAGTGCTGAATGTAAAAGATCTCGAAATCTTCTTTCATTGCTTTCTCTGTGAGTTGATTGACCTTTGAAATGGCTTTCATCGCCGCATCTTCGGTTGCATTCATTTTCAGATAACAAACTTGCAGATCAATAACTAAAAGGGCTTTTTTCATAGGTAAATTTTAACTTTAGTTCACGCAAATGAATAGGGGCGGCAAAAAAAATAATGCGGTGTAGGGCAAAAAAGAAGCAGGCACCTTTTAGGCGGCGAGGCCTTTGACGAAGTCGATGGAGAGCTTTTCGGCTAAGGTTAATGAGACTTTGTTGTAGGCGGCTTTTTCAGCGAAGCCCACTAGCATTCCTACCAGTTTTTCGTTGATGATGATCGGGGAAATCGTGACGTGGTCGGGGATGCGTCCCTGATTCCAGTCTTCGAAGAATTTTTCGTTGATTTCATTTAAAGAAATGTAACCGTGGAAAGACTTTTGCGTCGAAGCCACGATGTTAAAAATACTTGGAGTTTGTAGAGGGAAACGCATCGACGTGTCCTTCATGCCTTGGAAGTTTTCATCCCAAGCAAAAGCTGTCATTTGAGTTTCCTGCTCATCCAATGTCAAAATCATTGATTTTTCAAAATGCGCTTTCATCTCACTTAAGATCTGTTTCACTCTTTCATTTAAGATCGCGGCATTTTTCTTTTTCATTCTTTCCAAAGCAAAATTCCCGGAAGCCACAGGGTTGATTGTGGGTTTCGCGACACCCGCAGGACGGGGAACGATTGGAATCGGTTTATTACCAAAGCTATCCTCAAAAGGAGGAGGCATCTCTGATTTCGGCGGAGGTGGCGGGATTTTTTTACCACCCAAAGCTTCATTCACAGCGGCCACGACCGGCGCTTTTTCTTCTTTCACTACAAGCGGTTCAACAACGGGAGCAGATGCCGCTGCCGGAGTTAAAGCTATTTCCTCCACTTGAGTTTTTGGCTCGGAGTCTTCAGAAAATTCAACGACGACAGAGTCACTAGAAGTTTCTGCAGCAACAGGTGCTTCTGACGAAGCAGTCTCTGCTGTCGACAAAGCTTCAAGACGAATCACAGTCGGGCCGTCAAACAAACCGTCTAGACCTTCTTCTGAAGTGTTTTGATCCAAAGAAAGAGGTTCTAAACTTGGAGCTGCATTTTCATTTTCAGCGACAGCTAAATCATCAAATGAAAAACTGTCTTTAGGACCTTGTTTGGTGGCGGTCGCGACAGAAAAATCCATTCCTTCGGGGGCTTCTTCAGCAGGTGAAGCGGTGACAGGAGTCGTCGTGGTCGCAGCAGGTGTTGCTGCCGCACGAGGATGCAACTGTTCCCAAACCTGTTCTAGGCTGTCAAAGTGCGCCAGCACTAAAATCGCCGAAGGTGTTTGAGGAAAATCCTGTGGCGGTTGAAGACAAGCTACGATGAGTGAGCCATCCCACTCCGCCACAGGCAGACACTCCGCAGA
This sequence comes from Bdellovibrio bacteriovorus, assembly GCF_001592755.1. NCBI lineage: Bacteria > Pseudomonadati > Bdellovibrionota > Bdellovibrionia > Bdellovibrionales > Pseudobdellovibrionaceae > Bdellovibrio > Bdellovibrio bacteriovorus. Next base: position 342,387 of record NZ_LUKF01000017.1, on the reverse strand, counting down.
CCACGGGTAATGGGTCGCCCACTTTGCGAACATTTCCTGGGAAACGGAAGTCTCTGTAAAAAATCGTGACTGAAGTTTTGGTAGTTTGTAGTGATCCTGTGCCCAGTTTAAATACAGCTCAGAGCTGAGGCGTTGTTCCTTCAAAGCATAACCCAACAGGCTTAGGTGCGAACCGCTTTGTTCAAAAGATTCGGTAAGTCCTTGAAGTTGCTCTTTAAAATGTTCAAACCAGGCATGAATACTCATCTAGGGTTTTATCGGAATTTTAGGCCAGAACATTAAGAATCCGAGGTCTAGTCTAGCTTCGGTTGGAAAAAGCCCCTTTTTAAAGCACTTTAGGGGGTGTAGAATTTCCACTTCTGTTAACGCATTAGACGGCTCAAAACCGCAAATATTCTTAGAAGTTTTCAATACTTAAGAAGTATGCTAGTTTCCCCGGACTTATGAATCAAAGCCGTGTCTTTCATTATTTCGACCACAACGCCACAACTCCTGTGTGCAAAGAGGTCCTTGAAGCCTTGCCCGAACTTGCGCAAGCTTGGGGAAACCCTAGCTCCATTCACTGGGGTGGTCGCATGCCGAAGAATATTCTTCGCGATGCACGTAAAGCTATGGCGGATGCGATTCACGCAAGCCCTTTGGAAATTGTTTTTACTTCTGGTGGTAGTGAAGCGAACAACACCGTACTTAAAGGCCTTTTTGATTACTATCAAACAGCGCAATTCCTCACTCCAGAACAACGTCGTCGCACTCACTACATGACGACAACAGTAGAACATCCAAGCATCATGAAAGCCATGCAGCACTTGCAGTCTTTGGGAGCGCGCGTGGATTACATCCCGGTGAATCGCCAAGGAGAGATTGATCTAGAATTTTATCAAGCTCACCTGAGTGAAGAAACAGCTCTCGTATCCGTGATGATGGCGAACAATGAAACCGGCACTTTGTTTCCGATCAAACGCATGGCCGAGATGGCTCATACAAAAGGCGCTTTGTTTCACACCGATGCTGTTCAAGGTTTCGGAAAAATTCCAGTGGATGTCCAAGAGCTGGGTGTCGACTTTGCTTCTTTTTCGGGTCACAAGTTTTACTCGCTCAAAGGAACGGGCGTTCTTTACACGCGTAAAGGTAATAACGTCAGCTCTTTGATTCATGGTGGTGGCCAAGAAAGACATCGTCGTGGAGGCACGGAAAATACTTTGGGTATTGGCGCGTTGGGAGTTGTTGCAAAAAGAGCGTCGTTGATTCCACAAAAAGTGGAAACGCTGACGAAGCTTCGCGACTACATGGAAAAAAGAATTCTTTCTGAGATTGAAGAAGTCACGATCACCGCAGGAGAGACGGCACGTCTTCCGAACACAAGCTCTTTGGTCTTAAACGGTGTGGATGGCGAAACCATGTTGATGTCTTTGGATATCAAAGGGTATGCGGTTTCTACGGGTGCTGCTTGTTCCAGCGGAAATCCCGAGCCAAGTCCTGTGTTGCTCGCGATGGGCTTAACACGTGCGGAAGCGCAAAACAGTTTGCGTGTCAGTCTAGGTTGGGACACGACTCAAGAAGAAGTCGATGGTTTTATTGAAGCATTAAAGGTCGTAGTGGCTAGACTGCGATCACTGAACAACAACGAAGGAGATTCTTGCCATGTCTAAAGGGAGAGTCCTTGTTGCTATGAGCGGAGGCGTGGACAGTTCTGCCGCGGCTGCGCTCTTGGTCGAACAGGGGTACGAAGTTATTGGGGCGACAATGCAAGTCTGGGATTACTCGACTTGTGATATCGAAGAAGGGAATGGGACTTGCTGCTCAAGCATCGACGTTGATGATGCTCGTGCCGTAGCCGATCGTTTAGGAATTCCATTCTATGTTTTAAACTGCGAGGCGAAATTCCGCGCAGCCGTTATTGATCCTTTTTTAAAAGCTTATCTTGAAGGACAAACACCACTTCCGTGCGTGAACTGCAATACGTACTTGAAGTTTGATCACTTGGTTAAAAAGATGCGTGAGCTTGAGTGCGATTACCTGGCAACAGGTCACTACGCAAAGATCGTTTACGATGAAAACGGCAAAGCTTCCATTCACACGTCAACAGACGACTGGAAAGATCAAACGTATTTCTTATTCACTATTGATCCAGAGCTTGTTCCGAAGTTGTTATTTCCCGTCGGCGATATGAAAAAGCCTGAAGTCCGTGCCTACTCTGAAAGCCGTGGTTTGGTGACAGCTCGCAAAAAAGACTCTCAAGGTATTTGCTTCGTGGGTAATCAGGGTTATCAGAACTTTATTAAAGGCCAAGTGGATAAAACCATCCTGGCGTCTAAAAAAGGTCTGATCAAACGCTATCCAGCCGGTGAAGTGATGGCTTCTCATGAAGGCATTCACAATTTCACAATTGGTCAAAGTAAAGGCCTGGGTATGGATCATCATGAAAAACTTTTCGTGATTAAAATCGACTCTGCTGACAATACGGTTTGGGTAGGTGAGGAATCTCACCTACATGCCCTTGAAGTCACCGTGGTAGATCCGAAGCTTTTGGACGAAGTTCAAGACGGCGAAGTCATGAGTGTGAAGATTCGTTACCAGCACAAAGGTTCACTGGCGCAAGTTTTCAAAACGGAAACAGGCTATAGACTTAAATTTCAAGAACCACAACGTGCGGTGACTCCGGGACAAGCGGCCGTGTTCTATCGCAATAAACAATTGGTGGGGGGCGGATGGATCACTCTGTGAAGTATCAAGTCCATACCTTTGGTTGTAAGGTGAATACTTACGACACGGGCTTGATTCAAAAGAATCTGAACGCCAACGGTTTTGCTCCGATTGTCTCTGGAGAGAAAAATGCGCGCGTTCATGTTCTTAACACGTGTGCGGTGACGGCCGAAGCTACGAAAGAAGCACTTCGCTATATTCGTCGTTTAAAAGTAAAAGATCCTTTCTGCACGATCGTTGTTACAGGCTGTGCGGCGCAAGTGGATACCGGGTCTTTTTCTAACCTTCCGGGTGCGGATTTGGTTGTTGCCAATTCTCATAAAGGATCTTTGCCAGATCTTTTAAACAAACACTTCCGCGGTGAACTTACAGAAAAAGTATTTAAGTCGAACATCTTTAAAAAAGAAGACTTAGAAGCTGGTGGTGGTATTGAAAAACATCACACTCGCACTTTCTTAAAGATTCAAGATGGCTGTAATAGCTTTTGCACTTACTGTATCATTCCGTACGCTCGCGGAAAGAGTCGATCGATCTCTGTTGCCGATCTAGTCAATCGCGTGAATGAACTTTACGCCGAGGGTTCTCGCGAAGTTGTCCTTACGGGCGTTCACATCGGTGATTACGAAGATGAAGTGGGCGGCAAGAAGTACGTGATGGAAGATTTAATCGAAAATCTTTTAGTGCGCACGAAAATGCCTCGCTTCCGTCTATCAAGTCTAGAACCTGTCGAAGTGTCTGAAAGACTTTTAGAGCTTTACCAAGATCCGCGTATGTGTCCTCATTTCCATATGAGTATTCAAAGTGCGAATACAGATGTGCTTTTCCATATGAAGCGCAAATACACGCAAGAGGATGTGGTGAAGTCTTTAAATGCGATTGCTAAAAAAGTACCGGGCTCTTTTGTCGGTATGGATGTGATCGTAGGATTTCCCACGGAAACCGAAGAACAGTTCCAAGACACTTACAATACTTTAGCGCAAACGCCTTGGACGAAAATCCACGTTTTTCCCTACAGTGAAAGACAAGGAACTCGTGCAGCGGCAATGGACGTCTCGGTTTATCCGCATATTCGTGCGGAGCGTGCGGCGCGCCTTCGTGAGCTAAGTCTTTCTCGTTATACAGATCTTGCGAAATCGCAAATCGGTCAAACCAAGAAAGTTTTGATTCTTAAGAATGCGGCAAAGGGTGGTCAGGGGCTCAGCCATGATTACTGGCCCGTGGATATTTTAGGGGCGGATAGCTTTATCGATCACTGGGCGGGCCAAGAGATCGACGTAAAGATTTCGGGCTACGACCATTCCAATAAACAACACATGGAAGGTCACTTGCTTGGTGAGGTGGTGCCGTGACAAATCTTGAAACGAGGCTAGGGTACACTTTTAAAAACCAAGCCCTCTTGCAACGAGCTTTGACTCATAAGAGTTACGCGAACGAACTTAAAAACGCGACCGAGCATAACGAGAAATTAGAATTTCTGGGTGACGCGGTTTTGGATTTAGTGGTCGGGGAATTCCTTTTTGAAAAGTTCCCGGAAGACACTGAAGGCGGGCTTTCAAAAAAGCGCGCCAGCATCGTGAATGAAGAAGTTCTTTCTGAACTCGCGCTGGACATGGAATTAAATAAACTTATGCATCTAGGAAAAGGCGAGACAATGACCGGGGGAGCACAGAAGCCCCGACTTATTGCCTCTTCTTTTGAAGCCATCGTCGGTGCGATGTACTTAGATGGTGGATTCGAGGCGGCCAAAAAATTTATCCGCAGCGAATTCACGAAGCTCACTGAAAAAGTGTGCGGCACTGAAGATTTTGAACGAGATTATAAAACGCGCCTTCAAGAACTGGTGCAAAAGTCCCTCAAAGAAACACCTCGCTACGAGGTCTTAGCTGAAGAAGGACCGCCTCATGACCGACAGTTCTTGGTGTGTGTGAAGATTAAAGATGATGTTTGGGCCCAGGGGCGAGGGCGCAGTAAAAAGAATGCAGAGCAATCTGCGGCAAAACAAGCCCTGGAAATGAAGTATAAGGAGACGAATTAAAATGGGTTATAAAGCAGGATTTTTGGGATTGATCGGACAACCCAACGCAGGGAAGAGCACTTTGATGAACTACCTTGTGGATGAAAAAGTCTCTATCGTGTCGGCGAAACCACAAACGACTCGCCGTCGTATCTTAGGTATTTGGAGCACGGATAAAGGACAGATTGTTTTTGTTGATGCTCCAGGTATCATCAAGGCTGATAAAGGTCTGAATAATTTCTTGGCTAAAGAGGCCGAAGAGGTGATCGCCGATTCAGATGCTCTTTTGGCTATCGTCAGTGTCGATGAAGGAAAACCAGAAGATGCTGAAAAAATCTTGGATCTGGTTTCAAAAAGCGGCAAACCTTGGATTGGTATTGTCACTAAAGCGGATATCGAAGAAAAAGCACATCGTGTTTTGATTCTTAAAAAGATGATCGAAGACCGCGGCGGTAAAGCCATGTCGGTTTCCGTAAAAGATTCTAAAGACGATCAAGAAGAGCGTGAAGCAATGCTGATTGAGTTCTTGGAACTTCTTCCAGAAACGCCGGCGCCTCTTTATGACGTCGAACTTTTCACGAATGAAAATGTGCGTGAAATGGCTTCTGAAATCATCCGTGAAAAATGTTTTGAATCTTTACATCAAGAAATTCCGTACTCACTGGCTGTACGTATCATAAAATTTGATGAAGCCGCGGCGCCAGTTCCTAAGATTTATGCTGAAATCATCGTTTCTAAAGACAGTCACAAAGCCATCGTGATTGGTAAAGAAGCCAAAGTGATTAAGCAAATCGGAATGGATTCTCGCAAAGAAATTGAAAAACTGATGGGTGAAAAAGTATTCCTCGACCTTCAAGTCATCGCGAAGCCTGAGTGGTTTGAGAACAAAAGAATGATGAAGGAGTTGGGCTATGCAACAAAATCTGAGAACTGAGTTTGCGCCCAAGGTGGCCATTATTGGCCGCCCGAACGTAGGAAAATCAACATTGTTTAATATCGTCACCGAGACTCGCAAAGCCGTGGTGAAAAACCAGGCCGGCGTAACTCGTGATATTATCATTGAACCTGTAGATATCTGGGGTAAGCAATTTGATTTGATCGATACCGGTGGTATCACCGAAGCCGGTGATATCTTTTCTAAACTGATCCGTGAACAAGTGACCGAGTTTTTGCACTCTGTGGATTTGATCGTGGCTGTTATGGACGGTCGTGCGGGTCTTGTGCCTGAAGATCGTGATATTATCCGTGTTGCCAAACAAACAGGGAAACCCTTCCTTTTGGTGATCAATAAAGTTGATAAAGTCAGTGATGAAGAAATGGCGAAAGCGGATTTCTATGAATTCGGCGTCGATATCATTTCTGCTTCTTTCGAACAGCGTCGCGGTCTTTCTGACATTCTTGAGTGGGTGACAAAGCAGATCCCGGATAATCCAGGAACCGTGAAAGAGGGAATGAATATCGCCATCGTCGGTAAACCCAACGTCGGTAAAAGTTCCATCTGCAATGCGATCTTAGGTGCTAAACGTATGATCGTTTCGGATATCGCGGGAACGACGATTGACTCTGTCGACTCTCCGTTTATTTACAATGGCAAGAAATACACCTTGGTGGATACGGCAGGTCTTCGTAAGTCGGCACGACGTGAAGAAGATCTAGAGATCATCTCGGCCTTTAAATCTCAAGAAGCCATTCGCCGCGCTGACATCGTCTTGTTGATGGTGGATGGAACTATCGGCCCTACGGATCAAGATGCGCGCATCATGCAGGCGATTTTGGAAGACCATAAGGGCGTGATCTTAGTTGCCAACAAATCCGATCTTGGTGGTAAAGAAGTTCCTGAATACCGCAAGACGTTCCGTGAACAAGTAGAACGCACGTTCCACTTCTTTAAAGATGTGCACGTCGTATTCACAAGTGCGAAGACGGAACAAGGTCTGGGTGATCTTTTTGATATGATCGAAAAGGTTTCTGATCAAATGAACTTCCGTGTTCCGACATCAGAATTGAATGACTTCTTCTTTGAAACGATTCGTAAAGCTCCAGCTCCTGTTTGGGGAACAACGAATGTGAAGTTCTATTACCTGACTCAGACATACCAACGTCCACCGGCATTTATCGCTTTTGCGAATCATCCGGATGGCGTGACTAACTCGTATCGCCGCTTCTTGATTAAAAATATCAAAGAGCGCTGGGATCTTCACGGGATGCCGATTCGTATCTTCTGTATGAAGTCTCGTCGTGGTGGTGAGTAATGATGAAACGCGGCTCGTGGAGAACGCGCTTTGGATTTTACCTTTTGGCCATTGGTTCTGCCTGTGGCCTCGGGAATCTTTGGCGCTTTCCTTACGTAGTCGGTGAGAATGGAGGCGGGGCCTTCATTCTTATGTACGTGTTTTTATCATTAGCTATTGGTGCGCCGATGCTGATTGCGGAATTGATGATGGGTAAAAACAGCCGTCGTTCCGTGATCGTCGCCACTCAGCAACTCAGTCAAAAAGCCGGTAAAGGTTTTCGTTGGGCCGGGCGCCTGGCGGTTATCTTAAGCATTGTTGTTCTTTCTTATTATGCGGTGATCAGTGGTTGGGTTTTGCACTTTATGACCCAGTTCTTGATCTCTCTTTTTAGTCCTCCAGAAATGGTCACGGCGAAAACAAATCTTGCTGCCTTGATGGGAAATGGCTGGCTGCAGTTGATGCTGGCCAGTGCGCATTTGTTGATTACGGTTGTCGTCGTCGTGAAGGGTGTTCAAGAGGGTCTTGAAAAATTCATTAGCTACACGATGCCCCTTTTTGCGATCCTGGTTTTCGTACTGGTGATGCGTTCGTTTTCATTGCCTTCGACACCGGAAGTTTTGCGTTTCTTATTTTATCCTGATTTTTCAAAACTCACTTGGTCCTCTTTGAATCATGCTTTGGGCCATGTGTTTTTCACTTTGTCGGTGGGTTTTGGAACCATGGTGACATTTGGTTCTTATATGCGTGAAGAGGATCATGCACCGACCGCAGGTTTTCGTGTGACTTTGGTGGACACGGCTATTTCGCTCATTGCGGTGGTGATGATTTTCCCCGTGGCTTTTCAGGCGACCAATGTGCCTTTGACCGACCCGGCTTTGATGTTTGAGGTTTTGCCGCGCTATCTTTTGGGGATTCGCGGCGGAACTTTGTTTGGTCTTGCGTTCTTTGCCTGTCTTTATATGGCGGCTTTAAACGCGAGCATTGGATTACTGGAAGTCGTGGTGTCGAACTGGGTGGATGCCCAAAAGACCATGGAGCGCGGGCGCGCGACGTGGTATTCAGGACTGGTTGCTTTGGTGCTGACAATTCTGCCGGCGCTTTCAAGTTCAATCTTTAAAGAAGTTCGAGTTGCCGGTCGTTCTGTGATTGAATCCTTGGATTCTCTTTTAATCAACTGGGCTTTGCCTTTAGTGGCTTTAAGCATTTTGATTGCCTACAACATCGGAACTTCAGAGAAAGAAAAAGAGCTGAGTTTTATCGATAAAGAAAAATTCGTCTCTTACACGATGTATCCGCATTGGCGCTTCACTTTGCGCTGGGCCGCACCTGCCGTGATCGTTCTAGGTCTTTTTATGCAGGTGATTGGCGTCTTTTTTAAATAACTAAATCGGAGACGGGTGACCGTCGACACGCAGTTGGAAAAGGAAGTAAGGTGGAATGCAAGCGCCTTTTCCACTGGCAGTTTTCATACAAATATAATCTGCGCGACAGGCTGTTTGATCGTCGCAAGCCTGCAAAGCTCCCGGCCGAGTGTTTTCCGCTAAGCACTGTGAAAACGGACGAGATTTCGCAAGACAATTATTAAATCCCACGAGCACCGCGATCGCTCCGCAAGTTTCTCCAGGCTTAAGGTCCCCGCAGCCACCAGAACACATCCCTGCGGGAAAACCCACGCGAGTGGTTTCGCAAAACATGCCAGGACCACACGAAGTTTTCGCCAGCGGCTTTAAGCTGTCTTTGTGAGCATTGCTTGTTTGAGAAATCAGTCCCGGTTCGCAAGGGTTTCCTGCCATCGGAGTTTCGGGAAGGCATTCTCCGATTTCAATATTTTTTTCTGGATTTACCACCGGCGTGCACTTTAAACCTGCAGCACAAGTCCAAGCTTTGTATTCGGAAGAAAGTCCGCAATGGGCATTTAAGGTGCCGGGCTTTTGTGGATCTCTTTCCGAGAAGGGACGGGAAGCATCGGCTGTTTTTCCCTCTAAGATCGCAGCCCAGTATTTTCTTCTGCGAGGAATCTCATCCATCATATGCGGAGACTGCGAAGAGAAAATAGAGTTGGCGAAAACAGTTTTTGCGTGGTCTTTTCCTAAAAAGTGAAAACCTGCAATAGTACGACCCTAGTGACAGCCGGCACAACTCATGTCATTCAGGCGTCGGCGAAAGGACGAGGCGCCATAGATATTTTTGAGTTTCGTGTAATCTATTGTCTGAAAATCTTCTTTCTTAAAAACCGAATCAAAGGGGCGATTGGCAAGACGGTTCATACCGTGAAGAGCGAAAGAACTCACTTTGCGGGCTAAAAATTTTTCGGGAATATTTATAGTACCCTCATCTAAGGCCCGAATTTGTTGTGGCTTTAAAAGCCAGCTTAATAGTTCTTCTTTCAATGCTGAATTTGCATTGAGAGCTTCTACATTAGGAGTGTTCTCTAAAGGTGCGGCAGCCCATTTGCCATCCGCGAAACGGTAAACGCGCATAAAGTATTCGGCATGTCCGCCCATATCGCCGCGAACCGTGGAAGGCCAGCGAACGGATTGTAAATTAAGTTCTAAGGATTTCAAGTGCGACTTCTTGGTCCATTCTAGAAGAGTGGAGGTGTTAACTTGAGTCCAATGAGCGGCAATCTCTTTGCAAGAATTTTTAAAAGGAAGCTTAAAGACGACATTCGCAGTCATAGGAAGTCGAGAGTTGATGAGGGCTCCACCTTGATTTTTCTCGTAAGAAAGGCGGTAGATCAAGCGAAGTTCTCCGCAAGTGCCTGGATTAAAAACCGCACGGTCCATACGATTGACGATACCCACAAGTTCAAACATCGCAGATGAAGAATGAAGCCAGCGCACATCAAAAAGACGATGACTGTATTTCATTGAAGGTCCAAGATTTGCGTCTACGGCTTGAAGTTCTTTAAGATCGGACTCAAGGTCGGCTACTAAAGCTTTATATTCTGTCTGATTGAAAAGATCTTTATTGTTACCGAGCTTCTTTTCAAACAGAACTTCCGAAAAACTCAGCCCTTGGACTTCCATTGATTTTAAACTGACCGGATCTTCGATCAGAAGCTGCGCATGACTGAAAGAGGCGGCTAACAAAGGAAATAAAAGGAGGAGGTTTTTCATGCTTTTATGCTTATCAAAGTCGCGCCGAGTGTCACGTTGCGAATTGATAAGTCTTGAAATAAAAAAAGCTCCGACCTCGGAGCTTTTTTTAAACCAGGTTTTAATGGGATTAGAAGTTCATCCCCAAGATAAAGAGGAAGTTGTAAAAATCGCCGGTCAGGTTCTTATCCAGTTTTTCAGAGCCATCCACGTAAGACTTGTTCTCGTCACTGAAGTTCACATAGTGATAAGTCCCTTGAATTCCCAAATAAGCTTTTTTGCGCATCAAAGGAATTTCTAAACCCGCACCCACATCAAAGCCCATCGTCGAATCGCGCGAGAAACCATCAAGGCCTGAAATTGTATAAGTGCGATAGAACTGACCCAGACCACCCAGGATATAAGGATTTAAATCGGCAAGACCGCGAGTGACGTTTTGAGTATTTAAGTAATACTTCAAGTCCACATTCACCGAAGTGATAGAGACATTCCCGGTGTAAGTTTTAGATTGGTTGTTCACCGTAAATTTGACGGCGTGGTCACCCGTTTGAAAGCCCAAAGTCATCGCTAAACGAAGATCAAAGAAATAGCTTAAGAAGATACCGAAAGTAGGAGCCGCTTCGTAAGCGTCCGCAAAGTTCCCTGTGAAACCACGATAGCCGCCGGCAAGACCAATCGTAAAGAAACGTCCGTTACGGAAAAAGTTGATGTCGGCTTCTTCATCAGATTCTTCATCGAACTCACTGTAGTCAGTGAAGGGGTCATAAGCCTCATCTGGATCTACTTGCGAAAGAAGATAGGATTTGTGATCCGACTGAGCTTGCGCGATGTTTGGAACTGCCAATGTGCTCAGCAGGAAAGCCAGAAGTATAAACTGAAAAGTGGATGCGGTTTTCACAAGGTCCCCCTCTGATTATTATCGAATAAAAGAGGGCAAAACTTCAAAAAAAAGTATCAAAACGAAGTCCAGTCTTCGCTCTTTGTCTCACTCTGAAACATTCAAAGATTTTGTCGAAGTTATAGAGGCTCAGCCAAAGCTTTTTCGACGGCATTTGTGATGCTGTCAGAGGAAGGTTTCGTGACAGAACTCCAGCGCTCGATCACCTCACCACGACGATTGATGAGGAATTTTTCAAAATTCCAACCCACATCTTTGAAAAGAACGCCGGGCTTTTTCTCGGTGAGGAATTGATAGACGGGTTGTTTGTCTTTTCCACTGACGGGCGCTTTATCAAAAAGTGGGAATGTAACGCCGTATTCTTTCTCTGCAAACTTCTGAACTTCGGTGTTTTCGCCTTTTTCCTGTTTAAAGTCATTCGAAGGGAAGGCTAAGACGACGAAGCCACGATCTGCGTATTTTTTGTACATATCTTCAAGCTCTTTAAGCTGAGGAGTGAATCCGCATTGCGATGCTGTGTTCACAACCAGCACGACTTTGCCTCGATAAGTGGAAAAATTCACTTTTTTGCCTGAAATACTAGTGGCTGAAAGCTCGAAGAAGTTTTTAGGGGCGTCGTAAGCCTGAGTGAGCAGTGAAAATAAAGTGAGGCTAAGAAGAATTAGTAATCGCATAGGAACCCCCGATGAGCTCCGAGTCTAAGAGGGGCTTTTTAAAATCTCAAGAAAAAGACCCTTTCAGTGTTTTGGATGCGGTGCGCACCTTTGACTTTGCGAACGCCTGATTTTCTAATCATTAAGACAGTTTACATACTATTTTGAGGAGTTTTGTTTCAATGGAGTTGGGAAGTCCAGTCATCTTGGTTTCGGCCTTTGGGCGCGGTCATTGGTTGGCGGCGGCTTTGGCGAAAGAGGGAATAAAAACCACTCTTGTTGATGTATCGACAAAACTTGGCGTATGGCCTTCGGAAGACGTCGAAGGCCCCTTTGGTTTTTTCCGCACAGAGCGAATTTCTGAATCTCAGATGGAACGTCTGTATTCGGATGATCACTTTGAAGAAGTTCCTAATGGATTTACAATGTGGTTAAAGGAAGGCCCTTTCGAGTGCAAAGGCCCTTTAACGAAATTCAAAATCGATAAGGCTTCGCTGTCTTCGCATATCAAAGACTTTATGCTCTCTTCGAAAAACAGCAAAGGTCTTTATAAAAATTTAGAAGCTTTTAATTTTGAACAAAGCTGGCTTTTGCATCTTTCCCATCAGTGGGCCGGCACGACTTATATGCCGAATGCCCAAGGTGCTGCTCGCGGTGAAAATCTTCCGCTTTTTTCTTCTTTCTTAGTTCGTCAGGCCACGCGCAATGGTTTGGAAAAGTCTTTTGAGTGGCTCGCGGCTAAAGGTGTGGAAGTCATGCGCCCGCAACAGATCGTGGATGCGTCTTTCGGTGGCGGAAAATCCATCACCGGACTTGAGATCTCGGGCGAAAAGCAAGGTCTTTTCCGTCTAGAACAAATTGTGTGGCTTCTGACGAGTGAAGAAACTTATTTTTTAAATGAGCGACTTGGGAAATACTTTTTTCCCGAAGGAGCGTTGGAACCCGAGTGGTGTTGGGTGCGCTATCGTGTAAGTTTGCAGCAGTGTTTTGAGCGCGATCATCTTCCCTCGCACACACTGGTGATGAATGATATGCAGTCACCATGGACACATGAAAACATGCTGATTTTGCAAAGAACCACACTGGCTGATCAATTCGATGTGTGGATGCGTATTCCGACGGTTCAGCGTTTCAATAAAGAATATCTGACAGTTCGTAGTGATCGTATGCGCCACCACTTGTCGGAAAGAATGTCGCTCTCAGAGCCGCAGATTTTAAGTTTTCCGCAAGAGTATTATTATACCTACGCGCAGTTAGGTGCCGCGCGCTTCCCGGTCTTTGGAGACAAACAAAGCAGTCGTCGCGGAAAAGTTCTTTATAGCAATCTGCACTTAAGCAGTCCTGAAGAGTGGCCTCATTATTCTTGGGGGGCTTACTTCGATCGTGACGAAATGATCTTGGGTCGTTTGACTCAATGGTGGAAAGAAAAACTTCTGAAAGAGCAAAAAGAAAAACGTAGAAAGGAACAGGCAACGTGATCGAACGTTACACGCGCCCGGAGATGGGTCTTTTATGGCATGCCGACCACAGATTTGGCAAAATGATGGAAGTCGAGATCGCCGTTGCTGAAGTTCAAGCACAGATGGGTATTATTCCTAAGGTCGCTGCGAAATCCATCGCGCAAAAATCACGCTTCAACGTCAAACGTATTTCTGAAATTGAAAAAGAAACCAAGCATGATGTGATCGCGTTTGTTTCCAACCTCGCTGAAAACGTCGGTCCTCATGGAAAGTACATTCATTATGGAATGACCTCTTCCGATGTTTTGGATACGGCTTTTAGTTTGCAGATTCGTGAGGCGGGCGTTGTTCTGATGAACTCCATCACGACTTTAGAAAAGTCATTAAAGTCTTTAGTAAAAAAACACGCAGAAACTTTGTGCGCAGGTCGTACTCATGGCATGTTCGCAGAGCCGACAACTTTCGGTTATAAAATGGCCGGCTTCCTTGCGGAAACCGAAAGAAATAAAAAGCGCGTGAAAGCCGCTTTAGACAATATGATGATCTGTAAACTGAGTGGAGCTGTGGGAACTTACTCCAGTCAGCCCGCGAAAGTGGAAGCTGCCGTTGCGAAAAAATTGCGCTTAAAACCGGAAACTATTGCGACTCAAGTGATCCCGCGGGATCGCCATGCAGAGATGCTCAACGCCTTGGCCCTTTTAGGAACAGGTCTAGAAAGACTGGCGGTCGAGCTTCGTCATTTGCAAAGAAGTGAAGTCGGTGAAGTGACCGAAGGTTTTACGAAGGGCCAAAAAGGTTCTTCGGCTATGCCTCATAAGAAAAATCCGATCAGTGCTGAAAACATCACAGGTCTTTCTCGACTGCTTCGCGGTTACGCGATTGCCGGGATGGAAAACGTCGCCTTATGGCATGAACGTGATATCAGTCACTCGTCTGTAGAGCGCGTGGTTTTCCCGGACGCCTTCATCGTCGCAGACTATGCCCTCATCCGCATGAGCATTTTGCTGGATGGTCTGGACGTAAATAAAAAGCGCATGCTCGACAATATCGATAGTTCCCAAGGTCAGCTCTTCAGTTCTCATGTTCTTTTAGCCTTGGTCGCCAAAGGAATGATTCGTGAAGAAGCGTACGCTTTGGTGCAACGTCTTTGTCACTCTATGGGGTACGGAGAACACTTAAGAGACAAACTTTTGGTCGATGATCAGGTTCGCGCTCTTTTAAAGCCCAAAGAAATCGACGAAATTTTCACGGGCAAAAAACATAAAAAATCCATCAAAGACATTATCAAAAGAGTTTAATAGTGAGTTACTGGAAGTATTTTAAAGAAAATGACATTATCGATGTGGTAGCCCCCGGTTACCCGTCTCAGCCTCAAGATGTTGAGGGCTCGCGTGATTTTCTTTTAAGATGGAAATTACAGCCGCGCATTCCCAAAGGCTTGATCAAGCCGCACTTCTTGCACGCTAATGATGACGAACAAAGATTTAAGTTTTTAAAGGCAGCGATAGAGGCGAAGGACTCTCACGTGATTTGGTGTTTGCGTGGAGGGTACGGCAGCAATCGTTTAGTGCCGATGCTTGCAAAACTTAAAAAACCCAAAGAGCCGAAGCTGCTCATTGGGTTAAGTGACATCACGTCTTTACACACCTTTGTAACGCAAGAGTGGGGTTGGACTTCTTTGCATGCGCCGATCTTAGATCGTTTTGGAAGAAATCTGATTGCGCCGAAGCATGAAAAAGAAATGCACGACATTCTTTTTGGTCAAACGAATCAGATTGAATTTAAAAAAATCAAACCTCTGAACGAGGCGGCTCGTAAAGTTAGAAATTTAAAATCCAAAATCACGGGCGGAAACCTAACCGTGCTTCAATCCACCATGGGAACGCCTTGGCAGATTGACACTCGCAAATCTTTGCTTTTCGTCGAAGATATCGGGGAGCGCGGCTACCGTATCGATCGCATGTTTGAACAGTTCCGTCAGGCGGGCTTGTTTAAACAATGCCACGGTCTGATTTTGGGTGATTTCGTTGGTGGCGAAGAACCTGCAACGAAGAAGAATAATTTTAAGCAAGTATTTAAACGCTGGGCGCAGGATTTGGATATTCCCATGTTTCAAGGTTTGGAGTCCGGTCATGCCATGATTCAAAGACCTGTTCCATTTAACACTTCGTGCGTTCTGAACGTCGAAGCAGGGAAGGGTCATTTGATTATTCAAACAGGAGGGCGTAAATGAAGTTTTCAGTCCTTGAGAAAAATTTGATGAAGCAGCTTGAAGAGCGCATTCGTGACACCACTCCCGGAGTGATGGTGCGCGCCTATCAAGGTGGACGTATTATCTGTGACGTGTCTGCCGGAAACACTTTTGCCTATTATGACTTAGCCAGTTTAACAAAAGTGATCTTCACGACTCAGGCCATGATGTATGCGTTTGAACTTTCCAAATGGAACTTTGAAACCAAAGTCGCTGATGTTCTTTCTTGGTTTCCGCACAAGGAAACAAGAATTACTGAGCTTTTGACACACTCTTCGGGACTTGCGTGGTGGCTTCCTTTGTATCAGGAAATTAACACTCAGTTACCACTAGAAAAAAGAAGAGAACAGCTTCGCGAAATTCTGCAAGGCCTTAAAATCGAAAAACAAGAAACGGCGGTGTATTCCGATGTGGGATTCTTGGTTCTAGGTTTTATCTTAGAAAAATTCTTTGATAAGCCTTTGCATGATGTGTGGGAAGAAATTAAGAATAAATTCTATTTAGGAACGACTTTAGAATTCCATCCTAATAATCAAACTTCCATTCGCACAGGTCTTTTTGCCCCAACAGAGGAATGTTCCGTACGTCGCAAGCTTATCCAAGGTGAAGTTCATGATTTGAACTGCTGGTCTTTGGGTGGAGTTTCTACGCATGCGGGACTTTTCGGAAGTATTGATGATGTGGGTTGGTTCTCATTGCACTTGCGCTCGCAGTTGATGGGTATTGCTCGTTATTCTATTCGCCAGAAGACGGCTCAGCTCTTTGCTAAGCGCGCCCTGCCGGAAGGGAAGGGCGACTGGGCGATGGGCTATATGATGCCGACACCAGGCTCTGCAAGCTGTGGCAGCTATTTCTCGTTGGATTCTATTGGTCACACGGGCTTTACCGGGACTTCGATTTGGTATGACCCTAAGATGGATATGAGCATCATCATTCTTTCCAACCGTGTTTTGTACGGATCAGACAATAAAGCCTTTGGAAAATTGCGTCCTGAAATACATAATTGGATTGTTGAAAATTACCGTCGCAGCGGCGTCTAGCGCGCGGAAGCGCACAGAGTGCAGCGGCATCTCGCGCGAAGGCGCACAGAGTGCAGCGCCATCGGCGCGGAACTGGAGTAGCAAATGAACTTAAAATCAGGCAGCCACATTCACCTTATGGGGATCTGCGGAACAGCGATGGCTTCTTTGGCGGGTCTACTAAAAGATCGCGGCTTTAAAATTACAGGCAGTGACTTAAATCCGTATCCTCCGATGTCGACACAGCTAGAAAGTCTCGGCATTAATATCATGAAGGGATATAAAGCGGAAAATCTTCATCCTCAGCCTGACTTTGTTATTGTTGGTAACGTGATTTCGGCCAGCAACGAAGAAGCTCAAGAGTTGATGAAGTTGAATATTCCTTACACCTCATTGCCGAAAGCCATGGGCGAATTCATTATCGGAGACCGTGAAAGCGTGGTGATCTCTGGGACTCACGGTAAAACAACGACGACATCCATGATGTCGTGGGTGGCAGAAAAGGCGGGCGTCAAACCAGGTTTCTTGATTGGTGGAATTCCGAAAAACTTTTCTCAATCCTTCAAAAATCCTGAGGGAAATTTCTTTGTCATTGAAGGTGACGAGTACGACACGGCTTTTTTTGATAAAGTACCGAAGTTTGTGCATTACAAACCAAAGCACGTGATTCTCACTTCTGTCGAGTTTGATCATGCCGATATTTATAAAGATTTGCAGGCGGTGAAAGATTCTTTTGCGCGCTTGATGACTTTGATTCCTGAAAACGGAACTCTTCTTGCTTGTGCAGAAGATGCGAACGTTATGGAACTTCGTAAGCTTGCAAAGTGTAAGAACTCTTTCACTTATGGTTTTGGCGAAAACGCTGATTTCCGAGCGAGAGTTCTGTTCCACAACGAAAAAGGCATCGGGTTTGAAGTTCATCACAAAGGCGAGATTTTAGGACCTTACGCTATGCAAATTACGGGGGACTACAATATTCTCAATGCAACGGCGGTCGTGGCGATGTCGAAATGCCTTGGATTTTCTGAAAATCGTATTCAGATCGCTTTGGAATCTTTTGAAGGCGTCAAGCGCCGCCAGGAGATTTTAGGTGAGCCCGGCGGAATTTTAGTTATTGAAGACTTTGCGCACCATCCGACAGCAGTGCGTGAAACGGTGAAAGGTATCCAAAAGAAATACCCCAACCGCAAAGTCTTTTCCGTATTTGAACCGCGCAGTGCCACTTCCCGTCGTAAAGTCTTCCAGAAAGATTACGTAGAGGCCTTCAAAGGTTCACATGAAGTCATGCTCGCAAAGGCTTTTGATCAGTCTAAGATCGACGAAGAAAATCGTTTTTCATCGCACGAGCTCGTTGAGGATTTGCAAAAGTCTGGCGTCACGGCGGCGGACTTTGATAGTGCTGATCAGATCGTAGCGGCTTTAAAAGCCCGCGCTAAAAAAGGCGACGTTATCCTCATCATGAGCAACGGCGGCTTTGACGGCATCTACGGAAAGTTGATGACGGCTTTAAATTAAGGATTTTCCCTCGTAAATTCTCATTCTGACTCGACTCAATTACCAGATTTCCGTGGGTGATATCCGCCCGCGGAACAGAATTTGTGCTTGATAAAATTCCCCCAAAACGTGTCACTTTGAAATTTCTCTGACGTCAGCAGCGTTTTAATTCTAGGTCGTGTGCCGACTGTTTAGAAGAACGTCAGTGTCGAACTTTTATGTAGCTGATATTACGGATTTTTTCATCAATTTACCCTCTCTAGTTTTCGTAAAAAGGACGATAATAGATTCACGGGGGATACGGTATGAAAGGTCACTATTTGCTCATTGCGGCCGTGACGGCGTTTTCTTTAAACGCTTTTGCTGCTTCAGATGCGGATATGCGAAGTGCGAAGAAGCTTTACGAACGCATGACGGGCGTTAAAGTATCTTCTAAACGAGCGGAACTGAAAGTGGTCGCGGAACATATCGCGAACGGTGATTATAAAGCTGCGGCAAGATACATCACGACAACTCCGGACTTTCTCAATGTGCAGATTAAAAACTTATCTTTACGTCTTTCCAATAAGGACGAGTCGGTTAAAGTAGGCTTCAACGATTTTTCTGCTTTGATCGTGGGTGTCGTGCGTGACAACCGTGATTTCCGTGAAGTGCTGACTTCAGATTATTACTACGACGTATCTGGTGTGGCGAATGATGACGATCCTCGCACACGTTTTTATAACCAAAATAACTTTACACCCGTTGAAACAGCTTTCTTGGATTTGACGAAGGTCTTAACTTATAAGCCACGCCAGCAGATGGTGATTACGTCGAACGACACGCCTTATATGCAGAAAGAAAAAAGCACGCCGGTTTTAACGGCGGCTAATCACCCGGATCCAGCCGGTGTATTAACGACTCGTACTTTTGCGGAAAGAAACTTGGGCGGCGGCAGTAATCGTCGCGCGGTGGAGTTTACCTTAAAGCAGTTCCTTTGCGTTTCCATGGCGGAAGCAGCGGATTCAAGTGCTTCTGATCAATATGTTGGTAAAGACGTCGAGCGCTTTCCGGCGGGAGACTATAATAAATATCTTACGAGCTGTAAGAGCTGTCACTCGGTGATGGATGGTATGCGCCCGGCTTTTGCAAAAATGGATTATGGTAACTTTACCAATTCCGCAGCGACCGGAATTTATTCAACGGTGCACGGGGATTTCTTTAACTCAAATAAAATCGCGACGAAGTATTCCGAGTATTTAACCAATGTTGTGAATCCATCAACAACGACAGTAATTCCTGATTTAGAAAAAAATCAGGAGGAATCGGACTATTATAAAGTCCGCTATAATTTTTTAATCACTCGTGGTTCGACGCCAACGCAAGCCGCAACGACAATGAATGGCATTTTAAATACGATCCGTGATCCGCAAACCGTGGTTGAGTTGATCGCTGACTATCGTGCGAAGAAACAAGCGGACTTAACGATTTTCCGCAACAACCGCAACAATGCTCAATATCAAGCTGACTACGTAAGAACGTGCTTGGCTCATTTGGGAAATACAGCATTGACGGCGAAAGTGCAGGAAGAAAGATTCTTGCAGTGTAACTTAGATTCAAAAAAAGATATGTCCGTTCTTTATGCGTATTACACGGCGATTTTAACAGCGGACAAGGTGAGTGCGACAGAAATTGCGCGCCTTCAAGGGAAACTCATAAATCGCGGTCGTCAATCCAACGTGAATTTAATGGCGCCGTATCTTCAAGCTAAAGATCAATTAAGACTTTTCCCGCGTAACGTCTTTGATTCAGAGACGGGTGTCGCGACGAAGATGAATAAAGGAACTTATGCTTACGGTTTCACCGTGAATAGTGACAACTTCGTGAATAATGCGACTTTGGGAAGCAAGTCTTCTTTCTTTGGCTGGCGCGGAGCTAACAAGACGGGCGGTCAAGGGGTGAAAGACTTCGGACGTATGATTTCGGAATCCCGTCGTTTCAGTCAGTGTATGGCTAAACGCGTGTATGAAAGTGTGTGCTTTAAAAAATTAGACACGACCCAGTACACGACTTTGGTTCGTTTGGGTGATCGCTTTGAAGCATTGAACTACAACCTTAAAAGCCTTTATCAAGATATCGCCTTGGATACAAGCTGCGGTCTCGTGAAGGAGCCTTAAGATGAACTTGAAGAAAAAAATCTCTTTAACTATTGGTATGACCTTTTCTTTCTTGTTTGTAGGAATGGCCTTTCAGAACTGCGCAGAGCAAGCAGACTTTGCAAGTTTAGAAGCGGCGATGCCAGAAGGCCACTCTGTTGATTCCACGAACTCGAAAGCAGAAAGTGCGATTGACGGTGCGCCTACGGATGCCAAACAAACTTTGGAATCAATGATGTCTCTTTTGGATTTAAAACCTAGTGATATCAATCAAACTGAGGTGAATGCCGAGATCAATTATCGTCGCAATCTTTTGGCGTCACAGAACGATATTGCGCTGGTGAATTCTCCAGCGATCATTGCCATGACATCACTTGCCGCTGTGGTTTGTAAGCAAGCGGTGAATAAAGAGAAAAAAGGCACCCGCGATATTTTCAGATTTATTGATTTCAGCAAAGGCCCTAGCTCTTACGGGAAGCTGGGTGCATTGAACACCTATATCACAATGGCCGATCGCTTCTGGATGCGCAAACCCAGCAGCGAAG
This sequence comes from Bdellovibrio bacteriovorus, assembly GCF_001592755.1. Lineage (NCBI taxonomy): Bacteria > Pseudomonadati > Bdellovibrionota > Bdellovibrionia > Bdellovibrionales > Pseudobdellovibrionaceae > Bdellovibrio > Bdellovibrio bacteriovorus. Next base: position 321,883 of record NZ_LUKF01000017.1, on the reverse strand, counting down.
AGCTGACAATGTTTTCTAAAACGATCGATGAGTACTACAGCACTCTGGATTCTGCTGCGATGGGGAAAGCAGCGGAAACCGACAAGCTCGCGATCTTTATTTGTTCAGGAATGTTATCGGTGCCTGAATCCTACTTGTTGTAGGACGCGCGGGGAATTGGGGGAGTTATGAAGAACGATAAACTTAAAAAAATTCTAGAAAACCCAAATGAGGCCTCGACAGGACTTCGACTTTCACGTCGTGAGTTGTTAGAAGCTGGAGTTCTTTCCTTTGCGGCTCGCGTGGCAGTACCGGGTGCGGTGACTTCTATTTTAACCATGGCTGAAAAAGCCGTCGCACAAACAACACCAATGATGCCTTTTGTAACTTTAAGTCTAAGTGGTGGAGCAGCTCTGCACGGAAACTTCGTCGTGAAAGATGCCGGTGGCAGTCTTTTAAAATCCTATACAAAGCTAGGTCTAGGTAAGGCAGGGTTTGGCACCGAAAAACTTATGGGGGCTGACTTTGCTTCCTCATCGCAGCTTCATAAAGGTATCAAAGCTGTGTGTTCCACAGAGGCTTTAGGAAGATCTCGTCTGGTTGCTCTGTGTACGAATACGGCTAACGATACCAACGGTCAATCAGCACTTCGCCCTTTCTATGATCTTTCAGGTCCTCTTGAAAGAGCCGGTTTGGTCGGAAAGATCCTTCCAACTGTGCATCAAGGAACAGCAAGTGAAAACATCAAGCCCGTGTTTAATGCACCGAACTCGGTTTTGGAATTGGCAAGTTTAGACTCGATGTTCGGCGCTTTGAATTATTCCAGCGTCTTGGCTGATAACGGTCTACTTTCAAAGCCTCAAAAAGAAAAACTGAGCAGTTTCATTGGCAAGATGACTCAATCCCAAGTGGCAAAACTGAATGCCAAAGACGACGGTATCAAAGTCGCTCTTCAAGAAGCAGGGATCAAGTCCGGTGATATTATTAAGGCGGGTGGCGCTGCCGGTGTTGATCCCCGTAAGGATGCATTGGCTCAAGCTGTTTATGGAATCAATGCTTCCACAGCCGCTAACAATGCCAGTGCTATCACGGCGGGTGTTGTTTTCAATGCTTTAAATGGCAACGTTTCTCACGGTCGCATCACTTTGGGTGGTTATGACTATCATTCACCCGGTTTAAGAACCGTGGCTGATCAGCGCGACTTCGCCGCCGGTCAACAAATCGGTCGCATGATTGAACTTGCTCACCGCATGAAAAAGTCATTGTTTATTTTGGTGACGACAGATGGAGCCTGCGTTTCTGAAGAATCAGAATCTTCGACAGCCATCTGGTCAAGCGATTACAGCTCTTCATTGCAGTTTATCATCGCTTATCATCCGCAAGGAAAACTGGCTTCCACGGGAAATCAGATCGGACACTACTTAAGTGATCAGAGCGTTGATACGACGACGCTTGTTGGTTCACGTCCTGATTACGTAGCGGCGACGGTGCTTGCAAATTACTTAAGTCTTAATAACAAGCTTGGAATCTTTAAGCAGCTAGCTCCGGCAACACTGCAAAACGATGACGTTGAAAAAGTTGTAAAACTCAAAGCATCTTAAAGAAGTTCGTGAGTTCGGGTTCGTTAGGGGAATGGGGAATCTGGGAATGAAAAGAACACAAGCTCTTAAAGTATTAGGGATTGTATCAGGAAGTTTTCTTCTGGTGATTGCATTTCAAAACTGCGGTCAGAACCTAGGAGAAGGTTTCGTATTAGATACAAAAGCCGTGCAACTCAACTCAGGCAGCAGTCTTCCTGTGGATGAATCTTTATCGGATGATGAATCATCTGAAGAACAGAGCACAGGTGATATCTGCGAAGATCAGCTGTATGCGAAGTTTGGTGCGGGCTACTATGTCTTTTTAAAGAATAACTGCGCGGGCTGCCACAATGGGGAGCACGAAGCGCCGGCATTTGCTTCAAAAAACTCTTTATCTTCCTATCAGGTTTTCCGCGACAAAGGTTATCAAGCGGTTTCCGCCAATGCGATCAGTGCAAATCACAATCCTCCATCAACGGGGGCTCACCACAACGGGACCATCAGCAGCTTAAAAGCGGATTGGGAAAATGCGGTGACGGCATGGGCACAGTGTAAAGGAAGTGATGTAGAAGATAAGTCCGTTGTGACTGGAAATAAGGCCGATGCGAATATTGTGAATAAAAAATCAGATACGACTTATTGGTCTAAACTTTCTTGGAATATGAACACCGCCGCCGATATGCCAACGAATGCTGCAAAATTTCCTTTAACGATTTCTGTAGAAGTCCAGGTCGCGAAGGTGGGTACTACTGAAGTTGGATATGCGATTAAAAATCCAACGATGGGAATTGCTTCCGGAAGTGCAAAATATCGAGTGAAAGGTTTGTTCTTTTACGTCAATAACGTTCTTAACGATGCCGCCACTGTCTATCGAGGCATTGATGCGGTTATCTGCCCGAATGTTTCTTTAAATCTAGCACCGGTTGGAAATGCGCAGCTGATCGTTTTAGCTTCCCGTAAAACAACTGACAAATTTGCCTTGCAGTTTAGCTCTATTGAAAAAGTCGATGCTTCGACGAAGTGTGGAACGGGCTCTGATGTGACCGTGCCTGTAGATACGACACCGGAAAAAGTCACTTTTGCTCAGCTGATTTCAAGCGACGTCAACTTGGGAGTTTTCCGCAGTCAGTGTTTCTCGTGCCATCAAGGAGCTAGCAGTCAGGGTGGCTTAGATTTAAGCAGTTATTCCCAGTCGAAATCCAAGGCCGCAAAAATCCTTCTAAGGATTAACGACGCCAACGCGCCCATGCCACGAGAGGGCTTGATGTCATCTAAAATGCGGGCCATCGTCGAAAAATGGGTGAATACGAACACTCCAGAGAAATAGCTAACGCGCCGCACTCTTTATGAGTGCGGTTTTCGTTTTTAAAGCCCTATTTTCCCTCACGGATGCGATGCGTTTTTGAGTGAATTGCTGCCCCGCCTTCGTTAACTTTTTGGGCTATGTCAAATCTTACTCCGCTCATGAAACAGTTCTGGGACATCAAGTCCGTTCACCAAGATAAAATTCTTCTATTCCGCATGGGAGACTTCTTTGAGATGTTCTTCGATGATGCTGTGAAAGCAGCGCCGGTCTTGGGAATCGCGCTAACACAAAGAAATAAAAAATCGGCTGATGAAACTCCGATGTGCGGAGTGCCTCATCATTCTATCGCCGGTCCGATCAATAAACTTTTAGCGGCAGGCTTCAAGGTTGCGATCTGTGATCAGTTGGAAGATCCCAAGATGGCAAAAGGTATCGTCAAAAGAGGTGTCACGCGAGTCCTGACTCCGGGCATGGTTTATGACTCTGATACTTTGGACGGAACCAAGCCTCACTACCTTGTGAGTTTGGATAACGAGTCTATCAGCTTCTTAGATACGACAACCGGCGAAGCTTTTTTCTTTAGATCGCAAAAAACAACAGAGCTTTTGCGTTTCTTACAAATTCTTCCGGTAGCTGAGATTGTGATTTCTAAAGACGACGAGGCCTTGCTGAAAGGTCTTGATGGCGTTCTTATTAGCTTCCATGAAGATGTCGCAGAGGCTCTTCATGATTTATTAAAAAACAGCGCACCTTTGTCGGCGGCTCGTCTGGTTTCTTATGTCACGCAGCTTTCAGGTGAAGAGTCTATCAAGACGCTTTCGCCGTTTGTGGAAAGAGATCTTGAGCACCGTCTTGAAATTTCTGGAACAGTTCTTCGTCACTTGGAAGTTTTTTCGACTTACAAAGGTGAAGGTCTGGGAAGTCTTTTTCACGCCATCAACCGCACGCAAACGTCTGCGGGAAGTCGTCTTCTTCGTCAGTGGTTGAGTTTCCCGTTGCGCGATACAAAGGCCATTGAACAACGTCTTACCTCTGTGGAGTTCTGGCGCAGTCACGTTCTAGAGTTAAAACGGGTTCGTCAAATCCTGGGACAAATGGGGGATATTGAAAGACGTCTTGGAAAAATCTCGCAACCCCAATGCAACGGTCGAGATCTTTTAGCTTTGGCAGGAAGTGTTCACGCCGGTATCAGCGCGCTTGAAGTTTTAGTGCATGCTTCCGGGGGGACGGCGAACTTTGAACCTTTGCGTGATCTTGCTTACAAGATTGAGCGCACGTTGGTTGAAGATCCACCTTTAGCAACAAAGCAAGGTTATTTGATTCGTCAGGGTGTTTCTGCGGAGCTGGATGAGTTGATTGAACTTTCGACTCATTCGCAAGCTTTGGTGGCGCGCATGGAAGCGGAAGAAAAAGAAAAGACCGGTATTTCCAGTCTTAAAATCCGCTATAACAATGTTTTCGGTTATTATATCGAAATCACGAATACACACAAAGACAAGGCGCCAGCGCACTATCAAAGAAAACAAACTTTGACCAATGCGGAACGCTACTGCACCGACGAGCTTGTTGAACTAGAAAGAAAAGTTCTGAGTGCCAATACGAAGCGCGCTGATCTGGAATTTGAATTTTTTGAAGCCTTAAGAAAAGAGATTCTGGCGCAATGCCCGGCTTTACTGACGCTGGCTCATGAATGTAGCGAGGTCGACGTGGTTTCAGGCTTGGCATGGCTGAGTTTGGAAGAAAAATACGTACGTCCTCAATTCACGACAGATGGTTCGTTAAAATTAAGAGCCAGCCGTCACCCGGTGGTTGAGCAAACCGTGAAAAAGAACTTCGTTGCTAACGACATCGAACTTCGCCCTCACTCTTGCCTGTTATTAACGGGCCCGAATATGGCTGGTAAATCGACGTTGATGAGACAAGTGGCTTTGATCGCTATTATGGCGCAAATGGGTTCTTTCGTCCCGGCAGATGAAGTTTCGATCCCGGTCTTTGATGCGATCTTCACGCGTATTGGTGCCAGCGACCAGTTGTCAGAAGGTCTTTCTACATTCATGGTGGAGATGACAGAAACTTCCGCGATGCTAAAAAATGCGACGAAAGATTCTTTGGTGATCCTAGATGAAGTTGGTCGTGGTACAAGCACGTTTGATGGCATGTGCTTGGCGCAGTCGATTCTTGAACACTTATTGAGTGAAACAAAAGCTCTGACTTTCTTTGCGACTCACTACCATGAGCTGACGTCGTTAGATCAAAGTTTTGGTCAGATCACAAACGCTCACATGACGGTGGCCGAACGAAACGGTGAAATCCGTTTCCTTCACACGTTGGTGAAAGGCCCGGCATTAAAATCTTACGGGGTGCAAGTGGCAGAATTAGCAGGACTTCCTGCTTCTGTGACAAAAAGAGCCAAAGGTCTTTTGCGTGATATTGAATCAAAACGTGTTCAAGCTTCCAGTCAGCTTTCACTTTTAGATCAATTGCATAGTGATACTCCAGCGATGGACGTAGATCCAATCACGACATTTACTTTACCTGAAGAAATCAAAAGCTTGATGGCGGAAGTGGAAAAATACCCGTTGATGCAGATGAGTCCACTGGATGCCATGAACCAGATCGCGAAGTGGAAAGAAATCGTCGCTCGTAACGGACAGGAAGTGTAGCCACGATGGCAACAAGATCTTTTTTGTCTTCAACTCAGTGGGAGCAAGCGCAAGAGGTTTTAACACCACCACTTATGACACCTGACGGAGATGTTCGTCAGGTGTTTTGCTTTTCAGCCGAAAACTTTTCGGGTTGGCTGTCGGCGCGCCTGGAAGAGATTTTTAAAAGCTCCCCCGAGTGGGAAAAGTGTCATCCCATTATTTTAGGATCTTGGGCCCGGGGTGAATTAAGTCCCAAATCGGATATCGATGTTCTTTTCTGTGGCGATGAAGAAAAAGTAAAACTCTTCGTCGATAAGGCCAATGAGCAAGGCCTTAAGCTTCGCTATCGCATGCCTCATAATCCTTCGGATTGGACTGAAAACGTCGAGGCCTTTGATATTCTCGCTTTATTAAAAGCTCGTCCCTGGACCCCTGAAGGCGCCCAAAAACTTTTTGAACAGCAAAAAAAGATCTGGTCGAAAAAGAACTACTATCGCCGGATTCTTTTAAAGGCCGTCAAAGAAGAAAGAAAAAATCGCGCAAAGCGCTTTGATTCCATCACAAATTATCTCGAGCCTAATCTTAAATTTGGTCCCGGCGGACTTCGCGATCTTGAACAAGGTTTGCAGATTTACGAGCTCTTCGCCGAAAAGTTCACGCACCCTGGACATGCACTGAATGTTCTTCATTACTATCGCAATTATTTTTTAAATATTCGTCAGAAGCTGCACCTGGAAGGTCATGGCGATATTCTTTCCAATGCAGTACAGTTTGATCTTGCGAAATGGATGGGATTTAAAACGCATAAAGATTTTATGCGTGATTTACAGCGCGGTCTATCGCGCGTGCATTTTTATTCAGACTGGATTGTGGAAGTTGCCGAGTCTTCAGAGAAAGAACTAAAAAAACTAGAGCGATTCGAATTTAAAAAGTTCGAGGATCTTTCGCTTGCGTTACATAAGAACTCTAGCGTTTTAGTGCAGAAAAAAGTGCGTGAAAACTTGGACAGTCTTTTACCCGATGCCAAAGTGAAGTCCTTGGCGAAACGACGTGGGCAAGTTCTAGAATCTATTCTTGATATTAAAGCGACAGATGAGTTTTTGGTAAGTATTTTTCGCTCGCGTTTGATTGATAAGCTCGTGCCTGAAATCCGCCGCTTAGTGGGTTATGTTCAGCACGATCAGTATCATCGTTTTACAGCCGACTCTCATATCATGCAGGCGTGCCGTGAAGTAAAACGTATCTATAAAAAATCATCTCAGCTAGGACCATTAAAGTCTTTGCACCAAAAACTCACGAAAGAGGACTGGCGCATTCTTTCTTGGAGCTGTCTGTATCATGATTTAGCAAAAGGCCTTGAAAGTGGAGACCACCATTCGGATCTTGGCGTGACCATCGTTGAACGAGATTTTAAGTCTTATGGTTTCTCAAAGTTGTTCACGGATGAAGTGAAGTGGATGGTGAAAAATCATCTGGAAATTTCTCAGGCTGCTTTTAGAAAAAATCCGAAAGACCCCAAAGTGTGGCAGGATTTGCGGGACAAGGGGGTTGAGGGAGCAAGGCTTTATCGTCTGGCTTTATTCACCGCCATCGATATTCGTGCAACGAACCCAGAGGCCTGGAACGAATGGAAGGCCAAACTGTTGCGCGATTTAGTCGTCAGCCTGGAATCTAAAAAAGCGCAAGACTACTTCGATTTTCAAACTCTGCGTTTGCGTAAGAAGTTGCAACTATCTTCAGAAGTGATCGAGGAATTGGGCCCTGTTTTATTAGACAGTCTGGCTATTAAAGACCTCGTCAACGATCTTAAAAAAGCAGAACACGCTGAAGGCTCTTTGGCGCCTTTGGTTTACAAAACGCGCAAAGGGGAAGTGTGGATACGCTTCCACGAGAAAAAAGACCGTAAAGGGCTTTTAAGTGATTATGTGGGGCAATTGTATTCCCTGGGCTTGGGCATTCGCCATGCCTCGATTCATACGCTTTCTAAAGTGGGCGTGTATGACTGGTTTCAAGTATCGACAACTCGAAACATTCAACAGCTGACAAAGATTTTAGAAAACACGCAAGTGCAGTCGAAGAATATTCCGGCCGTGAAGTTTGAGTCGATTCAACTTGTTAGTGCGGATGAAAAAGAATGGGTGATCAGCTTTAAAGGACCAGATCAGTCAGGGCTCTTGGCCTCAGCGGCGAAGTCTTTAAGTGAATTGGGTGTCAGTATTAAGAGTGCCCGTGTTCATACTTGGGGCCGTCAGGTCGACGATATCTTTACCGTGAAGTCTTTAGGAAGCGAGCCTCAAGAGCTGATCGCGAACTTGAGGCAGAAGTATCAGCTTTAGTTGCTGTTTTTCTTTTTAGTCGCACCGGTGATGCCGGTGTGATTACGCCAATTGTACTGTGGATCTGTCTTTGTACGATTGTGCCAAGCTTCCCATTTCTTTTTAGGAAGTTTGTGTGAAACATTTCCTTTTTCGTCGAAGATATCAGGATCTTTACCAAATAAAAAATCGCCGATGGCTTTTAGAACTCCCATTAAAACCGCTCCTTAGATAAGGCTCTAATATAAGCGAGGAGCGGCCAGAAGGGAAAGACGGAATCGAAGAACTTATGCTGCTTGTCAAAAGTCTTAAGAGCGTGGGTTTGCGCAAACGTCGATGATATCTAGTCCGCGTTCTTCAGCGACTGGGCCACGACCTCTATAGAAATTAAAGCACTGTTGAGCCGCTTGTTCATAAGCGTCCTCATAGCTGGCAGCTGCGCGTTTGATCTCGAGCGACTGGCCCGCCAATTTGTACTTAAAGACATATTCTTTTGAAGGAGCTTCAGAGCTTTTCCAAGCAAACGAAGTGCAAGAGAAAGCCAAGATTGCGATAGTTAGAAGCGTTTTCATAAGTCCCTCCTGTTTAAGGATTTCCGTCTTGCCTTGTAGAAGAGCAAGCGATGGGCCACGGTATAGCATGGCGCCCCATGATGAGACGGTATAAGTGTTGAATATTACAATGGAATATAGTCTCATTTTGGGAGTTCTAGATAGGGCGTCTTCTGGGCCTGACAGTGACAGTCTGAGGAAGGCGAATGAATAAACTTTAGACAAGGGATGTGTCGATGAGAATTCTTCTATTTTTGATTTTGAGCTTTGGCGTTTCTAGTTCATGGGCCGTGACCAGCGGTCGATATCTAGGCATGCAGATGATCATCAATATCGCGTCAAACAGTGTTGATGGAACGGTGGATGGCACCCCTCAAGAGCTTTACTTGGCGATGGATCGTCCTGAACAGGATTCTATGTTGGGGCGTGGAAAATCCCTAGAGGCTCCCAAAAAAGTTCTGAATTTCATTTGTGCTAAAAAAGCGGAAAACAATTACCACTGTGCGATCTACATTCATAAATCCAATGTCGCGCGTATTGGTCCGGGGAAGGCTCGCTTTGAAGTTCGCGGCGCTGAAGCCAAGGCCTTGTTTGAACAGTTTCACTCTGAAAATGGACTTTTTGCTTTCAAAGATGAGGCTCAGACTTTTGCGATTCATGCCACACCGGAGCGCTTCGTGATGTGGTTTGACGAGCAAGGTATTTAAGAGGAAGACGCATGAAAAACTTTATCGCATTTCTGATATTCATTGTTTCTTTATCCTCTCAAGCTCAGACCCTGTTCGTGAGCGACGTGGATGACACGATCAAGTTAGCGAATGTGAAGGACCTCAGTGAAGCCGCTCGCTATGCCTTTGACGATAAAAGCCGTTTCTTAGGGATGAATGCTCTTTATCACCAGATTGTAAAAGAGAACTCTGACATTCAAGTGGTTTATCTTTCGAAAGCGCCGGAATGGTTTATGGGGCGCACACACCGCAATTTCCTCAAAAACGGGAACTATCCGGCTGGAACCTATATTGGAAAAACCGAATATGATAGCGATGTTCATAAAATCACGAACTTGCGCAAGCTCATGGAAGAACACCGTCCTCGCAAAGTGATTCTTATTGGCGATAACGGCGAACAAGACGCTGATATTTATGCGCAACTGGCTCAAGAGTACGCAAATCAGGGCATTGAGTTTCACCAATTCATTCGTATCGTTTATAACCGCAATTCCTTTGTAGAGTGGGGCGCAGCTCTGCACAATGGCCAGACAGGCTTTGTAACTCCTTTAGAGATTTCTTTTGAGCTGGAAAAAGCCAGAATCTTGAGTTATTCCGCTGTTGAAACTTTGGTTAAGACCCTGGTCCCTGATTTCGTCTATGCAAGCAGCTATGCGGCAGAGGGTGATGTGGCTTTTCCTTATTTCGTGAATTGCCAAACCTTCGTATGGAAGTGGGACGACAGTCTGCAAAGGTTTGATACAATGAAGCAGTTAAAGCTTAAATTGACCGACCGCTGTCGCCTGAAAATGTAAAGAATGTTATTAAAGTACCAATTGCCACGAGTCTATGAAAGTCTCTTACCCCGAGAGATTCTGGAGTTTTCTCCCGAAGAAAATAAAGCGACCTGCGACTCGTGTGCGATGTCTCGTCCCCGCCATAAAGGCAAAGTTCATTATCGCGAGGATTTAAAGTGCTGCACCTTTCATCCGTTCCTCGCAAATTTCATGATCGGAGCATTGTTGAAAGAAGAGTCTTCAACAGAAGCTCATCGCATTTTCCGAGATAAAATCGCTCGTCGCGAATACGCTCTGCCGATTGGGATGGTAGCGCCTGTAAAATACCAGGTTGAGTTTAATAACCGCACGGAAGGGGAGTTCGGTCAGCGCGAAGACTGGCTTTGCCCTTACTACAACAAAGAAAAACAAAACTGCAATGTGTGGCGCAATCGCGGTGTTGTTTGTACGACCTTCTTCTGCAAAAGCTCTTACGGAAAACCTGGAATTAAGTTCTGGGAAAAAATGAGCAACTATCTTTGGTATGTGGAGCTCGCGCTTTTAGAAGAAGCTTTGGTGATGTTAGATTTTTCGCCTCGTCAAATCATGGATCTTTTAGACTATCACAATCGCTACGATGGAACGGCCGCTGAAAAAAAATCCTGGGTGCTTCCAGAGGCCAAGGCCAAAGATCTGTGGAACGGGTATTACGATGATCAAGAAGGTTTCTATAAGAAATGCCACGATGTCGTGATGAATATGAACAAGAAGTCCTTTCACGAACTTATTGGTGAGCAAGGACAGATGCTGGAAGAAGATATTTTCACTCTCTTGCCGAAATTGAAAGTGGTTTAGTTATGAACATCCAAGAAAGACAACAAAAAGTAATCCAAGATTTTTCAGCGATGAATCAGTGGGAAGACCGCTATAAAAAAATCATCGAAATGGGAAAAGCGCTTCCTGAAATGCCAGAGAATTTGAAAACAGAGCAAAACGCTGTGAAAGGCTGCCAGTCGCAAGTCTGGCTCTCTGCAAATTTAAATGATCAAGGCCAAATACAACTTCAAGGCGATAGTGATGCTTTGATTGTGAAGGGTTTGGTTGGACTTTTGTTGTATGTTTACTCCGGCGCAACTCCCAGTGAGATTTTATCGACACCTCCCGAGTTTTTGAAAGCTTTGGGCTTCGAAGGAAACCTTTCTCCTAGCCGCGCCAATGGTCTGCATTCTATGCTTAAGCAAATCAAACTTTACGCAACGGCATTTGATTATCTTCTGAAAACCAAAAAATAAAGTTTGTCTTTCATTCTCACTTTTCTCAGACTTTATCAGAGGGATGTTCAGGAAGAACATTCAGAGGGGAAAAAGTGAAAAGGAATTCATTCGTAGCGACAATGACTGTCGCGCTTGCAGCAACGTTCTCAGTTGGATTTGTTAACATCACGCCCAGAGTTATTTATGGCGACGACAATCGTGTCGACGTCTATCAAGTAACCAGAGCCGACGTTCGCGAAATCGCGGATTCTACAGTGGCTCTTATTCCAACTCGCGATATTCAAAATCAAGGAAATGGTTTGGTAAAAATTCTGGCTTCAAGTTATGGCTCGAGCATGAATCTTTGCTCGGACGAGCCTTTCTTCGATCAGCCTTCAGCGGCGAACTGTTCTGGTTCGTTAGTGGGTGAGGATTTGATTGCGACAGCAGGTCACTGCATCAGTTCTTCGGATTGCTCTCGTTACGCTTTCGTCTTCGGTTATAAAATGACAGACGCTAAAACAGCACCAGAGACTTTGCCTGAAGGTGAAGTTTACGGTTGTAAGGAAATCGTGGCACGTGAATACACAAGTGCTCAAGATTACGCTCTAGTGCGTTTGGATCGCCCTGTCCGTGGTCACCGCGTTTTGACTTTGGCGCAATCACCAGCGCAACCAGGTGATGCAATCTACGTTGTAGGTCATCCTTCAGGTCTTCCGACGAAAGTGGCTGATGGCGCGCAAGTGCGTGCTCAACAAGGGACTTACTTTACATCGAACCTAGACACTTACGGCGGAAATTCGGGTTCTGCGGTTTTCAACGCAAGAACTCATGAAGTGGTAGGTATTCTGGTGCGTGGAGCGCAAGATTTCACATATGACAGAGCGAAACAATGTACTGTTTCAAATAGATGTACAGAAACGGGTTGCCGCGGTGAAGATGTCACGAACATCTCTTACATCGTGAATGCTTTGAAAAAATAATTAGTACGATAATAACAAAATAAAAAGGGGAGCTTGCTTAAAGCTCCCCTTTTTTATTTTCAACTACTCAAGATGAATTGGAGTGCCGGATTGGTTTTGTTCAGCGTCGGGAAGTTGCTGATCGGGATTAGGATTTTGTTGAATGGCTCCTTCTTCAGGTTGGCAGTTGGTGCTGTGATTTTCTAAACGGGCTAACTCATCTTTTTGTCCTTCATAACTGACTTGGGGGCAGGGTACGAGAGAAGGATCTTGTTCTGCGTTGGTCGGCTGTCGATCCACGCGATCGGCTAGGTCTCGTTGGGTTTCAATTTTCATTGCATCTGTCGCGGATCCATTAAGCGGAACCGTGGGATCTTCAGGAGCCCCTTGAACGAATTGTGGAAGGATAAGGAGAGCTGCCACGATGATAGCTTGTCTCATAACCACCTCCGTATGACTGCTTTCAAAATTATTTTAACACAGGTGATTAGGAGTAAATGCGCTTCTGTGCTTTAACGTAAGGACGTTTTGCAGCGAAAGTTTCGCAAAAATAATCCAAAGCTTGTCCAGCAACAGTAAGAATCTGAGAGTTTTATAGATAAGACTAGCCGTGTTTTTCGAAGCGATAACCGGAGCCATAGACCGATTTAATTTCCCAAGGCGTGCCTTCCAGTTTCTTGCGAAGTTTCGACATATGGGTGTCGATGGCGCGATCTACGACGCTGGTACTGCCGCCCCAGACTTGGTCTAAAAGTTGTTGGCGAGTGATCACTTGATCTTTGTGTTTTGCGAGATACAAAAGAATTTTGAATTCGATAGACGTTGTCTCAATGGGTTTCTTTTCGCCCTTGATCTCGCAAGTAAGTCTTTGCATGGTAAGGTCGAAATAAAGACTATCGACTTTTAATACGGCAGAGTCATGAGGCTTCGTTTTCTTGCGAAGCTTAGCTTCAATACGGGCGCGCAGTTCAAGAGGTTCAAAGGGCTTCGTCACGTAATCTTCAGCGCCTAAAGAAAAGCCTACGACCTTATCCGTAACTTCACTTTGGGAAGTTAAGATCACAACCGGAATGTCTTGCAGCTGAACGTGGTGATGCATGTAAAAATCAAAACCACTTCCGTCTGGCAACTGAACATCTAGGATCACCAGATCAAAAGGGGAGGTGATATGCACCGTTGCTTCTTTCAAAGTGTTTGCGCATGTCACGTCATGTGTTGAAAGAGTTTCTTTCACCATCAGTTGATTGGTTAAATTGTCCTCAATGAGTAAAATCTTAGCCATACTTTGGCTTTTAAGAATGTCACGGGCCCTAATGCAAAGCAAGGTATTGAGATAAATGAAAGTCCATTTAGGCCTGAGTGATGTCGTTCACTTTGCGCTAACACAGAGTTTGTTTTTTTTGGAAAATATATGGGAAGGGAAATGGTGCGAATAACTGGACTTGAACCAGTGACCTCTTCCATGTCAAGGAAGCGCGCTACCAACTACGCTATATCCGCACAAGAGTATTCAAGCTAACACCGGGACCCTTTGGCGGCAATCATGGATGCAGCTGGTCAGGGGTAACCTTTTATCACAACAGGCGTATGCTGAGTGTTTAGAGGTGAATCATGATTGAATTCTACACGGCGCAAACGCCCAATGGCCGCAAAGTCGCCCTTATGCTTGAGGAATTAGCAATTCCATACAACCAGCACAATATCGATCTTGGAAAACAAGAGCAAAAGTCCGCCGACTTTATTGCCAGAAACCCCAACGGAAAAATCCCGGTGATTGTCGATACGGACGGCTCTTATGAACACAAGACAACGGTTTTTGAAAGTGGCGCCATTCTTTATTATCTCGCAGAAAAGCATCAAGCTTTCTTCGGTCATAGTCTTGAAGAAAAGGCTCACGTCATGCAGTGGTTGATGTTTCAGATGTCAGCGATCGGCCCTATTTTTGGAAATTACCACTATGGAAAGCACACTCTGAAGCCTGAAAATCCAGGATTTATTGAACGTTTTGAAAAAGAAGCGTTACGTCTTTTAGGAGTGATGGAAATTCAGCTTGAGAAAAATCACTATCTTGCCGGCGAAACTTATACGATCGCCGACATTGCGACCTATCCCTGGTTGATCAACTTCATCAAGTCGAAACCGGAATGGTTTGAGTCTAAACCTTCAGTTCTTCGTTGGGCTCAGGCTGTGGGCGCTCGTCCTGCAGTGAAGAAGGTGATACCTTAAGATTTTTGAAATCCCAAAGCTCTTGATCCATCAGCTGACTTGGTTTGATATTGCCAAGCGCTGTTTGGATCGAGGCATAAACATTGGGAATCTCTTTTTCCAGATCACGCACTAGTTTTTTAATACGCTGGCGTTTTAATCCATCTTGAGAACCACAAAGGTTGCAAGGAATGATCGGGAAGTTCCAAGCAGCGGCAAGCTCCTCAATGTCACGCTCTGAAACATAAGTCAGAGGACGTACTAAAATATTTCTTTCGTCGTCGGATTTTAATTTCGCAGGCATCGCCGCCATAGTGCCGACATAAAATAAGTTCAATAAAGCGGTATGAACGACGTCATCGCGATGATGTCCTAAAGCGAGTTTCGTGAAACCTTGCGCATGAGCATAATCATATAAAATGGCGCGACGAAGACGTGAGCATAAAGAACAGTACGTAGCTCCTTGAACCTTTTCTTTAACAATTGAGTACGTGTCTTTTTCAACGATATGAAGTTTTACGCCAATGCTTTCAACCCAGGCTTTAAAGGCTGTCGCATCAAAGCCCGGTTGCTTTTGATCTAAGATCGCGGCTTCGACTTGAAACTTTCTTTCGGAACGACGTTGGATCTCTGTGAGTAAGGCCAAAAGAACGCTTGAGTCCTTGCCGCCAGAAACGCAAACCATCACCTTGTCGCCATCTTCAATCATATTGAAGTCATTCAGGGCTTGAGTGATCTGTTTACGAATTTTAATGGCTAAAGGATGCTCAAAGTTTACCGTGCTCATGGTTCAGGGTTCTATCTGAAAACTCGATCACTTGTCGAGCTAATTTCAAGTTCGCCGCTCTAAGTGCTTCGATGCCACGGATAAGAACCTTATCGCCCACGTTGAATTGCGAGCCGTAATTATCCAGGAAGTAGATAATTTTAATTTGAATCCAGTTTTCGTTAGATTCATTCACATACGCCCAAGGCGCTGGAATGCCGCGAATTTCACCAATGCCGGCCACAGTGCGCTCCAGAACCTGTTTTGCCAGCTCGACATTTTCTCCATAAGCCAAGCGGAAGACCTGACTGCGGACAATGGGTGTTTCTGGTGGAGAGAAATTCGAGATCGTGGCATTCGCCATAAACCGATTGGGGAGGGTGATCAACTCATCTGAAAAACCCACAAGTGTTGTGGAACGCCAAGTGATCTCTCGCACCTGACCTGTCGTCTTTTGGATACCGCTGACAATTTCAAGCCAGTCACCGATTTCAAAGTTTCTATCAAGCTGTAAAGAAATTCCGGCAAAAAGATTTCCCAGGGTGTCCTGCAAAGCCAGACCCAGAATGACGGATGCGGCGGCGGAAGTGGCCAACAAAGGACCGACTTGCAAACCAAAGACGTGAGTCACGCCCCAGAATAAAAGCACGATAGAAAGGATTAAAGAAAAAATATTCACCAGAAGCAAAGGCACGCCATGCTTCATTGAGCCTAAGAAAAGATACTGCAGGACGATCAGTCGACTGGTCTTAACAAAGACAACGTTTCCCCAAAGAAAGGTGACGATGGCTATGTAAGGCGTGACCTTAGCGACATTCCCGATTTGCGGTTCTGAAGTTTGCAGAAAGATAAAAACTAAAAACAAAAAACTAAGTACGATGTAATGGCGGACCAAAGTTCTGAAGTGATTGCGAATGCTGCGATGTCTTTCTTCAGAAGCCTCTTTCAAAAAGAACTTATAAAACACCCAGGTGATGGCGATTAAGCAGCCCAAAAGAATGAAGGGCTCAAGTTCAAGAAGTCCGTAAAGTGCCTGAATTTTGATAAACTTTTCTGCCATAGTTGCGGTGTTCCTCGTAAGTCTGATTATAGTGGCTATTTTTTAGTCTAGTCGAGTCTAAAATTTGTGAGGAAGGTAATCTGTGTCGTAACCGCTGCCGATAAGTAAGGCATGAGAAAACACAGTTTATACTTCGCCTTAGGGATGATGATGACAGCCTGCGCACCACAAGGATTTGATGCGGTTCAAAATATCGCGTCGGACACTGTGCAGGACATCGCTTGTAAAGATCAACAACTTGAAACGAAACTCTGGGATGGCCTCAAAACTTATTTGATTGAACAAAAGACCATTCCGACGGCCGACGTCATGAAAGAAGCCTTTCATGATCAAGTCGAAAAGCTTTCTGAACAGAATCCTCAATTGACTTCTGCTGAAGTGAAGCGTTTGAACGCCGATCTGGATGCTTTGGTGGATTCATTGCTAAGTGAAGCCCCGGAAGGAGAAAGAGTTGAGACTCCAGAACAACTTTTGATGCTTCTTTCGGCTATCGATGTCGGGGATCGCACCACCGTCTTCCGTTCTTACATGCAAGACAAGGTTCGTGGAAACTTCACTCAGTTGCAAAAAACAGTTCAAGCTTTGGATGTGAATTGTTCTAATGACAATGCATCTTCGGGAACACCATCTACAGGTGGTGAAGAAGAAACGGAAACTCCGACAACTCCGACAGAGCCTTCGGCTCCTGTTGTTGAAGAGCCCAACCGTGACTACGAATGGCACAAACAACAAGCTTTAGATTCCGGCACTCCATTGTCGGTGTTTGGTGGTCGTTGGGCTTTTGCAACGACTTATCAAAGCTGTCAAAGCGTGCAGCTTCCTTCTTTGAATGCTCAAGTTCCGAATATTCAAGGGATCAGCATCGTGGGTAAGCATTCTGATGGAGTGGGCAGCAAACGTCAGATCGCAAGTCTTTCTAAAGTTCAAAGCACGCACTATTACATCAAGGATATGACTTCTTACGGTCAAGGGTGCTTCAATGTGCGCTCAAATCCTTTGATCTACGACTACGGTGGAAAGCCCTATGCGACGACGGCGACAAATGCTGAAATCGACATGTTTAAAAACAACGGCGATGGCACCAGTGTTCTTGGTATCGACTGCTCAGGATATGTCTTTACATCAATGGCTACGGCAGGACTTCGTCTGAAATCCGGTCGCGCGTTGAAGGCTTCTGATGCTTGGGCGTGGGGATCTTCTTCATATGTAGAACCTCAAAACAATGGTTTGACGTGCTTAAATAAGATCTCTGTTTCACCAACAACAACCATGAAGGCCGGCGATATCGTCGCGGTTTATGGTCACGTTCTCTTGATTGATAAAGTCGGTGCAGATCCATTCGGTATCAATAGTGTGAAATCGGAAAGCGAATGTTCAAAATTAACTTCCGACCGCTTTGATTTCGTGGTGGCGCAAAGCTCCCCGAATAAAGAAGGCATTGGAATTAACTACTATCAGGCGCGCGACTATCTTCCAACTAGCAGCAAGATGAAAACAGGCTTAGAGAAGTACGCCTATTACACGTGCCTCTCTAAATTCAACGGCAAGACTTACACTCCGAACGTAGGCACTCTGTCAGTGGTTCGCCACAAAGGCACCGCGGATTGCATGGCCCCAAGGGTAAAAATGGCCCGCGAAAGCTGTATCCAGTCTTGTTCTTCGTTGCAGCGGTAAGAAAATTCGCTGACGAACTTTCAGTCAGAAGTGACGACAAAGGGCTCTGTGGAAACACCGAGCTCTTTTTATTTCTATCTGGCGTCGGTAAACTTATGACAAAAAAATAAATGCACGAACATAAGAAAATGTCTTCGCCTTGTGGTATAACTTCAAGTCATGAAAAACATCATTTTACCTCTGATAGCTTTAAGTTTGATCTCTGCACAGTCTTTCGCAGCTTCTTCCAAAGCGTTGGATAAGAAGTTTAAGTATTGTGATGATATCACTCAGGTCGATAAACTCTTAGATCGCACAACCCAAGATGTTGCTAGATTTAAAGATGAAGGCGTTAAGATCGAGCGCATCGTGGTTTCAAAAGACCGCAAGGAACTTTATTTAATTTCAGGTGATGTTTTGGTTAAAGCTTATACCGTTGCTTTCGGGTTAAATCCTGAAGGCCATAAACAATTCGAAGGTGATAGAAAAACTCCTGAAGGTATCTATCATATAGACTATAAAAATCCCAAGAGCGAATATACTAAGAGTTTGCACATATCTTATCCCAACAAGCAGGATGTCGAATATGCAAAATCTCAAGGGAAGTCTCCGGGCGGAGATATCATGATTCATGGTCTTCCCACTCAACAGCGAAAACAAGATGCCATGAGCTTATGGCATCCACGTAACTGGACCCAAGGTTGTGTGGCTGTGAAGAATGAGGAAATTGAAGAAATTTACTCTCTAGTAAAAGAAAACACCCTGGTTGAAATTTGCGCGATGAGCAAATAACAACGTTCCTAAAATAAAGAACCACCGAAACCCCAAAGTGACCCTTTGGGGTTTTCTTTTTCACCCACCAAAGTCCAGTTGAATCCAAAGAATTCGTGCCCCCTGAAGTGCGTTTCGTTTAGCATATTTCTGGGGGATTTTCATGACAGAAGCGGAACTTAAAAGGCCAACCGGGATTTATTTGCTGGCGGTTCTTTTTATGCTCGCTCCTTTGGGGAATCTAGCGATCAGCTTTGCAGGCAGTGGCGTTCCTCATTGGTATTTACCTTCCACATTGATTGAATTTCTAAAAGCGGTCTCCATTCTTGATTGGTCTTGGTTGGGATTTCTTTTCCTTTCTGGAGTTCTTCTTTTTAAAGCCCATAAAACCTCTTGGACCGTGGCTATTCTTTCATTGGTGTTCGTCTTAGGACTGAACATCTATCGCTTTAGCACTCATGCCCTAGAGGGTGATGGCCTGTTCGTGCAAACCCAACTGGTTCTTTCAAGCTTTGTCACAGTCGGAGTTCTTCTTTTAGCCTTTTATTTCCGCTTTCCTTATCTAGATCGTCGCGCGCAATGGCTTTTCCCAACGGCGCATCGCTATGATTTCGTCACTCCGGTGGACGTGGTTGCTCAAGATATCTTTGAGGGTGTCACCGAATCCATTTCGGTGTCGGGCGCGCGCATTCGCCTCAAAAGAGATCTTGAGGGAGGTTCGCGGGATTTGCGCTTTGTGGACGTGATTTTTCCTGCCATTCGTAATGTGAAGGTGAAGTCTAAAGTCGTGGAATATCACGAAAACGTGCTTCGCTTGAAATTTAAAGACTTAAGTCGTAGGGATCGAGGGTATCTGCACGACTGGTTTCGGTCTCAGATTGAGACGAATCAGAAATCCGAAGGTTAAGTCTAGGTTCTCGTTAAGTATTTTAAAAAGTGTACCGAAAAGACTCAAAAGCATGAGGTCGATATGATTGGGAAGTTTAAGCCAAGTTCGTTGCTAAAAAATCTCGCAGCAGGAATTTCTGTTGTGACTATGTGTATTGCGCCGGTAGCTGAAGGTGCAGCAGCATCGAACCAAAAGAAGTTGATCAATCAATACCTGAAAGAAACGGGTTTAACGACAAAGAAAATGACTGTCGGTGAATACTGGCGCATGGTTCGTCACGTTTACCCAGATCATCTTCAATCACAAATGGATCAATGGGTGGCATTAAACCGCAACCAGATGATGCCTTCGATTGAAGCCAGCACTTTCAAAGATGCTAATGGCAATGAACAAGTTCGTTTGACGCTGACAAAAGATGGTCAAACAATGAATTTGAATTTCACGGGTGATGAAGAAAATCCGTTGAAGGTCAATGGCGTTCCTGTTCAGAAAAAAGAACTTCTCAACTATAACAGCTTTAATGCTTTGGCTGGTAAGTTGGCAAAACAAGATCCCATGATCAACAAATCCCTAAAAACCGGCAAACAAAAGCCGTTAGGAAAAGACTTCGTTCTTTCTTACAAAGAATACGTAAAACTTTCTGCACGTCAAAAAGCGGAATACATGATTCGTATGCGTCGTGCGATGGAAGCGGCTCAACGTGTGTACACCGCGATCTACGGCGCCCAAGCGATGAACGAGTTCAATAGCAGTAATAAGTATGAGTTCGTTTTAAATTTCCTATTCGGTGAGGAAGCTCAGGCCGCAGGTCTTACGGGTAAAAACTGTATCGTGGCGGGTTACTTATCTGTCTACGGTGAAAACGGATCTTGCGGTGGTAACAAGCAAGGTGCTGATGATCTAAAACGTAAGATGGCAGCAAGTGGCGCTTCTTGTGCTAGCAATGGTGTTGCTTGTAATCCAATGGTTTATGGTTTCAATTCTTCAGGTCAAGCGTTCTGTGTAAGCCGCGCTGACGTGAAGTATGCAACTCGTACTTGTAACTCAATGTCTCCACTGAATGGTGGTGATGAAAAATCAACGGCTTTGAATAAGAAACGTATTATCGAGTCTTATCTGAAAAGCAAAGGTCAAAACATTGATCTTCAGTTGAACGATGAAAACAAGATTCCTGAAGAGCAATACAAACAGATCTCTACATATCTGACAGATTTAAAAGCTTATATCTCGTCAGCCATCGGTGCTTGTGATACAGCGCCTTTGAAAGATATCCAAAAGCAGCGTGAAGACCAAGTCAACGCCTGCCAAGAGATCAAAGACCGCGCGTTTGAGTTGCAAGCTTTCGCTGTGAACCCAACGCCTCCAACGCCACTTCCGAATCCAGATCCAGGTGTCAATAACTGTACGGATCAAGGCCGTGGCCAAGCAGGTCCTAATGGACAATGTAAATGTCCAGAGGGTCAAAAAGAGGGGGAAGGCGGCATCTGTATGATCGTTGAAACCGGCGGTGGCGGCGATCTTCCAGGCGGTAAAGAAGTAGCACCGAAAGAAGACAGCTGTGGTTTCTGGTGCCGTAATAAAAACTGGATCATTCCAGTGGGTGTTGGTTTGTTAGCTCTAGGTGCTTTCTGGTGGTTGTTCAAAAAAGACAGCAAAGCGAAGAGCACAGATCCTGTGTATGTACCACCAGCTCCAGTGCCAGAACCGACGGCAACGGCTACGGCGACTCCACCAGTTGTTGAGCCTCCTCCTCCAGCGCCATGTCCAGCACCAAATACATTGGTGAATGGAGTGTGTGTGCCACCGGTCGTTGTGCCTCCTCCGACCACCACCACAGAAGGTGGAACGAAGACGGATGATGGAATCAAAGCGGGCGGGGTTCGATAACCCTGGCCCCTTGCAAGGAAGCAAATGTTTATTGATAAAAATCACGATAAGACAAATCCACAGCGGGCTCCTCTGAAAAGAGAAGCCCCTGTTCCGTTAATAGGGCCTGGAATTCGCCGCAGGCGCGCTCCCGGGACGCCTCCCACTTCGAAAGTGAATGAGATCTTTAAAGATCGCAAGGCTCTTAATTTTGATCAAAATACAGGATTTCATGGAGGAGCTTCGCGCCGTAAAGGCTATCGTTTGGCGCTCTGGTCGTGGCTAGCTTCTTTCATTGATGCCTTGATTTTAATTTCAGCAAGCTGTGCTTTTATTGCGTCGTTCTCACTTATTATGCGCACTTCGGTGGGGTCTCTTTTAGGCACGCTCACTCACAGTCAGCATCAGCTGTTGTTCTTTGCTGAAGTGTTTTTTGTTTTCGGTTGGATTTATATGATTTCCATCCGCACGCTGATGGGATCCACAATAGGCGAATGGGCATGTGATTTAAGATTAGGTCAGCCCCACGAGCGCATGCAGTCGGGTTATATTTTCCGAGTCGCTTTGCGTAGCACTTTGATTTTACTCACAGGTGTTGTGACTTTGCCGGTGCTTTCTTTGCTTTCAGGAGAAGATCTTGCCGGAGTGCTTTCTGGCTTAAGACTGTTTTCTTTGAAGTAATCCTAAAACCTCATAGTGATTTGTCTGCGGGAACTGATCGACGATGAAAGTTTCCCGCAACTCATAACCATACTCCTGAAGACGTTCTAAATCCTTCACCATGGATTCTGGAAAACAAGACATGTAAATAAAAAACGGCGGACGCTTTTCTAAAGAAAGTTCGCCTAGGGGATTTAAGAAATTCATCAATCCCGATCGCGGTGGGTTTGCTAAAACGCCATCGAACTGAGAAAAATCTTCGGTGAGTTTTTTCTGAAAATCTCCCCGGTGGATTTCAATCTTCGATTTAAGATGCTGAAGATCCGAAGGCAAATGATCTAGAGTCATTCGCAAACCATCTAAGGAAAGCTCGTCAATTTCACAGGCTAAAACACTTTCTGCCGCCGCAAGGGTAGGCAAAGTTAAATTGCCGATCCCCGAGCCAAACTCGATAATGCGACTGCGGGGAAACGAAGCGATCCAGGCATTGATCACGTCACAGATAACTTTATTGGCGCGAAGACTGGGTTGAGTGAAGCTCGCCACTTGGCAATACAAATCCACCGGGCGATGTCCCATCCACGTTTGAAACCAAACATGAAGTTCAGGATCTCGCAGTTTGTATTCTTGTCCATTCCAAAAAGGAACTTTGCGTCGCTGGCCGATTTCGACGAAGGCTTTTTCTTGGAGGCGACGTAAAAGGTTTTTTTCATCTAACAAAGCTTTGATATCGACATTGGCAAAATCAAGCCACACCCCCTTTTGACCTTGCGGTCCTACACGCAGGCGGATGGAGCCTTTTTTAAAGGGCCATTGAAACTCGCGAAACTCAGTCAGCCAAGCAGAAAGCTCCGGCGAAAGCTGGGAGCACATGGCGAGGTCGACGATCTCTCGTTTGCCTTTATGATAAAGCCCTAAACGACCGTCTTCGAGGCTGAAATCAAGGCGGTCACGTAAGAACCCCGGCCCGGCGGACAGAGCTTGAATTGGTGAGGATGAAAGAAGGTTTGAGGCTCTAAATAATTGCTTTAGTTGCTCTTTTTTAAGCTCTATTTGGGCCCCATAAGGCACTCCCAGGGATTGACATCCCGAGCAATCAGCTTGATACGGGCAAGGTACCACAGCTTGGTGGTCAAAGTTTTCTTTTTCTAACAGGTTTGCCATTGAATGCTTGCCCCGACCTTTTCGGTGATATATTTCTGAACACCTATTTTAGCAGGTATTGGAGGGGATGATGAAGGTTTTCTTGCTTTCCATCACAATGATTTTCGCGGGACTAACAGCACAGGCTGCTAATAATCCTTGGATGCGCACATGCCGTATCGATCAAGGCCAATTCTGGACAATTAAGGTAGGCAGTGACGAACAGGCTCTGTGTTTGTTTGGTGATGCCTCTATCGGAGCTGAGACTTTCTTTCTTTTTAAAACCAATGCCGGTGTGGGTGACGCTATCGACGCTTACAAGCACCGCAAATCCTCATCACCTCGCGGTGGTGTCTGTGGCGCCTTTGATGCGGAACTTATCGAAGGAAAAGACACTTCGGGTCGTACGTTTAATATCTGCCGTTTTGATGATGGTTCTTTGATTGAAGAGACCACTTTGTGGTTAGGCGCAGGCTCCGGTTCGAACGAAGCCTTGGATCGCGCCCTTTCAAAAACTTACTAGTTCTTGGCTGTTTCTTCAGGGCGCAGTGAGTAGATACATGAGCTTGCGTCCTTCGTGATTCCATCTTCTAAGTGAAGATCTCTTTTTGTAAAACCCAGTGTGACATGCGGATGGAAAGCTTCGGGATTGAAATCCTGAGCTTTTCCGCCTTTTGATGTATAGAGCATTTGCACGGCTTTTCTAATTTGGAAAAGACGATCGGATTCTACGACCACGTAGTAGGTAGATTCTTTATGCCCGCGATCTTCCAGTGATCCTTGGCCTACACACAAAAGTTTGTAAGGTGCTTTCTTAAGATCCATCTTATCAGCCAAGGCTTGAATCTCTTTCATCGAAACTTTCTTCTGAATTTTCTTATACTCCGGCGGAGTGATCACGGTGATATGAGCCTCTCCCCGGTGTTGTAAGGAAACGTGTTGAGATTTCTCTAAATCCACACGCAGTTTTTCAAAGGCCGTGTAGGGAAGATCCAATGAAAGATAGTTCGAAGGGCTTTTGTGATCGACCGACGCGATGGAGCGGCTGGAAACTTTAAGGTCTGACTCGTTATAGTGCAGCGATGAGAGCTTGTAAGGAGATGAGCTTGCACAGGCAGTCAGTGAAAGTGAAATGATAAATCCGTGAAACGTGCGCATCATATTCATTCTTTTCCTTCCGGCGGTTGACATAAAACTGTCGTACTTTTAGGCTACACGCACTATGAAAAAAGTGAAAGTTCTTCTTACAAGTGCCTGCATTTTCTCTGCTATTTCCTGCCAGTACAAGGAGGCAAAACCCACCCAGTCCAAGTCTGAGACTGTGGCTGCCTCCAGCGGCTCTTTCGTGAATGAGCCCCATCAGCTGATGACTGAATCTCGCCAGATGACTTTTGTTGGACCTAAGTCAGGAGAAGGCTATTTCAGTCCAGATGGAAAGAAGATGATCTTTCAAAGTGAAAGAGAGCCGGGAAATCCCTTCTATCAAATGTACGTGATGGATTTAGTCAGTGGTGACACTGTGCGAGTTTCGCCGGGGCAAGGGAAAACGACATGCGGATGGATTCATCCTTCGATGAAGAAGGTGCTTTACTCTTCTACGCATTTAGATCCCGCAACAAAAAAGAAGACCCAAGAGGAAATCGACAATCGAAAAAAAGCTGTCAAAGCCCGTTATTCATGGAGCTTTGATGATAGCTACGACATCTTTGATTCAAATCTTCAAGGAGGTAGCATTCATCGTCTGACGAAAGAAAAAGGCTATGATGCAGAAGCCTCTTACTCTCCAGATGGTCAGTGGATTGCGTTTGCTTCAAATCGCGCTGGATACACTGAAAAATTAGAAGGCGAAGACAAAAAGCTTTTTGAGCAAGACCCTTCTTATATGATGGACATCTACATCATGAAATCCGACGGCTCTCAGGTAAAGCGTCTGACGGATTCAAAAGGTTATGACGGCGGTCCTTTCTTTAGCGCTGATGGTAAAAAGATCACGTGGCGCCGTTTTGCCCCGAATGGATCAACGGCTGAAATCTATACGATGAATGTAGATGGTTCTGACCAAAAACAAATCACGCGTTTAAAGTCCATGTCGTGGGCGCCGTTCTTTCATCCTTCCGGAGATTACATAATATTTGGTTCAAGCGTTCTAGGTTACTCTAACTTTGAACTTTTCATCGTAGATGCTGACGGTAAGCAGGCTCCAGTCCGCGTCACTTTTGATGATGGTTTTGATGGTCTTCCTGTTTTCACTCCCGATGGCAACAGCCTTTCCTGGACTCATAGAAACGAAAAAGGGGAGTCGCAAATCCTGATTGCCAAGTGGAACGATGTCTTAGCAAGAAAACTTCTAGGGCTTCCTGCGCAAGATCCGGCGGCGGGTTCTCTTTCTCCTGAAGTGAAGGTCGAGGACATCAAGAAGTGGGTTTACTATTTGGCATCACCTGAGTTTCAAGGGCGTGGAACAGGGTCTGTTCAAGAAAAGGTTTATACAGAAAAGTTAGCGCAACTCTTTAAGTCTTGGGGTTTGCAAGGTGCCGGACCTAAGGGTTCTTACTTTGATACTTTCGAATTCACTTCAGGTGTTCAATTGGGACCTCAGAATTTACTTGAAGTTGTGGGTTCTTATAAAAAGAAATACGAAGTTTCTAAAGACTTCGAGCCGATTTCGTTCTCTAAAATTGGTGACTTCCGCGAAGCACCGATCGTTTTTGTCGGGTACGGAATTAAAGCTCCAGCCAGTGATAAAGAGCCTGAATACAATTCCTATAAAGGACTGGATGTTAAAGGTAAATGGGTCTTGGCATTGACGGATCTGCCGGGGGATATCACATCCCAAAGACGTCACTATCTGAATCTGTATTCTCGTCTGCAACATAAGGTGACGGTAGCAAAGAACGAGGGAGCATTAGGTATCATCATTGCGAATGGTCCAGCTAGTGGCTTGCCTGAAAAGTTTGGCAAGATCAAATTTGAAGGCTCTTTGTCAGAGGGCACACTTGCGGTCTTAAGAATGTCTGAGGCTGCAGCGACAGATCTGTTGAAGTATGCAGGTCAAGACCTGGGTGCTTTGCAAAAACGCTTAGATAAGGGAGAGGTTGTCGAGGCTGTTGTTATTCCATCGGCTTACATCAAAGCCAAAGTCGATTTACAATTCCAAAAATCAACGGGCGTTAATGTGGTCGCGAAACTTCCAGTTGCGGGAGCGAAGAGTTCCGTGATGATTGGAGCTCACGGTGATCACCTTGGGAACGGGCAATTCGGTAGCACACTCGCTCGTGGTGATGAAATCGGTAAATCACACTACGGCGCTGACGACAATGCTTCGGGCGTTTCTGGCGTGATGGAACTCGCACATTATTACGCAAATCTAGCGAAGGTTTCTCCCAATAAGATTAAGAAGAATCTTTACTTCGGCGTGTGGTCCGGGGAGGAATTGGGAAATCTTGGTTCTTCTCACTTCACTAAGAATATTGCGAAACATAACATCGCCGCTTATCTGAACATGGATATGGTCGGTCGCTTGAAAGACCGTTTGTTTGTACAAGGTTTGGGTTCTGGAGATCACTGGGTTCCGTTAGCCGAAGAAGTGGGAATTCGCTCTGCAGTTCCGATGGTGGTGCAAGAAGATCCCTACCTTCCAACGGATTCTTTGGCATTTTATATGGCTGGAGTACCCACGGCTAACTTCTTCACAGGTTCACACAGTGAATACCACACTCCTCGCGACACGGCCGACCTGGTGAATTACGAAGGCGTCGTTAAGGTTCTGAAAGTCGTTCAAGGCTTTAGTGATGTCTTGGCGGACTCTTCCTTGCCAATGGTGAAATACGTCAAAGTCGCGGGTTCTCAAAATAAACTAGAAGGTCGCAGCTTCCGCGTTTATCTGGGAACAATTCCTGATTACTCCCAAGAAGGCGTAAAAGGTGTACGTATCACGGGCGCTTCTAAAGACAGTCCTGCAGAAGCCGCGGGAGTGAAGGAAAAAGACATCATCGTTGAGTTTGATAATACCAAGATCGAAAATCTTTATGATTATGTTTATACTTTACAGGCTGTGAAGCCGAATAAAGAAACCATCATGAAAGTTCTGCGTGATGGAAAAGTGATCGATCTGAAGATCACACCAAGATTAAAAGAATAAAAAAAAGCCCTCTTCGCGAGGGCTTTTTAATTTTTACGGAGTGAATGTCAATTGAGGGCAGCGGGTTTTTAGCAAACTTGCGAAGGCCTTATCGGAATGTTTAAAGTAAACGTCGCCATCTGAAGTTTTGGCAAAGACTTCGCTGTTTTTAATCTTACAAGTTTTGCCTTTTTCATCTGTCAGTACGGAGGAAGCAGACAGAACCTCTGTAGGAGCTCTTCCTTTAGTGAATCCAGCGTCCAGCAATAGACCTTTGTAGTTTGTGATTTCAACCCCGCCACGGTTGTTTCTAGAGATTTCAGAAGCCACTTTCACGGAGGCATTAGAAATCGTCACGACGTCGGCGGTTTCATAATCAAAATAAAAGACATTGCCAGCAACTGAGGTCACCTCAAGTTGGCGGGTTTCCACGTTCCACTTATACTGTGGAATGACAGTTTTACGTGGGAACAAATAGAATTCTCTGGCGCCTGTGTCTTCAGAATTTGAGCCCTGGCCGAAAGAATTAAAGACCATAAAGTCACCACCTTTAGTGAACATATAGTCTCTGTAAATCAGGTTCTGAGCTTTATAGTTGCGCACGGACAAGAAGCATTCTCCGCTTGAGAACGTATTCATTTGAATCTGAATGCTGCCACCGCGTTCTACAACGTTCTTACAAACGGGATCACTAGCAAATGCTGACGAGATCAAAAAATATGTTAAGAAAAACAAACAATGTGGTTTCATAAACACCTCTTTATTAAGCAGAACCTAACGGAAATCCGCTGTCAGTAAGTAAAGCGTGGCGACATTAAAAAAATGACAAAATCTGGACTCGAAGGTCCGCGAGCTTCGTGGTTCTATAGGGACATCCCCCTACAATCTAAATTGCAAAGCCCCATTGAGGCGTGAGGATTTATGTCATCTTTCGTGAAAGAATTTAAGAAATATCAAAAACAAGAAAGACTTCTAACAGGAGCCTTGGTTTTGGTGTCGGTGCTAGCGCCGATTTCTTTCACGCTGATGTTGAATCAAAAAATCCAGTGGCCTTTGTGTAGCGCTGTTGGTTTTGTATTGGGTGTGGTTGCTTTGTGGCTGCACGCCCTTCGCAGCAACATCAGCGAAAAGCTTGTTAGAAAGTATGAAAAGCTTGAAGTGGGCGATGTGCTTTGCCGTAAAGTCACACCGACAAATCCGGGTCGCTTCGTGGTGACTAACAGAGCTTACAATCATTTGTTTTTGAAGTGCATGTACACAGGTGAAACTGTGCAGGTGTCTAAGGACAGAATCCGCGAAGATTTCGACATTGCAAATTGATTTTCTCATAGCCTCCACCAGAATGAGTTCTCAAGGGGGAGGCTATGAAAAGCGTATCCGTATTCTTGCTCCTTCTGTACGTTTCAGTAAATTCGTGGGCACAATCTGAAGAAGAAATCCAAAACGAAATAGAAATCGAAAGTTTCAACTATCAGTGTGGAACTGATTCTGCGCGCGGTATTGAATTCAAATACTGTTACCGGAAGTCCTCGGCCACGAACAACGACGACATTGTCTATTTCTTTCACGGTCTTTATGGATCTGAAAAAAGTTGGCATCGTCAATTTTGGGGAACTTGGTTTATCCAAAAATGGTGGTACTTCCGGGGATATCAACCGCGAGTTGTGTCGATCTCTTTTGGCCCGAAGTGGCTTTTAGTAAATAATAAAAAATATCCGCTGCTTCCACTCTTCACGCAAGAAATCATGCCGATGATGGAAAAGCGCATGGGAGGATTAAGACGCGGGAAACGTCACGTGATCGGTCAGTCGATGGGCGGTTTTAATGCGACCCAAATAGCGTTACGTAATCCCGGGATGTTTTCGCGGGTGGCTTTGTTATGTCCTGCGATCACTCACATCGGGCCTTATGATTCAGAAAAAGACATCCACAAATATGTCGCCCGTACGGGAGCGAAGCTGCGACTTGTTAAAAAAATGTTGAATATTTCGCGGTCTATTTTTCTTAACAAACAGGACTGGGATCTTCACAATCCCTTTAATTTGTTAAAAAAATACAACTCTTCTAAACGGGCAAAATTCTATCTGTCTACCGGCATGATCGATGGATATGGCTTCCAAGAAGGATCGAAAGATTTTTATGATATGGCTCACGGGAAGTCCTTCTTATCCAGATGGGTCCCGGTTCCGGGTGGTCACTGCAATTTTAATAGAAAAAACACGGCTTACTTCATCATGGGAGATTAACTTTTATGACTGAGATGGAATCCTATAAATTTGATGAAACCAATAATCCTAAAGGTCTGACTTTGGAAGCACAGGAGGCTTACCGTGAAGAGATTCGCTCTTTGGTAGAGCACATCACTCGCTTATTAGTAGATCAGCCCGAGACCGTGACAGTGACGACTTATGTGGGGCCGAAGACGACGGTGTATCGTGTGAACTGTGCAAAAGAAAACCTCGGTCAGGTGATCGGAAGTCAGGGTAAAACAATCATGGGTCTTCGTGCAGTTGTGCATGCAATGACGGCACGAACGGGGATCCGTTCTATTGTAGAAATACCCGTATAAGATGGAAACGTTCTAGTTCTGGTGTTCCTGCGGATTCCATTTGCAATAAGCTTTCATTTGAAACTCAGTTCCTTTTCAGTTAAAGGCCATTTCAGACCGGGGGTTGCCCCTGTCGGGAAGGCCTTTTAAAACTTTAGATCCTATGTTGGGTTCTGAGTTCGAAGTCTATAATCATCGAAATAACAGCTACTACGCTTTTCGTCCTCTCTCTTTTGATAAAGATATCGATCTCTATTGCAAGTGGATGCAACAACCTTATGTTGCTCAATGGTGGGGACGTGGGCAGACCCGTGAAGATCTGACGCGAAAACTGATTTCTGAACTTGAAGACAGTCACCAACTTCTTTATATCGGCCTTATTGATGGGGTTCCTGTTAGTTATTGGGAGCGATATTGGATTTCAGAAGACGTCCTGGGAAATCATATTCAGCATGAAAGTTTTGATCAGGGCCTGCATTTTCTGATCGGTGAGCCTGAGTTTTTGGGGAGAAGTCATACTTCGTCGGCCACAGCCGCCTTTATGAAGCTCATCTTTAGTGATTCGCGAACACAAAATATTATTGGCGAGCCAGACATTCGTAATAAGGCCGTACTGACTTATGCCGAAGCGACTTGTTTTGTGCAAAGAGAAATCATTCAGCTCCCCGAACGAACTTCAGCCATTATGGTTTGTGAGCGAGAAAGATTCTTTAGCAAATACTCTCGTGATCCGCGCCAGCTTTATCGTGCTTCGTCACTCACGCAGGAATCGTCTGTTCAGATGTCTCTTTAAAAAGAAAAGCGCGAAGTTTCCTTCGCGCCGCTAAAGTTAAAATTTTAAGTTCGAACTATTGCGCTTCTTCTACGAAGTTAGACGCACGTACGATGTCAAATTCGTAGCGTTGTTGCAAATCTTCCAAGCTCTTCGCGCGGTAAGCACCGAAGATTTCACCTACATAGTATGGCATCAAGACTTTAGGCATTTGGAAGAAAGCGTTTTGCATCATAGACACTTGGATAGATGGGTAAGAAACCACCTGACGGCCGTTTTTACCATCGATCACGAATTGGGCGCGATAGCCCGCTTTTTTCAACAAGGCTTCTTCATGATTGCGGTTCATGTAGCAATGACCGATTTCATGAATCAACAAGTTGTAAAGTGGGGATGCATACCCTGTCTCTTTATCAAACACACGTGCAGAGAAGAACTTTTTGTTCAGAACGATTTTCGTTCCAACACCGTTTGCATCTCTGACGCAAGAGGAAGATTCACGTTGCAAGTGAGTCTTCGATACGACAACAGGGATTTTGTTCCAATCCACGTTGATAGAAAACTGAGCGGCATAATCGCGGATTAGCGCCATGTTTTCGTCGACAATGTTTCTTTCTTCAGCGGAAGCTTCATCAACCACAGACTCTGTTCCTTGAAGAACTTCTCCACCTGGAGAATCGTCTGAAGAGTTAGCACAACCGATGAACGCCAATAATGTTAGGGGTAGTAGTATGAGTTTTTTCATGAGCTAAGTAAGCCATGCTTTGGTAGGGGAATGGAATTCTTAAATGGTCCGTTTGGTAACAATCAAAATGCCGCACTTCTTCTTTGTGAGTTGTCGATTGTACGAAGGTATTTGCGTAGTTTTGACAAGAATAAGAGGAGTTTCTGAACTCCTCTTACAGAAATTTTTTTGCAAATCAGTAACAATAGTAAACCCAGTAGCGTGTGTAACCGCTTCGAGATGTAGCACTACAGTAAACTCGGTGGCCCGGAGTCACCGAAGAGTAACAGCGATACCCTTGAGACCAACAAGAAATCCTTCCACCATTTGGGCATGTCGTCCAGGCCCTGCAAGTGTAGGTCTTATTTTCCACGTCTCCTTGGGGCGTCTGAAGACGTTCTGCGAAGTCAGGTAAGCTCATGGCTTCTTCTGAGAGTGGAAATACGTTTTCCAGCGCTCCTTGTCCTCCGGTGTTTCCCGGTGAAGCGATGGCTGCTTCAGTAAACATACTCAAAGATAAAAAGGCGATGAGTGAAAGCAGTGATTTCATAAATCCTCCTGGCCTGATTCTAAAAGGGGACGGGGCGAAGTAAAGAATCGGCGAGGACTGGTGGCAAAATAAACTTGGATAAGGACCTCAGTCTTTGTCTTCGTACTTAGTCGGACGCGAGAATTATGAAATATAGCAGTGATTCTTCTTTGTCATAGTCAAAATAAAATACAGGCTTCTATGCTTGCGTTCTCAACAACGGAGGACCTATGAAGAAATGGATTGCAGTTTTGTTTGCGAGTGTATGTTTGGCTAGTATTAATGCTCATGCTGAAGAATTTCGAACTGAAGCCGAAATGCCGGCGGATGCGGTGATTGAACCGATGCTACGAGGTTGCCCATCAGGCACTCGTCCGGTTGCGAAGTACTGCTGGAATGAATATCGTGGTTGCTTTGTGAAGTGCGGAGTTCTTTGCCAAAAAGTTCCAACGCCACCACCAACAGGCGGCACACCGGATCCTGAATAATAAAACAAAGAAGGCGCAGTTTTTTTCTGCGCCTTTTCTTTATTGAGAGTTAAGAAGTCTTTCTAGATAGTCCGGATCGTAGCTTTCTAGAATCAATTCTGAATCATGAGGGCTTCGACCTTCATTCAGTGATTCCAACACCTCATGTATCATAAGAACGTCCATGACATAAGCTTTGGTATTTAAAAGAAATCCACCTAAATTTTCGCGACCTAGGGGTTCGAAAAACTCTGGGTAACATTTCATATTATTTCCGACATATTCAACAAATTCAGCGACTGTTGTTTCAGGATTTTCAACAGCTTCCGCGATAACGGCGACTTGTTCATCGCTCAGTTTTTCGCAGTAAAGACGCTTTCCTTCAAGGGCTCTTTCTTCGTTGATGTACTTTAAGCTTCTTTCAGTCTGTATGGTGAAATCACGGACAAATTCTTCCGCCGTGACAGCGCCAGCTGTGGATGTGATTAAAAGAGTCAGTATGGTAAGAGCCACGTGTTTCATAAGTGTCTTCCTAGGGGTGATTTCGCACTTTTACTGTGGGAAAAGACCTTCGTCAAATTTCACAGCCCTGGGGTTTTGCAACTCGTGAAGCATTTTTAGGATCGTTCAGAAATTAGACAGGCCCAAAAATTTTTGCGAAGGTTTGTTTCTATTAAAGATCGCGAAGGGTGCTTAAGCCTTTAGATATACATGAAACAGAAATACAGTCATTGTCGGTAAGACGAACGCCGCCAACGTTAGAGTTCTTCTGTGGGCCGCAGAACTCACCAGTATACTTCTGAGAGCCGATCTTTTTAAGGTTCATAAAAGCCTCGCCACCTTCAATGTAGAGGTCTTTATTAAGACCATAGGCAGGATCTTCGACTTTTCCACGGCGACCGACGGCATAAGCATCTGATGAAATCAGACCTAATCCATCAATAGTCACGGCTTGCAAAGTGCCGACGCCGTATCCCTCAACATCTTTTGCGATATTGACCAACCGAATAAGGACTTGGCGACCACTTCCATCCTTGCCAGAACATTCAATATGGGCGGCCTGGGAAAGCGAAGAAAAGCCGATGATGAGTGCACTTAGAAAAGACGCATTTTTGAGGGTTTTCATACAGAACTCCTTAATTAAATGAACGTATCATTCCATAAGGTGCTTCGATCTTGGGCGAAATAATATTTGCCTTACAAAAATTTCTCTTTCCAGCAAAATTCGTCATAGGTTTTCCACGGTTTTTTGTCGATTTACCAGAACTTATTGGAAGGTTTCTGTCCTTTGGAATAGATGACAGGCCAGGGTTGATGTGGTGAGATTTGGATATGAAAGTCAAACGTATCGTCGCTAATTTTGAAACAAAGAAGATTTCCGCCGCTCGTCGGTTTTACGAAAAGGTTTTGGGCTTAGAGGTCCTTATGGATCATGGCTGGCTTAAAACATACGGTTCTAATTCTAAAATGACAGTTCAAGTGAACTTCGCTTCACAAGGCGGTTCAAATACCAAGGTGCCGGACATGTCGATTGAGGTTGATGATGTCGATGAAGCTTACCGCCGCATGAAAAAAGCCCGTTTTAAAATCGTCTATCCTTTAACGGAAGAGCCTTGGAATGTACGTCGGTTCTTTGTCCTAGATCCTTTTGGACGAACGGTGAATATTTTAGAGCATCTGTAATAGGAAGAAATTCTTCAGTAAATGAAATTATCGTGACAACTTCGTCGTTCAGAAATAAATCAATTTGAGAATTGACGGGGATTGAATGAGAAATATTTTTTCTATTATCGCGTTAGTAATATTCGTTTCATCAACAACTCAAGCATTCAGTTGCGGCGATCGATTCGTTGATTTCGCCAAAGACCAGATCATCATCCATATTACGAAAGAACCTAATGCCGCAGATACGGTTGAAGGAATTCATTATTATTGGATTGATTGGGGTGGCTTACCAGAAAGTATTGTGATCACTCAAGCTTCGCTAAATTGTTTGAAAGACCATGGAGTCATGGAATCGTTTAAGCTTGGAAACAACATACTTTGGCGAAAAGCGCGTTGATTTCCACGAATCTGGAAGCTCGGGAAGGTCTAGATATATTCTTCTGATAAGTTATATTATGTAACGATACCTATATGTCAGCTTTGATTTAAACGCTTTAAAGCCTGATTATTTGGTTCATTTCTGGAATTTCGACATTCCAGTTTAAAGACGTTTTAATGCGTTTTTCGAACTCTTCCGACGCTGACCTTTCCCCATGCACTAAAAACACTTTCTGCGGGGTTTTAGGAGCTTGTTTTAACCAGTTCATTAGATCACTGCGATCTGCATGGGCTGAAAATGAATCCGAAGGAACCACTTTGCATGCGATATCTACATACATTCCGTGCAATTTGATTTCTTTTTCTCCATCCAAGATCTTTCGCCCACGAGTCCCAGCGCTTTGAAAGCCTGCTAATAACAGGATATTTCGTGGGTTTGGGGCGAAAGCTTTTAAATGATGTAAAACTCGGCCGCCAGTTAGCATTCCGCTGGCAGCGATAATAA
The DNA here is from genome assembly GCF_001592755.1 of Bdellovibrio bacteriovorus. Taxonomy (NCBI): domain Bacteria; kingdom Pseudomonadati; phylum Bdellovibrionota; class Bdellovibrionia; order Bdellovibrionales; family Pseudobdellovibrionaceae; genus Bdellovibrio; species Bdellovibrio bacteriovorus. The sequence goes on along the minus strand of NZ_LUKF01000017.1, from coordinate 287,088 downwards.
TCATGGGTCCGGAGCGCTCATTTAAAACCTTCGAATCTTCGGCGGTTTTAACGGTGTGAATTTCAGACATAATTTCCGCGAATTGACCTGGACCTAGACGGTGAAAAAACGGGTAGAGCTCATAGAAATTGGAAATCTCTTGTCCCATCGGGGTATTTAAATAAACGGGGATTTGCGAGGGGACTTCCCCTGCCCTTTTTAATTCGACAATTTCATACATCAAGTTTTGCGCACGGCCCACGGCAAAGCTCGGAATAAGAAGAACCCCTTTTGATTTCGCTATCTCTAGAATGCATTGTTTTAAGACTTCTTTAGAGGGAATTTCCGAATGATCACGATTTCCATAGGTGGATTCCATCACGATATAATCGGCCTCTTGCGGAGGTTCTGGTGGCCACATTAAAGGATCATTATTACGACCTAGATCTCCCGAAAAATAAACCTTCTTTTCTCCATTAGAAACTAACACCGAAGACGCACCCAGGATGTGTCCTGAATTAAACAACTCAATAGATAAAGAACCAATTTGAAATTCTTCATGGACTTTATGGGTTCTAAATAACGGCAAAGTTTTAGCGACATCATCAACCGTATATAAAGCCAGCGCCGGATGATGTTTTGAGAAGCGTTTTTTATTCGCGTATTCAGCGTCTTCTTCCTGGATTTTTGCAGAGTCGAGCAAGATGATCTTGGTTAATTCTAAAGTCGCTTCTGTACAGTGAATCTCCCCTTTAAATCCCTTACGTACTAACAAAGGTAAAGCGCCGCAATGATCTAAATGGGCATGAGTTAAAACAACGGCGTCGATATGTTTTGGATCAATTGGAAAGTCAGACCAGTTTAATTCACGAAGCTCTTTAAGACCTTGAAACATGCCGCAATCAACAAGAATACGGGTTCCCTCATTGTGAACTAAAAACTTAGAGCCTGTAACGGTGCTCGCACCACCAAGAAATCCGATTTCCATAGAGTGATCCTTCGTTAATAAGAATCACTCTATAGATCGGCCGGGACTTTGGCTAGATTATTAAAAGACTTTCGAACAAGACATGGCTTTTAAGTACTTCGTATCGATCATTTGTTTTAAGAACTCATGACCATCACGGTTGTAACGTTGTTTAAGACTTTCATCGTTACCATCTTTTGCCGTATTCCATTGAGCAAAATTCACGCCGGTTTTTTCAGAGATTTCTTTAACAAACGTAGCGTATTCGCCCGATTTGAATGAACCTTCCTTGTATTTTACAACCTCATCCGGGAAAACGATAAGTGGAGCTAAAAGTTCGATCTCGTTACCGTACATGGAAGGAACATTCGGAATCATACGGCGAGCATCCATTTTCACCACCAAGATTCCACCGTAAGGAACTGTTACACTCTCCCCTTTTATTTGCTTTGTTACGTCGTTCCCCATGAAACGATAAGCAACGTTGGGATCATATGTGAAAGAGATAAAGCTAGATGCCTTTGGATCTCTTGCATGTGCAGTCATTTGATCAGTAATACGGATCGATTGAATGTCCGTTGACTTTTCTTGAGCCAATCTAACGAAAGAAACATCACCGTTTTTCTCGCGATTCGTTGATAGCGAACGCAAGCGGCGCGTGTAGCTTCCCTGGTTTTTAGTTAAAACAGTCGACATAAATCCAAACACTTCACCTTGAGCTGTTTGTTTGCGTTGGATTTTATCCGTATCGTATTTTAAACCGCGGAACGCGATAACAGACTTTTCGTGATTCGGGTTTTCAATTGCTTCAAGCCAGATTTTCCAAGTATTCGCTTCTACCGGCTCCATAACAGCCCATGGAAGATAGGCTTCCAGCATCTTACGAACGCCTTTACGATCGTTCTTTAAAATCAAATCATCCAGTTTCTCGTTCATCGCCTCAAGCTTATCTAAGGCACCTGTATCGGACTTCCAAGCATCCAAAGCCTTTTGTTGTTTTCTTTGATGTTTAGCGGCCAGCTCATCTAGAGCGGCTTGGCGGTCTTTCAATTCATTGGCTTGATTTAACAGACCATCCTGAGTAAGACCCATTTGCGCTAACATCGTTTGTGATACACGCATTTGTCCTAATATTTTAGAGAATAGAAGATTCAGACGAGCTTGCGCCGTCGGACTTCCTTCGCGCGCGTTTGTCAGAAGCTCAGCAATAGAGTGCGGTGATTCAATTTCTGCTGAAACAGACACGCCCAAAGAAACATGTTCAAAGATTCCGTAGCCACCATTTTTAGTTAAGGCCGTGATCAAAGCGACATCGCGAATCAAAGTCTCTTTGTTTTGCAAAGCTGTTTCGTCATAGCGCAAACGGAAGACCAGACCGTCTTTAGTATATTCAGGAACGATTTCAGTATGTGTCGCTGTAGAGACAGATTCTACTTTTTCTAAAAGACCCGTGGCACTGCGACGAAGATCTGAAGAGTTCCAGGCTTTCTGGTTCGTAGCACCAATTGCTTTTTCAACAAAGTCTTTTTCAAAAGAAAACGGCTGCTTTCCTTCTGCAACAGAATCTAAAGAAGCATCCATCGACATAAAGGCATTTTTCTGTGCCGCCGTTCCGTCTTGCTTATTTTCTGGCTGAACGACTTTAGTCGGACCACCTGGTTTTGTTGCCGCGTTGATAAAGTGAGTCGCCGCACTCTTAAGTTTCCCAAAGAAACCGTCGTTCGCCGCATAAGCCGGAGACGTCGAACTCAAGGCAACAATCACTGCCAAACAAGGAAGAGTTCTTTTTACAAAAGGATGGCTTCGCATCTCATACCTCCAGAAGTTTCGATGATCTCGCGGAAACGGACACCGCCGTTTTTATCGATTTCTTTTGTTAAACCTAATTTCTTTAAAATCGTGCCTTCGTAGTGCTGAACTAGAACTTTGCGTGAATTTGAATTAAAGAAAATCGCATTGCGCGTTTTTTCTGCATCATAATTCACAAGTTCCAATTGCAGTTCAGCTCCCATTGCGGACTGAATCTTCGCAAGCTCTGTTTGATATACAGACTTGGCTTTTTCTGCCGTCGTATTGCCAACCATTACTTGAAGCTTTAATGCTTTCTTAGGGTTCCAGGTTCCATTTAAAAGTTCTTCGCCACCAACGATCGCGAAAGAAACTCCAGAGAACTTTTTAGAAAGAAGCTCTAGGCCGCCGCTGAATTTTTCTAGCTTATCCATTAGGATCTGACGATCAAATGAAGCTTCTTTTTTAATTAATGCTTCCAACTCAGCATCGGTCGTAAGACCTTGACGAAGAGCCAATTGAGTTAGTTGCAATTTAGAAGTCACATCGCGAGACGGTCTTAGAGTATCAATTTTATGATACATTCTTTGTACAGCTGATTCTGCCGAGATCATTTGAAAGTTTGAAATCGGAGATCTGATACCATTGTTGATAAATAAACTTTCTAAAAGCTTTAATTGACCGTTCTTACGCTTTCCAGAGTCCGCTGCAGCCACGGCCAAGCTTTCGTGTTCAGAACCAACCACGTCAGAAATAAGAAGATATGGCTGGAAGCTGACTTTGGGACCTAGATTTTCTTTCAAATAACCTGTCTCTAATTCAACAACGTCAATTTTAGTTTCCCATTTCGCGAACCATTTCTTAGTTTCATCAAACGGAGACGTCACTTGACCTAAAGTCTGACCCATCTTTACGAAGTCAGTTCCATATGTCGGCTTTTCTAAAGGCAAGAGTTTACCGTCTTGAGTGTATGTGTAAGCAGGAGCCACAACATCCCCGACTTTAAGACCTTTACCAATGATTCCACCGGCTGTGCCGATATAAACGACTTTGTCGTGGCCCGAGTTTTTAAGCGCGCGAGCTACGGGAACTACTTCATCTCCCCACATGTTAGAGATAAATCTCCAGCGCACAATACGACCGTCTTTAGTTTCTAAAAGAACATCTGAAACATCATGGCTAGGTTGTTCTGAATTGAAGATTTCAAAACTCGAAGCCATTGGATTCGTCATTTTCTCAAACTCCGTTTTTACAACAGAGGCTTTTGTCGTCACAGAAAAGTAAGAACCTGTTTCTTTAACTCTTTCTGAAAGCTTTTGAATTTGTGATTTCGCAGGACCTACTGACTCCTGAGGGTTCGGCTGAACTTGAGACATCATGCCAGCCATTGTAATAACATTTGCAATGGCTGACTTTTGACCGATTACAACCATGTCGGCTTTAGGAAGAGTTTTAAACATATCCAACAAACGTTTTTCTTGATCGCGGTGCACTTCATTGGCATTTCCGTACACGCGCACAAAATCGTCTTTCAAAGCGACTTTGTTATCGTATTTCAGGATGCGCAATTGAGCGATCAAGTGTTTCACACGGTCATCGCCCGAAATACGCGTAAAGGCGTAAGAATATTCTTTCGAACGTGGATCAAATACCAGATAGATTTTGTTGTAATTCGCCGCGCGCGTTTTTACTTCCGCAACGACTTCACGCTCTTCTTGAGAGATTCTTTGGCGGAAATCACGCTCAGTTCCTAAGTGAAATTCAACAGATTTATCCGTTAAAGCCGCATCCCAGAAAAGGGCGCGCGTTGTTTTTTCAGAGATATATCTTTCCGCATCTAACAAAATGCTTTTGCCATCCAATTTAGGAATGGATCTTTTATTGTAAGCAACAGGACCTTTGTTTAAGTCTGAAACTGAAGCTTCACGTTTTAAAGCAATCGGATCTGCCTTAAAGCCTTCCATCAACTTTTTACGGAAGAAGTTATAATTCCACTCGATATCTTTCAAAGTGAGGTGCTTAAATTCTGGGAATTTTTTATGTAACACGGAAAGAATAAGTTCATTCCATTTATCAGGATTATTTAAATCGCGAGAGTTGAATTGTTCTTTTGCAAGATCTTCGGGTTCGATGCGACGAATGGCTTCTGCTGCGAGCTTTTGTTCATGGTCCATCAAATAGTCTGCCAGACCATCAGAATAGAAATCCAAACGATCTACAGCTAAAAGATATTCCAGCTGTGAAAGTTGAACTTTGTGTTCTGCTGTTAATTCCGCGCGCGCATGAAGGCTGCCTTGGAACATCAGGAACGCTAAAAGCAGAGTATAGATCTTACGCATAGAAAACACCTCACAGGGTATCTATGCAAGCTCTGTGGCATTACTTAAGTGGCGATAATACTTGAGATTCTCAAGATGAGACGGGGAGGCTTTTCAAGCTTTGTCACTCCCCTGTCAATCGGGAAGACGTCTCAGAATGAGATCATCTCCCCTGCTCTTTCGGACTTATTCTAAAGTCCATTCCTTAAAGCCGAGCTTTAAAGCGGCTTCAAGATCTTTGCGATCGATTTCATAAACATTCGACATACCCGTCGGGCTTCCACACACTTGAATGCGCATCATGCCGTCATTCTGATTCGAAGAAGAATAGACTTTAATCCCTTTAAGCTGCTTTTGCATTTCCGCGACAGGAATGGCTTTTCCCTGACCGCATTGCAAAGAACCATCAGGTTTATGAACTTTCACACGATCTGTAGCTGCTGACTTTGTCACGGGAGCCTCGCTTGTTGCGCCAGTCGCAGTGGCGGCCGCCTTATCGGGCTGCTTCTGTGTGCGACAATTTCCATGTGTGCATGCACCTAAAACCAAAACGAACGGAAGAACTGCCAAAAGCTGTTTCATCTCTTACTCCTTAAAATAAGGTGTTTTAATCCAACCTGCTTGAATCGCAAAAAGATTGGCTTCGCCTGAAATGAAATACACACGGCCGGCTTTTTCATCTACCTGGGGAGATGAAAGAATACCACGTCCTGGCTCGATACTTCCCAAAGCAGAACCTGTATTTGGATCTAAGAAACGAAGGCTTCCTTGAGATTCTCCAAACACCAATGTTCCTTTATATGTCTTTACCTGAGAAGCGATGCCGTCTTTTAATTTATAAGTCCACACTTTGTCGCCGTTGGACTTTTTTAAAGCCCAGACTTCGCCGTTCGTCGTAGGGTAAAAGATTTTATCTCCGGCCATAGTCACAGCACTGTAACCACCGCCATCAATACGCCACAAGACTTCACCTTTATCAACGGACACACAGTAAAGCTTGTCATCATAGCCTGCGATATAAAGCTGATTGCCATCAATCACCGGAGTGGCATCGATATCACGGAAACGTTTGTTACGATTTAATTGAAGCTCCCAAACGACCGCACCCGTTTGCGCGTTCAACGCGACTAAAGAACCATCCGAGAATCCGACATACAAGGTTCCGTTCTTAAATGCGGCCTGACTGCCACCACGGATAGAAAACTGAGACGTATCCTGGCGAGAGTAAAGCCAGATCTGTCTTCCGGTAGCGGCATCTAACGCGTAAAAAACGTTATTTCCAGCTAAGAAGTAAACAACCCCTTCTTCAAGCAAAGGTGCTGAAAGATTTTCGGCCTTCGTTGCAAAAGACCACTGAATTTCGCCAGTACTGGCAGAAATAGAATAGAAATTCCCGTCACTCGCGCCGACGAAAAGGCGATCGCGAATGATCGTAGCGCTAGGCTCAATCCCGTTCTGGATCGGAAGACGCCATTTCAACTGGCCGCTTTCTTTTTCATAAGCAACCAAGCCATCAAGACCATTTCCTTGAATCACTAAATCCCCCGCAAGAACTGGAGTCATGCGATTGATTTTACGAAAGCCTAGGTTGTCTTTTTCGGTCGTCTGACGAACCCAAGCTGTTTTAACTTCGTATTCTCTTTTATTGTTATTTTTAGAACTCCATTGCTCAAGGGTGCGATCCATGGTCGTACACCCCGCAAGACATAATAAAAGAGATCCTAGAAGCAAATTCTTCATTAAAGCCCCAGATTAAAGGTTCTTCTTAGCTTTCAAAAGACGAAGATATTTTTGAGCTTCACGTGCGGCTGCAAAGTCTGTCGTATTTTGATCTTCTTTTTTCGCGATCTCAGTGTAAATCTCTTCAGCCTTAGTCAGGTCATTCATAGATTCAAAGCAAAGGCCCATACGAAGTTTAGCTTCGTCATGCGCAAACGCCAAAGACTTCTGACCAGACAAAGCTTGCCATTTTTCAATCGCACCTTTGCAGTCATTTTTCGCAGCAAGGATGTTGCCCATTTGCATCCACACCAAAGCCGTTAGCATATCGTCTTTATCCAGACCTGCTTCTACTTTTTGTAGTGTCGACAAAGCTTCATCTTGCTTACCGTAGTTTGCATAGATTTCGCTAACGTTCAAAGCCGCCATTTGCGCCGCTTTTGTTTTTGGCGCCTCAGAAATAAATGACTCAAAGCCAGTGATCACAGTGCCGTAATCTTTTTGCAAATCACCAGACGCTTTTTTAGCTGGATCAAACGCAGGAACGTTCTTTTTATCTTTTGTTTGAGCAGCCATGATTTCTGCGCGAGCCGCTTCTTCAAAGCCAGCCTTCTTTTCGTTATAAGCCTTTTCCAGAAGGAAATACTTTTCCTGTTGAGACACTTCTTTCTTTTGCGACAAATAACCCGCAATAGAAGCACCAAGACCAACAACCACAAAAGCAATCACGGCGATAATCACCATTTTGGAGTGAGTTGTTGTCCAAATAAAACCCTTTCTCAAAGTTTGTGTAACCTGATCTGGGGACTTCAAATCTTCTTTAGAAATCTTTGTGCTCAAGATAATTCCTCGCTGTTAATAAATACTTACGAGGAAAGATTGTTCTTTGGTCGAGGTGGCTTGTCAAGAAATGGGGCCAGAGAGAGATTTCGTATCACTCGGCGCATAAAAAAAGGGGCTTTGGGGCCCCTGATTTTGCTAGGAAGTTTGTAAAGCGCAGATGCTGCTTCAGCCTGCGCGCCCGAAGGCGCTTCGGCTCTACCGACATCCGTCGGTGCTCTGCCCGCTGCCGCGGACTAGCGGTTATAAACTTCTTTAAGCGTAGTGAATGAACGAGAAGACTTACCTGGGTGACGTTGTTTCAAGCGACCAATCGTGTTGATACGCTCTTCAGCCAAACGGTCTGCCGCAGTGTGAGTTCCGATATTGTCACGTTTTGCGATTTCGTAAACTTTAAGGATGTTGTCGTAAACGCGTTTCGTTTTTTCGAACGCACGTTCTTGAGAGTAACCCTCTAGCTCTACGAAGACGTTCATCAAGCCGCCGGCATTGATCACGTAGTCTGGAGCGTAAAGGATGCCCAATTCTTTCAATTGATCACCGTGGCGTGCTTCAGCAAGGATGTTGTTTGCTCCACCAGCGATCACTTTAGTTTTGAACTTCGTGATAGTTTGATCATTGACGATCGCACCCAACGCACATGGCGCCAAGATATCACACTCTACAGAAAGAATTTCGTCTGGAGAAACGGCCTTAGAACCCGAAGCTTCAGCGACTTTTTTAGTGCGGCCCATATCGATATCCGCAACCGTGATTTCCGCGCCTTCTTCTTTCAAGTACTTCACAAGGTTGGAACCCACGTTACCAAGACCTTGAACCGCCACTCTCAAACCTTTCAAAGAATCTGTACCGAATTTTTCTTTCGCAGAAGCTTTGATCCCCATCAAAACACCGTGTGCTGTGTAAGGAGACGGGTCACCAGAACCACCGAAATCCTTAGGGATACCTGTCACCCAAGGAGTTTCCATGTAGATGTGTTCCATATCTTGAACTGAAGTACCTACGTCTTCAGCCGTGATGTATTTACCATTTAAAGAGTTTACGAACTGACCAAAAGCTCTGAAAAGGCCTTCTGATTTTTGAGTTTTTGGATCGCCGATGATGACCGCTTTACCGCCACCCAAGTTCAAACCTGAAGCAGCTGCTTTGTAAGTCATACCTTTAGACAAACGAAGAACGTCTACCAAAGCCTCATCTTCATTCTTGTAGTTCCACATACGTGTACCACCAAGAGCAGGCCCTAAAGAAGTGTTGTGAATTGCGATGATGGCTTTAAGACCAACGTGAGGGTCGTTACAGAAAACAACTTGCTCATGGTCTCCATGCTTAGAAATAAGCTCAAAAGTTCCCAAAGTAGGCTCCTTCATTTATTTAAGTGCGAGGAGATCATGTGTCCATTTGAGTAAAAAGACTAGCGTTAATGCGGCGAATATGTTCACCGCATTAATTGCATAAAAAGAGAGCGAAAATCCCTCTGGAAAGAGGGACATTCCCATTACATTTTCTCTGGTGCCGGCATTCCTAGAACAGAAAGGCCGTTTTTAAGAGTGACACCCACTGCGGACGCCAAAGCAAGACGTGCTTCACGAGTTGTTTCATCCTTCTCGGTGCCAATCGGACACTCATGATAAAAGACGTTAAACTTTTTCGCCAACTCATACAAATAAGTACAGATCGCCGCCGGCTTAAAGTTTTCTGCCGCTTGCGCAACCGCGGTATTGAACCCGAACAGGGCCTGCATCAACTGACGCTCTGAAGAGTGAGTCAGTTTAGACCAATCCACATTCTTTTGCGTGCGCGGGAACTTCCGTCCCAGACTTGCAATACGCGCATAAGAGTACTGAACAAAAGGTCCAGACTCCCCATCTAGCTTCAGCCACTCGTTCATGTCGAACACGATCTTCTTATTTGTATCCATACGAAGCATTCCATAGAAGATCGCGCCTTTAGCCACCTGTTCAGCCGTGCGCACAATATCTTCTTTGCTCCACTCGTTTTCATAACGGTGTAAGTACGTCGTCTTAACGTGTTCTTCCATGCGATGGACAAGCTCAGTTAAGGGAACAATATTTCCTTTACGAGAACTCATGGCGCCATCAGGAAGTTCCACATAATTATATTGAAGATGGAAGCAGTTTTTAGCTTGCTCAAAACCCAACATCTCAAGAACGCGGAAAACTTGTTTAAAATGCAAAGCCTGGCGCATATCCACGACGTAAACGCTTTTTTCAATGTGCACATCTTCAAACTTATGCTTTGCAAGTAGCAAATCTTTCGTCGCGTAAAGACCTGTGCCATCGGATTTTAAAAGCATGCAAAAACCTAAGTTTTCAGCTTCCAAATTCTTACCGATCGCGCCTTCTGACTTTTCAAGCTTTCCTTGCGCATAAAGATCCTTCACCCAAGCCACAGATGGAGAATCCATTTCAGATTCAAAATACCATTCGTCGAAGTGAACACCGGCCCAGTCATAGACCTTTTTCATCAAGGCAATCGACCATTCGCGGGTCTCTTTCCATAGATCAAAGTAAGGACCGGATTTAGATTCCAACTGATGAAGAATGTCTGTCAATTCTTGTCTATTAATAGCTTCTTGCGGAGTTCCGTTTTGATCTTCTAAAAGAAGATTGGCTTTGGAATACATGCGGCCCAACCACTCGCCCTTGCCAGTTTCAGGGACAGGCTCTTGGTTGTGCTTTTTCATATACCAAAGGCATTTCGCCACGTGTGTTCCCATATCGCCCGGGAAAGTGGAAGCGACAATATCGCGACCCGCATAGCGAAGCATGCGAACAATTGCATCACCAAGACACAGATTTCTCATATGACCCACATGAAGTTCTTTGTGAGTGTTCGGCTGAGAATATTCGATCATTGTTTTTGGAGATTTTTCGACCAAAGGCTTCTTAAAGAAACTGCCATCTAAAATAGTCTCTAAAACTTGAGTTCCATGGCAAACAGGAGAAAAAGTGATATTTAAATAAGGACCTGCCGCCTGAACTTTTTCAATTAATGGATCCGCTAAAAAATTCTGCGCGATTTCTCCGGCAATTTGTGGAGGACCTTTTTTTAAAGCTTTTGCCAACGTAAAACAACCAAAAGCCAGATCACCCATATCTGATTGAGGAGGTTCAACAAGAGCTTTATAGATTTCTTCTTCCGAAAGGCTTTGACCCATCTTTTGAATGGCTTCAGAGATTTTTTTCGTAGCTAAAAGTCGAATTGAGTCGTGCTTAATCATAGGCCTTTCCAAAACCACAAAACGGCGAACCAGGATAAACTAATTAAAAGGATGACTATACTCATCTTCTTATGAAAATTCAGGTCTTTTTTCAGCGAAGAAATCTCCCCGCGAAGAGTATCGCGTTCATGAGCGATTCCCTCTAATTTTACCGACAATTGCGCCATGTCTTCCATGCGCTGCTGACGTTCCAAATCGACTTCTTTTAAAGCCTTTTGATGCAAAACCTGGGGATTTGTACTGATAAAATACTGAGGAGTTAAACCCGGAATCTTTTCGCGAAGAGCCATATACCATTGCAACGCCCGCCAAATATGTGGGGGTGCTTCATCACTCTGTTTCGTCCAACGCGTCCAACTGGAAGGATCGACCAAAAGAAGTTGGGCCATTTTGCGTTGAGAAAGCCCTAAAATCCCGCGAATTTCTTCCAAGCTCCCGATCTGTTTTTGAATGACTGAGACTTGAGCCTCGTAATGGATTCGAAGCGATGTCTTTGAACGGGGGCCTGCATCCCCCTCCAAAAAGCCCTCGTTTAAAGTGGTCTTTTCATCCATCTCCTGACCTAGACCCAGAACGTCCATTTCCATTTAAACCCCTTCAGGACTATTGCATTTCACAATATTTATATTGTTACTCACAATAAATAACGTTGTATAATACATATATGATTGTTTGAGGGTCTTTGAGGAGTCAAGCTAAGTCATTGAAACCACAAAAGAATCCATCCAGTGGTACCCCAGCATGCCTTTTTTCAAATTCGCCTAAAGCTTATAGTTATATTCTTTAGTATTAAGTTATTGATATTATTAGATATTTTATTGATGGTTTTTGAGGGATCCCCGGCTATTGCGGTGCATCTATTTATCACGCATTGCGTCTAAACAAAGATTTTCTATATATCACCACTTTGGATGCGAAGCGTCACGAATATCGGTTGTCAAAGCCACCTGGACTCTTGATGATGAGTTATGGCATCGGCAGCACCTCGGTATCAGCTCAATAAAAACAAATATCTTCTCGCGCCCGAATCAGAACGTTTGCGAAAAATTCTCACAGATTTTGAAGATCGCGATCCCCGCAACTGCTTGATGATTTGGGTGGGATTAAGAACTGGCGCCCGGGCTCAGGAAATTTTGAACATTCAACGCAGCGATTTGAACCCTTATGATGAAACGGTTTTTATCCGGGGTTTAAAGAGCTCGAATGACCGTGAAATCCCGCTTCATTCCCAGCTTTTTGCAAGACTTCATCGCTTCGCCGAAAACCAAGGTGGAACGAAGGTTTTTCCTATCACCTATGATCGTCTCTATCAGGTCTGGCAGCTATATCGCCCCGTTCCAAAGAAGTTCCATGCGTTAAGGCATACTTTTGCGATCGAACTCTATCAGAAGACAAAGGATTTGCGCCTAGTTCAGGTAGCTTTAGGCCATAGAAACATCACGAACACGATGGTTTACGCAGACTACGTTTACTCACAACAAGAGCTTCGCAAGCTCATCCTTTAACTCCAGATATGTCGCGGTTTTAAACTAACCGCCTGATCGGCACTTAACCCGGCCTTTTGCTCAATAAAAAAACGCCTTCTTTTTAGGAAGGCGTTGGTGGTTCATATTTAAATTAACTTAGAAAATTACTCTGCAGAGCTGATTTCAGAAGCCAAACGCTCGAATTGTTTTGATTCAGAAGCGCGGTGAGATCTCTTTTCCTTTTTAAAAGCCAAAAGATCTTTTTTAGTCGGAGAATTATAAGACACGCCTGAATTTTCAACAACAACGATACGCTCACGAACTTGAGCTGCAGCGGCTTGATCGCGGGCTTCATCAATATTGCCCTTCACTGTAGAGTGCAACTCGCCTTGAGCTTTTACGTTCTCAGAAATAAGAGCGTTAAAGTCCGAGATCTTAGCGAAGCTCACAGCAGGAATCATAGCGATGATTGTTACAAGAACTTGCTTTTTCATAGTTTCACTCCTTGTGGATACTGATTACTAAAGCAAGTGCGGTGCCACGCGGAACCCCGTTATTTTTGCGCTGACAGAGGTGACGCCGAAAAAGCGCCTAACACATGTCTAACTAGTAGTGAACTTCTTGAAATGAGACGGGATTCGCCCTATCTTGAAAGCTAATAAAGCGACTTTAAAAGGCGTCTCAAAATGATCAAAACCCTGTTCCCGACATTCGTTTATTACTCCCCTTTGGCAGTGAAGGGGCAGCCAAAACTTCTTAAAGAACTTAAAGATGAAGCGTACAAGTTTGCCCAGATCGATGAAGAAGGACAGGCATGGTCAAAAAAGAATTATAAAGGAGGCTACACTTCTTATGGTTCTTTATCGCAACTGCATCGCTACTCTTCGACATTTGAAACGCTAGAAAAAGAAATCAACAAACATGTTCGTAAATTCGTAAAGCATCTAGAGATGGATATCGACCCCAAAGAGCTGAGAATGACTTCCTGCTGGGTGAATATCATGCCGACGGATGTGATTCACACCATGCACATTCATCCGCTTTCGGTGATCAGCGGAACTTATTATGTTCAAACACCGAAAAACTGTTCTTCCATCAAGTTTGAAGACCCACGCCTTGATTCTTTTATGGCGTCGCCCCCGCGCAAACACAATGCGAAAGACCATAACCAACGTCATTACTCTTTAGCACCTCAAGAAGGTCACGTGGTGTTGTTTGAAAGCTGGCTTCGTCATGAAGTGCCTAAGAACGATGCCCACAAAGAACGCATTAGCATCAGCTTTAATTACGACTGGGTGTAGGGATGAGCGAGGGCTTGGGCATTGAAATCAAAGATCTTCATAAAAGCTTTCAAAAGCGTGAAGTCATTCAGGATCTGAATCTAAAGATTGAACCCGGCTCGTTTGTTTCACTCGTCGGTCCGTCAGGTTGCGGCAAGTCCACTCTTTTGAGATTGATCGCAGGTCTAGAAAAACCCACAAAAGGGGAGGTGAGCCTCTCCCCGTCTGGCAGAAATATTTTTAGTTTCGTTTTTCAAGAAGCCAACCTACTCCCCTGGCGCAATGTCTTTGAAAATGTCGCTCTGCCTTTTGAGCTCAGTGATGATTTAAAAAAAGTTTCTGCCGACGAAAAATCAAATCGCGTCCGTGCGGCACTTAAAAAAGTTCACCTGGAAGACAGCGAAAATCTTTTTCCCCATGAACTGTCTGGCGGAATGAAAATGCGTGTTTCGTTAGCGCGGGCTTTAGTCAACCAACCTCGACTTTTGTTAATGGACGAACCTTTCGCCGCCCTGGATGAAAACACGCGCTTTGAAATGCAAAATCAGCTTCTAGAATTGTGGAAGAAAGAAAAAATGACGATCGTGTTTGTGACTCATTCTTTGTTTGAATCCACTTATCTTTCTGAGCGAATTATTATGTTAAAAGGACCTGGTGCAAAAAAAGTCGTTGATCAAAAAGTGGAACTTCCCGCCCATCGCACGGAAGAGCTTCGCACATCTGAAGACTTAAACCATATTGTTAGAAGTATCTCGGCGAGGTTTAAAGAATGAAACGCTTTCTTCCTGCAGTGATAAGCTTCATTGTTCTTACTTTGCTTTTAGAACTAGCCGTTCAAATAGGTCTTATAAGTGATACTTTAATTCCTGCACCAACATCCGTCTTAAAAACACTTCAAGAAATACATGAGGACCTTGCGACGGCATTTAAAGAAACTCTTTTCAATGTTCTTGCTGGACTCGCCTTGAGTATCCTCATCGGCAACTTGATCGCGTTTGTATTCTCACTGTCAGATCTCTTAAAACGCGCCATTTTGCCGTTTGCCGTGTTTTTTCAAACTGTCCCGATTATCGCCATTGCTCCGTTATTGGTGATCTATTTCGGCTTTGGAGCGCCCACAGTAATCGCGTCTAGCTTTATCGTCTCGTTGTTTCCGATTATCGCAAATACACTGATGGGCCTAGAAAGTGCCAGTGAATCTCAAAAAGATCTCTTTCGGATTTATCATGCGTCTCGTTTGCAAATGCTTTTAAAACTTCGCATCCCTTCGGCCTACTCTTATATCTATTCTGGACTAAAGATCTCAGCCGGTCTTTCCATTATCGGAGCCATCGCGGGGGAGTTCGTCGGCGGTGGCGGCTTAGGTGCTTTGATTGATTCAGCACGCACACAGCAAAGAGTAGACATCGTCTTTGCGGCATTATTATTGTTATCACTCATGGGACTATTATTTATGGGCACACTAACAGCCGTACACAAACTCATCGTGTTGCGACGACCTTTTGCCTCTTCATCACAAGAATAAGGACTTTGAAATGAAATCTTGGCTTTTAAGTTTCGCTTTTCTTTTAGTCTCCCCGGCTTTTGCTCAAACACCGACGTCAGTCACACTGGCGTTGAATTGGAAAGCAGAACCAGAATTCGGTGGATTTTATGCGGCCGCCCTTCAAGGGATTTACAAAAAGCATGGTTTAGATGTGAAAATCTTAGAAGGTGGATCTGGCACGCCCACAGTACAAATGCTTGCAAACGGCAAAGTGGAATTCGCTATTGTCAGTGCTGATGAAGTGATTCTTTCTCAAGATCGCAATTCGAAAAACAAAGTCAAAGGTCTGTTTGCTGTCTATCAAACATCACCTTACATCGTGATGAGCCACGCGGAAAAAAATTATAAAAACCTGAAAGATGTTTTTATGAGTGAAGGCATTCTTTCGATGCAGTCGGGTCTGCCTTACTATCAGTACCTCGTAAAAAAATTCGGCAAACCCAAAGTGAAAGTAGTGCCTTACGCTGGCGGAGTGAGTAACTTTTTGAACGACAAGAATTTCTCTCAGCAGGGCTTCATCACAACAGAGCCTTTAAGCGCAGAAAAAGCCGGAGCTAAAGTAAAGACATTCTTAATTGCCGAAGAGGGTTTTAACCCCTATCTGGTGGTGATTGGCGCCACAGAAGAAACGCTTTCTAAAAAGCCAGAACTAGTTAAAAAGTTTGTCGCAGCTTCGCGTGAAGGTTGGATCGCCTATCTGAAAGATCCTAAAGAGACGAATAAACACATGGCTACACTGAACAAAGCCTTTGATTTGCAAACTTTCAATAAGGCGGCAGAAGTTCAAAAGCCTTTGATTGAAACAAAAGAAACCTTGGGCTCCATGAGTTCCACCCGCTGGAGCACCTTGGTTCAACAGTTAAAGGATCTAAAGCTGATTAAGTCTTCACCCAAAGCTGAAGACCTCTATACGAACTACTAATTATTTTTTCACGGATTCAACAGAGACAGCCATGGCTTCTGTATAAGAGGCCTGGATCTGATCTCCCACTTTTATACTTTTTAAGACATCTGGTTTAGGCACCTGAAGAACAATAGTTCTTTCCGGACCTTTCACCGTAATAGCCTGAGCTTTTGAATTCACTTTGATCACAGTGCCTGTCGCCGTCACTTGATTCACCATGCGCGCGGCAGGTTTTTGTCCGGGTTGCGCCTCATCCATTTCAGTCGACTCACTCATCGCCACCGGAGCCCCGCCCCCTTTTTTAATATCCCAAGCTAGGGACTCTTGATAGTCGACTTTCAGAACATCGCCTTTTTTAATTTGGGCGAAGTTTCTAACTTCGTCTCCAGCGACCACTGCGACCTCTTCACCAGAATCTGTTTTTAAAACAATCTTGCGACTTTTCTGATCTACCGAAACCACGGTCGCCTGAACCTGAATAATGTTCGCCGTGTTGATAGCGGCATATGCCGGGAATGAATGAAACATAGATACCGCTGCTAAAGCTAAAACCAAACGCTTCATGAGTCTCTCCTTGTGATTTATATAAAAATAAACAAGTTGCCGTGGGATTCCAAAAGCCTCGGGGCCTTTATGTTAACAATCTTAAAACCGCCTATTTTGAGGCCGCCTAGAATCTTTCCCGTCTAATCCCCGTTATTTCCAATTAGGAAAAAGGGGGCAAAACAGGGCTTGACCTAGCGCTTCCAAATGCCTTAAAACATCCTGCTTGCCACTAGTTAAAGTCTTGATTTTGGCCGCACTTGAGGAGTTCTTATGAAAATTAAACTGACCGAAGTTCCTGAAGAAGGACGCTCTTATTCCTGGTCCACAGAAACGGGCGAGGCCAATGCCGTTCTGAAGGATATCGTCGGTAAGAATCATTATCAGACTGAGTTTTTCATTAAACCCTTAAATTCTCGCGATTTCGAACTTACGGGCCGTATCGTGACGAAGTCTCCGGAAGTGTGCTCTCGCTGCGGTATCGACATTGATTATCCAGTGAATGAGAAGTTTCACGAGATCCTGATCCCTAAACAAGATCAGCCTCGCAATAGCAAGTATTCAAAGGTGAACCACGTCAGTGATCTTCCAACGGAAGGCCCTGAATTCTCTGAATACGAAAATATGGTGTTTGATATGGGGGAATTCCTTCATGAGATCGTGGCTCTTGCTGCGCCTTTTAATCCAGCATGCCCGGAAACTGTCGACGGAAAGCCTTCGGATTGCAGAATTCCCGAGGAAGGACAGCCCTTTAGCTACAATGAAGAGATGCCCTCAGAAAAGCCCCAGAACCCATTTGCGGTTCTAAAGAATATCAAACTCAATTAAAGTGTTGATTTTTATTGTTCTTTGGTTAAATTAACGTGCTTCAATTATAAATGACTCAAAAAGAGGTTTGAAATGCCAACTCCTAAGAAGAAAACGTCTCGCTCTCGCCGTGACATGCGCCGCTCTCATGACGGTCTATCTGCTCCAGCAGTAGCTGTTGAAAAGAAAACTGGCGAGCTAGTACGCCCTCACCGTGCATCTAAAGGTGCTGACGGTGCATTGTACTACAAAGGCAAACAAATCAGCGCAGCTAAGTAATCACTTACAGCAAGGTTGACTCCATGGCAGGAATGTATCGATCTCGAGTTTCAGGGATAGGCTCGTATCTACCAGAAAAGATTCTTTCAAATAAGGATCTTGAAAAAATGGTGGAGACAAACGACCAATGGATCGTTGAAAGAACAGGGATCGAACGCCGCCATATCGCATCCGAAGATCAGGCTACATCTGATCTTTGCGTGATCGCCGCCAAAAGAGCTCTTGAAGACGCCAATTTAAAAATCGAAGACATCGACATGATTCTTGTGGGCACCGTGACTGGTGACCACCAGATGCCATCCACGGCTGCATTCGTGCAAGCCAAGTTGGGGGCTAAAAACATCATGGCGGTGGATTTGAATGCCGCTTGTTCCGGCTTTCTTTATGGTATCTCCATCGCGGACCAATTCATCCGTACAGGAATGTACAAAAACGTTCTGGTGATTGGTGCCGAAGTTCTTTCTCGCTACATGAATTACAAAGACCGCGAAACTTGCATTCTTTTCGGAGATGGTGCGGGTGCGTGGGTTCTTTCTCGTGCGGCTGAAGGCGATAAAAACGTCATCGAAAGTTCACATCTGCATGCGGATGGAACTTTAGCTGAGCTTTTGATTTTACCTGCGGGCGGAAGTCGCATCCCTCAATCTCATGAGGCGATTGATAAAGGCTTAAACTTCATGACAATGAAGGGCCGTGAAATCTTCAAAAATGCCGTTCGTACAATGGCGTTGTGCTGCCAAGAAGCTCTTGAGCACAATAAAGTTTCTCCTGAACAAGTTGACTGGATCGTGCCTCACCAGGCCAATAAGCGCATCATCGAAGCTGTTGCAGATCAGTTCAAGTTCCCTATGGAGCGCGTGATTGTTTACCTTCAAGAAACAGGTAACACTTCTGCAGCCTCCATCCCTCTTGCCTTTGATTGGGCAGTTAAAAATGGAAAAATCAAACGGGGTCAGACGATTCTGCTTACCGCTTTCGGTGCAGGTCTTACTTCCGGCAGTATTCTATTGAGGTACTAAAAATGTTTACATTAGCATTTCCTGGACAAGGCAGCCAACAACCTGGCATGGGCCGTTTTTTGTTTGATAACTTCAAAATCGCTCAAGAGACTTTCGAAGAAGGCTCTGAAGCTCTGAAGCAAGACATGAAAAAACTGTGCTTTGAAGGCAGTGAATCAGATCTTGCTTTGACGGAAAACACTCAACCCGCATTGCTTTTGGTATCAACAGCCACGCAAAGAGTTTTGCGCAATGAATTTAATTTGAAAGTTTCTGCAGCGGCTGGACACTCTATCGGCGAGTACGCGGCTTTAGTTGCAGCTGATGTGATTCGTTTTGATCAAGGCATGCGCGCGGTTCGCACTCGTGGACAAGCTATGCAATCGGCTGTTCCTGTTGGTAAAGGTGGCATGGTTGCCGTTCTTGGCTTAGAGCCCGATCAAGTTGAAACCCTTTGCAATTACGTCGTGAAAAATTCCGGAGTGGGGCCACTTTCTCCAGCGAATTTCAACTCTCCGGGACAGATCGTGATTTCAGGATCACAGGCCGCTATCAATTGGTTGAAAGACAACTTCAAACCAGAAGTTATCTTTGCCGATGCTCCAAAAAGAGCCAAACTTATTCCATTGACGGTGTCAGCACCATTTCATTGCGAAATGATGAAGCCTGCCGAAGATAAAATGCGCGAAGTGCTGACTGCGATGGAATTCAACAAGGCCGCATTCCCTGTTATTCAAAACTTCCATGCTAAATCTGAAACAGAAGGTTCTGTTCTTCGCGAAAATTTGATTCGCCAAGTTTCTGCACCTGTTCGTTGGACTCAAAGCATGGAGACTTTAAAATCCCTGGGTCACTCTCAAATCATCGAATGTGGCGCAGGTAAAGTCCTTCAAGGTCTTCTAAAAAAGATTGATGGTGATTACTTCAAAGTGATGACCACAACAAGCATGGAAGATATTAAAAATATTGAGGATTTTTTGAAAGCTTCGAGTCATTGAAATTTCTTGAGCTTTACTCTGAGTTCGGCCAAAGTGTGCTGAAAAGGACTTGCACATGAGTGGAAAATCTCTTCAAGGAAAGAAAATCGTTGTAACTGGCGGTAGCCGCGGCATTGGAGCTGCTATCGTAAAACTTCTTGCGGAAGAAGGCGCTCAGGTAGCGTTCACTTACTCTTCACGCGAAGAAGCCGCTCAACAAGTTGCTCACACTCTTCCGGGTGAAGGTCACTTCTACATCAAAATGGACATCGCTAACGAAGCTTCCGTAAACGAAGCTGTCGAACACATTTTGGAAAAATGGCCTGAAGTGGATGGCGTGGTAAATAACGCGGGTATCACTAAAGACCAACTTCTTCTGCGCATGAAAGCCGAAGACTTTGACTCTGTTATCAATACAAATCTTCGTGGCACTTTCCTAGTCACGAAAGCTTTCACTAAACCGATGATGAAATC
This sequence comes from Bdellovibrio bacteriovorus, assembly GCF_001592755.1. Classification (NCBI taxonomy): domain Bacteria; kingdom Pseudomonadati; phylum Bdellovibrionota; class Bdellovibrionia; order Bdellovibrionales; family Pseudobdellovibrionaceae; genus Bdellovibrio; species Bdellovibrio bacteriovorus. The sequence continues at coordinate 266,962 of NZ_LUKF01000017.1, read as the reverse complement.
TCGCAAAGGTTCCATCGTGAATATCACTTCGATCATTGGTGAAATTGGAAATGCCGGACAGGCGAACTACGCGGCTTCTAAAGCTGGAACTATCGCTTTTGCGAAATCCGTGGCTCAAGAACTTGCCTCACGCAATATCCGCGTGAACAACGTAGCGCCTGGATTTATTGGAACTGAAATGACAGAAGTTCTTTCTGAAGACGTTAAAGCCAAGATGATGGAGAAAATCCCTTTGGCTAAAATCGGCGAAGGAACAGACGTTGCGCAAGCCGTTCGATTCCTTCTCAGTGACGAATCGAAATACATCACAGGGCATACTCTGGATGTAAACGGCGGCATGCATATGAATTAAATTTTTTTGCTGAATAGAACTCTGTTTTCAGAGCCTATTCGCAAAAATAAAAAGTCAGCTGCAATTAAAAGGCAGATGACGACTAGACTTGTGAATTAAATTAGATGAACGCATATTAGGAGGACAAATGGCAATTCATCCAAAAGTAAAAGACATCATCGTTGAGCAATTAGGCGTAGATCCAGATAAAGTGAAGCCTGAAGCTTCTTTCATCGACGACCTAGGTGCAGACAGCCTTGATATCGTTGAACTTGTGATGGCTATGGAAGAAGAATTCGATCTTGAAATTCCAGACGAAGACGCTGAGAAGTTGAAAACTGTTCAAGACGTAGCTTCTTACCTTGAGAAAAAAGGAAAAGCTTAATTTTTTATGAACTCCCGATTTGAACGTCCATCAAAACCGCAAAGAAGAGTCGTCGTCACTGGCGTGGGCGCAGTCACTCCCCTTGGTAATACCATTGAGGATAGCTGGTCTGCCGCAAAACGTGGGCAATCTGGTATTGCTAAGATCACTAAATTCGATACAACGGGTTTCGATGTTACTTTTGCCGGCGAAGTGAAAGGCTTTAATGCTGATCTTTACGTCGAGAAAAAAGAACAGAAGAAAATGGACGAGTTCATTCACTATTCGATCGCAGCTTCCAAGATGGCTCTTGAAATGGCCAAATTGGAGCTGACTCAAGATGTGAAAGATCAAACGGGAGTCATTATCGGTGTGGGTATCGGTGGTCTTCATACCATCGAGGAAACATCGATAAAATTGAAGGAAAAAGGACCAGGCCGCATCAGTCCTTTCTTCATCCCTGCTGTCATCACCAACTTGGCAGCTGGACAAGTTTCTATCGCTTTAGGACTGAAAGGTCCTAACTATTCTATCACTTCAGCCTGTGCGTCTGGCGTTCACTCTATTGGTGATGCTGTTCGCTACATTCGTGATGGAAATACGGAAGTGATGCTTGCGGGCGGAGCAGAAAGCACTATCTGCGGACTTGCCGTCGGTGGTTTTGCTTCTATGAGAGCTCTTTCCACTCGCAATGATGCCCCGGAAAAAGCCAGCCGTCCTTGGGACAAAGACCGTGATGGTTTTGTGCTAGCAGAGGGGGCCGCAGTTCTTTGCCTTGAGTCTTTAGAGCACGCTGAAAAACGTGGCGCTAAAATTCTTTGCGAGATCACGGGCTACGGCGTTTCTTCCGACGCTTATCACATGACGTCCCCAGCTCCAGAAGGAGAAGGTGGCTTCCGTGCGATGAAAATGGCTTTGGAAGATTCAGGTCTGAAAGCTTCTGACATTCAGTATGTAAACGCACACGGCACAAGCACACCGATGGGTGATGGTCTTGAGTCCGCAGCTATCAAACGTCTTTTGGGCGATCACGCGAAGAAGGTCTGGGTTTCTTCTACGAAATCTATGACAGGTCACGCGTTGGGAGCTGCAGGTGCGATTGAGTCTGCTTTCTGTGTGATGGCGATTCGCGATCAAGTAGCTCCACCGACAATCAATCTAGAAAACCCAAGCGAAGACTGTGATTTGGACTATGTTCCTAACAAAGCTCGTGAAGGTAAGATTGATAATGTTATCAACAACAGCTTCGGTTTCGGCGGAACAAACGCGTCGATTATATTCTCAAAATTAAAATAGGGTGAAACATGGTTGTGTACATAGGTTGTGATCACGCAGGGTTGGATTTAAAACTGAAAGTGATGGCAGCCTTCCCCGACCTTCAATGGAAGGATTTAGGGACACACACACCCGATTCTATCGATTATCCCGATTACGCCGACAAAGTTTGCAAAAACATTGTTGAAGTAGAACTTCAAAACAAGAAAAACGGAGTTCAAGATTCACTTGAAGGTCCTGCTTTGGGTATTTTGATCTGTGGATCAGGCCAAGGTATGGCGATCCGTGCAAATCGTTACCCGCAAGTGCGCGCCGCTCTTTGTTGGGACGAAGATGTCGCTCGTCTTTCAAGGGAACATAATAATGCAAACATTCTTTGCATGGGGGCTCGTTTCATTGCGCCTAATTTGGCCGTGAAAATGATCAAAGCTTTTTTAGAAACGAAGTTTGCTGGCGGCCGACATCGAAATCGAGTCAATAAGCTCGAACTTCCCTGCTAGAAATAATTCCTCCTGAAACTGATCATTGGCGATGATAATGCCGATGTTGATTCCATTTTTTGCATCAGAAGCTTCAAAAGATCCTAACAGCGACACTGGTTGTTGAGGCTTTTCATTAAGTCCCATTCACGCAATAATCCTTCTAATCAGAAGCCATGAAGGAGCTTTTATGCATTCTACGTCTCAATCTTTAGCGCAAGTTGATCCTGAAATTTTAGCGGCGATTAACAAAGAATCAGATCGTCAGCAATTCGGATTAGAGATGATTGCTTCTGAAAACTACACTTCGCGTGCGGTGATGGAGGCTCAAGGCTCCATTTTGACAAATAAGTATGCGGAAGGTTACCCGGGAAAACGCTATTACGGTGGTTGCGTCAACGTCGACACTGTAGAAAGTCTTGCAATCGAAAGAGCCAAAAAACTTTTTGGTGTGGGTTTTGCGAACGTACAACCTCACTCAGGCTCTCAAGCAAATATGGCTGTTTACTTGGCGGCTTGTAAAGCGGGTGACACTATTCTTGGAATGGATCTTTCCCACGGTGGACATTTAACTCACGGTTCTCCGGTGAACTTCAGCGGACTTTTATTTAAAGCGGCTTCTTACAAGTTAGATGCTGAAACGGGTCGCATCAATTATGATACAATCCGCGCCACAGCGAAAGAAACACAACCGAAGTTAATTATCGCTGGTTACAGCGCCTACCCTCGCCTTTTGGACTTCGCAAAATTCAAAGAGATCGCAGATGAAGTCGGCGCACAGTTGCTTGTCGACATGGCTCACTTTGCAGGTCTTGTGGCGACAGGACATCATCCTTCTCCCGTTCCGTATGCAGACTATATCACGACTACTACGCACAAAACTTTGCGCGGTCCTCGTGGCGGTATGATTCTGACGAACTCAGAAGAAAAAGCGAAGACCATGAATTCACGCATCTTCCCGGGCATCCAAGGTGGACCGCTTGAACATATTATCGCCGGAAAAGCCGTGGCTTTCGGCGAAGCTTTAAAGCCCGAGTTTAAGCAATACAGCGAAAAAGTGATTCAAAACGCGAAAGCTTTGGCCGATGAAATGCTTTCTTTGGGCTTCAAACTTGTGACTGGCGGCACAGACAATCACTTGATTCTTGTGGATTTGAGCGATCGTGAAATCACAGGCAAAGTGGCGGAACATTCTTTGGATGAGGCCGGCATCACTGTAAATAAAAACACTGTGCCAAATGAAAAGCGCTCGCCGTTTGTCACAAGTGGTGTTCGTATTGGAACACCTGCTTTAACAACAAGAGGTATGGGCACTTCCGAGATGAAGCAGATTGCTAAATGGATTGCGCAAGTTCTGAATAATCCAGAAGATGTCGCAATGAAGTCCAAAATTCATGAAGATGTGAAGCAACTCTGCAAACAGTTCCCCATTTATTAGTATTAAAAGACCTGTGTCGTTTTGGAATTATCATCCGGTAATTCCAAAATAATGCTTTGGATCCGCGGGGTTATTAAGTATACTCAAAGCATGACACCAGGATGGAATCAGCTAGTTAAATTTGCAGGATGCATTTTCTTTGTAGGAGCGTTGGGCTCCTGCACCACTTTTCACACTCCCCTTTCACGCGAGTATTTCAAGCCGGGCGGCGCGTCTGACGCTCGCAGCACGGCTTCTGACCACAGCCCTTCGATACAACAACAGTTGACGTTTGATTGGCCCGTGGATCGCGCTCGTATGACACGTGGTTTTTTACCTAAGAAAAAACGCCCTCATTTGGGTATTGATTTGGCCGCTCCTAAAGGAACGCCGATTTTGGCTTCTCAATCAGGAACTGTGATCTATGCGGGTCGTGAGTTCCGTGGTTATGGAAAAATGGTTTTGATCGAGTCTGGCGATGGCTGGGCAACGCTTTACGCTCACTTTGACAAGATCTTGGTGTCGGAAGGCCAAAGAGTTCACCAAGGCGAAGTTATCGGCGCCATGGGCCGTACAGGACGCGCTACAGGCGTTCATTTGCACTTCGAGATCCGCAAAGATCGCGGTCCGATTGATCCTCTTCCTCTGTTGCCGATGTCAGCGACAGCAAAACTTTAAATCAAACTTCAAAAACCCACTGCAAAGTGGGTTTTTTCTTTCTAAGAAGACGAGCTTCTCGTGCCCCGTGCCCGCAGCGCTAATTTCTGTATAAAGACAGAATCCCCTATTTAAGATCCAATAAGGACGCTTTGTTTTGAATACTGTCCGTACAGTTTGAAACAAAGGAGAGATTATGACGTCGAAGTATCTGGTAGCTTGCCTTGTAGGTATCTCTTTATTCACCGGGGCGGCGATTGCAGACGCCTCCAGTTGAAAACAATCCTGAGAAAACAGAAGAGGAATAGACATAAAAAAAAACCCACAGCTTGTGGCCGTGGGTTTCTATTTCACTCAAATGAGCGAGTTCAAATTAGAACAAGTTCAAGTTAGCAGATACTGCAACGTTTGTACGGTCGTCGCGGATATCTTTAGGAGTGAATTGTACGTTTGGATAAACGTAGATATCACGAGTAACAGAGATACCGATACCAACTGATTGGTATGGCTCAAGTTGGTAAAGACCTTCTTCAGTGTAGTCTTCGTATCTAGCAAATTGGAAGTAACCGAAAACTGTTCTGAAAGAGAATGTATCGTTGAAAGTGTATTCCGCGAATGGGAACAAACCTACACCGTAGTCATAACGAGCATCAACTTGGTCCATTGCGCCTTTAGCGATGTCTTTATCGATAGAGATAGAAGCACCACCAGACCATTTAGAAGAACCGAAATCAGCAAGCACAGTTTGGCTTACAGATACGTTACCCAAAAGGTTGTAGTAATCAGTAGAATCTTCTTCAGTGTAGTGAGAGTAAGTCACGCTAGAGATCATTTGCATGTCGAAAGCGCGGTAACCGTGGCTGTAATCAAGGTACGGAGTAGAAACTTGAGAACGGCGTACTTTACGGTTTGAGTTACGAGGATCTTGGAAATCCTTCGTGATGTCACCGTGAAGAGGATCCATTACAACGATACCAGTACCGAAAGAAAGGTTACCACCTTTAGAAACACGGTAGTTAACACCTACGTTACCAGACAATTGAGTCAAGGACTCGATTGAAGCAGACGCGCGGTAGTTAGGACGGATAGCATCGAATGGTCTTTGAAGAGATCCACCGTTGTAGCCAAGGCTAGATTTGAAAGACCATTGAGATTTCGAACCAAGTTCAGAACGCATACGAGCATTCGTGATCTCTTCGTCGATATCTTTCTTTTGTTCTTCTTTGTTTTGAACGTCAGTCACTTTTACAGTGCTTGTGTTCGCTGTTTGGTTTTGTGCTTGCTCTTCTGCATGAGCAGCTACAGTAACCATAGTTCCCAAAATCAGTGACATCAAAATTTGTTTTTTCACTGGTTTCCCTTTCCTTAATGGTTTTTTGTTCTTGTTAAACTTCCCAAAAACTTTAAATCAAAAATCAAATTCACGTTCTTTCGGCACCCAAACCAAATGGGGCTGAAAAAAGGAGTCAAACTGGTCCCAAATTGGAGCCACCGAACCCTAATGAGCAAGTAAGGTGCCACGACTTCAGTCCCGTTTCAACACCATTTCTTAACTAAAACCTAAAATAAAAACCTCTTAAATTTGATCTGACGGAATTTGCTGGGTTCAAAGTGACTTTAGACACAGATGGCCAATGCTTAAGAATGAGTAATTCACAAACTCCACTGAAAAATATTCAGCTTTCATCACCCTTCCAATTCACTTGCAAAGCTACAAGTTGCCCAGCGCGTAAGAGCTTTTGATACTGAGAAGAACAGGAGGCCTCATGGACGAGTCGCAACGCCAACTCTATCTCGAGCGTGATTATCTTCATCAGATTGGTATTTCCTTAAACGCGGCCCTTTTTATTGTGGATCGCCTGACCGAGGAGATTAAAGAAGAGGAAGGGCGCTTAGAAACGGACTCAGAGATTGAAAGACTGTTTCATCATCTGGCCGATTATCTTCTTAAGATAGATTCTTTAGTGAAAACTCGAAACACACATCTTTCAGAAATTCTAAATGAAGAGATCGAAAAAGGAAAAACGGAGAGACTGCGCAAGAACTCTCCGTCACAACTGACTTAATATTAGAAGACAGACTATTTGATACGACCTGAACCGATCACGGCTTGGGTCGTGTTGAAGTAACCCACCATTCCTGATGGATCACTCACCCCGCCTGCGCCCACTAAAGGCAAAGACTCTTCAGGCTTAAACCATTGATAGCGATCTTCATCAGCAGGAGTTTGCTTGTCGAAGAAAACTCGCACGCCCTCTTGAATAAGCATACGATTGTTTTGATAGACTTCCATCGTTGCATAGTAGGGATTGCAAGTCGCGTTTCCACACATGGCATGGAAGGCTACAACATAACCCGCAATATCGACTCGGCCGTTAACTTGTTCCGTTCCTGTATGAGCCGTCGTCACAGGGACTTCTTGGTTATTCACAAGGATTGTTGAAACGACCACGCGAGGGCCTGGCTGACCTTCGGGAGTCCAATGACGAGTGACGTTGACAACATCCGCTTCTAAACCTTGCGCGGCAGCTTGTTCGCCAGCGGCTTGGGTTTTTGGGCCATCAACCACTTTTGCGCCCATTTTATTTCTTTGATAACGAGCTGCAAATTCGGAATCCTTTTTCGCGCACGCACTGAGGGACATTGCCGCTACTGCAAGAAGAGTGATGATTAAAAATTTAGCGTCTTTCATATACACCTCGATCTCTTCTTTACGGTGCAAAGAAAAAGCCATTGGGGAGTTCTTCTAATCTCCTGATATTTCTAACGATTCTCATTATAAGACGAAGACCTCAGAACGCCTTGAAGCGCCTGAAGACAGATTTTGTCGAGGGCCGCCCAAGGGATCTACAAGTTCTTCTTTTCTGAAAAGCAGCAATGGGCTATGGTGACCTCAAAGCAGGTGTGGGCTATGAGTTTGGTTATTAAAAGCTTGATCGCGGCAGGAGCTGTCGCCATTTGGTTATTCTCGCAAAAACTTTTGGGAAAAAGAAATCAGAAGCATGCGGGTGCTATTCATGATTCTGTTCATAAGTTCACCGACAAGATCAACGCCACTTTACAACATCACCCTTGGGGATCACGCGCGCTTTTAATCTCAAGCTCTTTGATTGTGGATGCTTTGGGGATCTTTCTGATTGCATCGGCTTTATTGGGCCCGTCCATCCGACCTCTTTTTGGATTGTTCTTTCTGTTCGCGCTTCGTCAGATCAATCAAGTCATCACCGTATTGCCTACGCCGGAAGGTATGATTTGGAAAGACCCGGGCTTTCCTTCCTTATTTGTGACTTACGGTGTTTCGAACGATTTGTTTTTCTCTGGTCACACGGCCTTAGCAGTCTTTGGTGCTTTAGAAGTGGCTTCTTTAGGCGGGCCCTTATTTACCGCGCTAGCTATTTTCATTGTGATTTACGAAGTAATCACTGTTCTTTTATTAAGAGCTCATTGGACGATGGACGTTTTTGCGGGTGCAGTCACAGCCCTGTGGATGTTCACGGTGGCAGAGAAGTTTTCTCCAGCCATTGATCAGTGGCTCACACAGTTTTAAATCTTTTCTTTTTCTAACCAGTTTTGCAGCTGATTCAGGATCCAGTGTGGGTCGTCCAAGAAAAGATCATGCCCTGCTTCGGGGTGCGTGATCAAAGGAAGATTCCATTTCTTTGCAATTCGCTCTGAGCAAGATGGATGCACGACCTTATCTTTACCCGACGATAAAACTAAGACCGGAATCTGGGGTTTTTCCCTTTGCGGAATCTGCGAAGCTAGCGCCAATTGCCACAAGAAGTTGGTAGGACGCAGTGGATACTTCTGACTTCGTTCGCCCCAGACAGGAGCCATGCTTTTAATTCGCTCTTCAGGAAGGAAGCTTGTCATCTTTAAGACGCGTTCTTCTTTTACGACGTGATCTTTCACAGCCGCGAGCTTTGCAATATTCAGAAATGCTCCTGGAGTCATTCGGCGATAAAAAGGAGAATTGTTAAGACTGGAGTTTACAAGAACGACCGCCCTCACCTCTTCCGGGTAGGTATGCGCCCATTCAAGCGAAAGCATTCCGCCTAAAGAAAACCCAAAAAGAATTTTTTTATTATTTGTCGGAACTTGGGAACGAAGACCTTCGATATTGGGTTTCACTCTCCAAGGAGTGGTCTTTTCAAAAAACTTTCCATTACCGATGATGTCCGGAGTATGCAGAAGATCTTGCGGGAAGCGGGTCTTCATTTCGGGCAGAAAATCCCACCAGTGAAATTCTTCACTGACGATGCCACGAATTAAGACCCACTCTCTAGAACCCGACATGAACTTCCTTTTATGGTTGGAAGCTCAATCCTTTGAAATAAGCTTCCGAAGAATCTTTCGCGTCGTTAGAGTCATGCTGGATAGTGATCGCTGCGATCTCCATATCATCAACTGAAACGCCCGGGAAAGCTTTTGCCAAGTCTTCAGCCAAGTTGCGCTGGTAGTTTTGTGCTTTACCCAGCATGTCTTGATTGTTTAGCAAAAGTTGTTTTGCCTCTGGCAAAGTCGCTACGACAATATTTTTGTTAGAGTACCAGTTTTCAAAAATCTGTCCGGCTTGTCTTTTTTCACCAGAAACTTCATCACCCCAGTAGTAACCGAAAAGAACAACCTTGTCATTCTTTGGATCTACTAAAGTACGATCGCCGTTCGCTTTACCAATACGAACTGTGAACCACACCTGGAAAGCAGAGTCATCAATGCCCGTTTTGCCTTTTACAGGGTCCGCGCCTTTAACACCCTTGGTTACAGCCAGCTTTAAGTTCATTTTTGAAAACTCGACCGGTGAAAATCTGTAGGCCAAAGTAGTCATGCGCATAGAGTTATTAACACTCTTCATCAAAGCCCATGGCTCGCCATTGTATTCCGCCGTAATATAACCAAAGTCTTTGTTGTCATCCAAACCACCCGGAGAGCGCGACTCGTAATTGAACTGGTGATCCATACGGAAGTGCACCATGTTCTTGTGATTGTACTCAATGTTAATGCCGTTTGGCATGTTCGCGCGAGTTGCTGGGCTGACTTTTTTCACCGCCATAATGTCTGGAAGTTTTTGTACATCCAACACCGCATACGGATCATAGCTTAACTGAGAGCTTGGAAGTTTTGTTTTCACTTCATAGCTTGATGCCGGGTCATTCACCGCCGGGATTAATTGACGGTTCAACTCGTGAGAGTTTCCGTACGGAAGGAAATCTACCAAGTGCTCAGCCTTTAACGAGTACACTTTCGCTAGACCGTCTTTTCCAAGACGAGCGTAGCTTTGAGTTTTGAAGGGATGACGATTCGCTTCAGCTAAGATCACTTGCGTGTTCCAGCGAAGATTTTCTTTGTCATCGGTCACATTCAATTCTGCCATCGATTGAACCAAACCTTTCATAAAGGCTTTTTGGTTAAAGCGAGAAGACAAGATACCTGCCAAGTGATCGGCTTTGATAGTTCCCATATCCAAGGCCATCAGCTTTTTCGGGAACTTCGAAGAAGACACCGTCACAACACCGTCATTGCTTTCATCAAACTGACCGATGATTTTCGTCGCTTTCATGAAGATGTGTGAATCTTCAGGATCACTTTCGAAAGTCACAGAGAAGTAACGAGTCAGACCAATGAGGGATGTCTCATTTTTTCTCCAGAAAGCTTCCATCGCTGTTGGCGTGATAGACTTAGAAGCTGTCTTTTCTGTTTTACAAACTTCAGGACCTTCATTTTCAGAAAGAGCTGAAACCAACGCGAAAGGAACGTCTGTTGTATTTAGGATGCTAGAGCCATGCAAAGGAGCCGCGACTGCCACGAAACCTTTTACGTATGTCGACACAAAAGAACCTGCTTTTGTAAAGGCATGAAGTGTATCAACAGCACCTTTAGAGTAACCCACGATCAAGTAGCGAGGAGCTTTATGACCGCGCGCTTGACGGGCCTTAAAATCTTCACGAAGGTATTTTAGAATGATCTCTGCATTGTAATCACTAGAGCATGTTGCTTCTACTGGTGGCGTGATGACACGTACACCCATTTCATCGCTGACAGCGTTGAGGCCTAGACTGAAGATTTCTCTGTCAAAGATGCTGTTATAGATGCCGGGAACATAAACTAGAGTCACGTCATCAAGTTTTTCATTATAGACTTTAGAAAGAGCCGTTGGGTAAACGCGTTCTTCCAACTCTGCTTCTTTGATAGCTTCTTTTAACAGAGATTGAACTTGGGCTACTTGCTTATTGCTTGGAGAATTTAGAGCTTTATAACTCTTAACCAAGTCAGATTTATTAGAAGTCCACGTGCGAGCAAATTGCAGATCGCGAGTTTCAGGGATGTAAGGCTTTTCCTGAACCACGATGGATTTTTCTAAAAGATATGGCATTTGGTACATCTTCATCACGGCACGTTTTGCCGGAAGGATGTATTGTTTAAATTTATTCAAAGTAGAATCTAGGCCTGTCGCCCCTTCTTCTTGCTTCCACTCAATACCCGCACCTTTAGAGTCTTGCAATAGACCTACTTTTTCTTTTACTTTTTGCACGCGCGGGTCATTCATCAAGTTATCAACTGAACCTGAAGTTAGAACTGCATCCGTGACCGCACCGATATCTTCAGGGCTGATCATTGTTGTCACGTCGAACTTACTGATATCAAAGCTCATTGGAGTCAGAGCTTGAGATGGCGATTTCTGGAATGGATCGAATTTGAAAGCATCCATGAAACTTTTCATTTCTGAAACTAGGAAATACGGACGCGTGTCAGAAACGAATCTTGAAATATGTTGGAAGATGCGTTTTTGCGAAAGATTTTTTGCTTCCGTCTCTACACCGCGAGTGGCATTTTTCACAACGTCTTCAAGCGCTTGCTGAGCTGAAAAATCAGAACGGCGAGATGTTTCTCCGAAAAGGGATTTAGGTTCAATACCAAGGTAAGGAAGAATGTCTTTAGAACGGATTTGACCAGGGATCGCTCTTTTATTTGAAGCCATCAATCCGTAAGAAGATGAAGCCGTCAATGAACCGTGTGTGCGGTACATTTTTGTAAATGCGCCCAATGAAGAGTTGATATAGTAACCATCTTTTAAAGTCAGGATGAAATCTGGGAAGTCGAAGTTTCTTTCGGAAGCTGATTCGACCAAACGATAGATCGCGTCTGGGTATAATGAGTTTTCAGAAGCTTTAACTAGATCTTTAGGCTGGATGGCTTTGGGAGCCGCTTTCGTAGAAATATACTCTTTGTCGATGCGAAGAGCATTTCCAGTCTCGGCATAGTAGTAATAAAGTTTGTTCTTTTTATCGTACTGAATGACGGCGCTTCCTTGTTGAGAAGTCACGGCCATCAAAGTTTCACTTTCGTTATTACGATTGATAGTCACTGCAAGATCGAACCAGTTTTCCTTACGGAACTCTCCGATCAAGTTTTGCATGTTTTTGCGGTCTTTTAGATAAACGGGGGCCCAGGTTCCCAATGCCATAAGAGGGACAGCCACATCTTTTGAATCTTTCAGTTGTTGAACATTATTAAGACCCGCTCTTTGAATTACGTCTCCAATGTTAACGCCTATTAATTCTTCTTCAGGCTTACCTTCTTGGAATCGTCCGATATTACCGTGGTCCGAAACTAGAACCACTTCAACATCTTGGCCTTTGTCTTTATAAGATTTTAAAAGACGCTTTAATTCAGCATCAAGAATGCGCATGACTGGGAATAAGCGGTCCTTTTGAGTGTGCGCTGTAGAATCAATCGCACCGATATAGCCAGTTAGGAACTGCTTTGGTTTAGCAGCAATAAGGTCATCGACAACTGTTTTGATTTCTAGTTTTGGAACTTCTTCTGTTGGGAAATACATCAAGGCTTCAACATACGGATTAAAGAAAAACTCAAAAGCGCCCATGTAGTACTTCGGAAAAGAAAGGCGACGATAGTAATCGCGAGGATCACCTTGCACGGATTGAGTGGCATCATCGAAATAAGTCGCTTCCACAGATTTGATACGACCGGCATTACCGAAGATGTCTGCCGTGTGAGTCACGGAGGCCCAGGAAAGATCTGTCATAGAAGGAAATGGAGCTACGTGCGCACCTGATTGTGAGAACTCCTTAAAGAGACCTTCGCGTTGTGCGGCTTTGAAAGCGTAATAACTAAGTCCGTCTACGCCGATCACAATTGTTTGTACCTTTTGCGGAGCCGCTTCGGCCTTTTTCCAAGGCATCGTGAAAGCGTGAGCCTGAGAAACCGGTGCCGCCATGCCTACGATAAAAGTGCTCGCCATCGCCATTGTTAAAGCTTTAAAGGTACGGATCTTCATAGAACCCTCCTGAACAAAAAATTCGTCTCAACATGAATAAAGGCAAGGAGGGTGCCATAGGGGCTCCCCTATAAGTGAGCTGGCATGTCTCGGTCTGAGATAGCGACAATTTAGGACTGCTATTGATAGGAAATCAGACGTCACAAAATGAGAACTTGCCAAAGAAGAAATCCAGGCGCAGATAAAGAGCATGCCTTTGGATTTTAAGAAACTCGTCAGTGCCCGCTTCTTCTTTACTTTCGCCGTGCAAATGCAAGCCGTCATTCTTGGGTGGCGTATTTATGATCTCTTGAAAGATCCGTTGTATTTAGGATTTATCGGCTTAACGGAGGCGATTCCGGCGATTGGCTTTGCTCTGTATGCGGGATACCTGGTGGATCGTTTACGCCCCTTGATGGTTTATCGTCGAGTCATTTTCGTGAGCTTGCTTTCAGGTCTCGTGGTACTAGCGGAGCATCTTTTCGCACACGACATGAATGTGTCTACTCAAGTGGGGCTTCTATACTTCGCCGCTTTCTTAACGGGTCTTGCCCGTGCGTTTTCTCAACCGGCGATCTTTGCGATTGTGCCAAGACTGGTGGAGCGCGGTCTTCTTATGCGCGCCAGTGCTGTTTCAAGCTCGGTGATGCAAGTAGCCCGCATCGGTGGGCCTGCGGTTGGTGGATTGATCTTTGGCTTCTGGGGACCTGTCGCCTCTTCAAGTATTGTTTGCATCTTGTTGGTGATAGCTTCAGTTTCTCTGATGTTAATTCGTAAGGACTTACCAGCACCGGAACAAACCGTGCAGCATGCTTCAATCAAAGATGAACTTCTTTCTGGCGGAAAATTCGTTTTCAAACACCCGATTCTTCTGCCGGCCTTGTCTTTGGATATGATCTCGGTTCTTTTTGGAGGCGTGACCGCCCTTCTTCCCATCTTCGCGAATGAAATTCTTTTTGTAGGACCCAAAGGACTAGGCATATTAAGAGCGGCACCAGCTATCGGTGCAACCATGATGAGTCTTTACTTATCTAGAACAAATGGAATGCGCACCGGACGATGGCTTTTAAGTGCAGTTACCGGTTTTGGTTTTTGCATCTTGGTGTTTGGCTTAAGTACGAATTTTTATTTATCTGTAGCTGCTCTAGCGCTCAGTGGAAGCTTCGACAGCATCAGCATGGTGATTCGCTCTGCCGCCGTCCAGCTGTCTTCCCCGGATCATATGCGTGGAAAGATCTCGGCCGTGAATTCAATCTTTATCGGCTCATCAAACGAAATTGGCGAACTTGAATCTGGGATAGCCGCAAAGCTTTTAGGAACTGTGCCCGCTGTTTATTTTGGTGGGATCATGTGCATTCTGACGGTCGGATTGATCGGCTATCTATCACCTTCTTTGCGGAAACTGGATCTTGAAAAACTTCAGGCGACTTAATGTTTCTCTTTTAGATTCATCGTTAAAAAATTAACAACGAGTATCGTTCGTTGAATAAAAAAAAGCCCCGCATATTTAGCGAGGCTTTTTTTTAGAATTCAATTTTCTGAATTACTTCTTAGCAACCAGGTTCAAGTTCAATTCGAACTCATCGCTGATGATTTTATCGCCAGCAAGTTCTTTAAAGAAGTTGCCTGAACCGTATTTGATACCCCATTTAGTACGGTCTACTTTAACAACCGCAGTGCCAGTGACAGTATCTTTACCCACAACAACTTTCGCTGGGAACTCGATAGGTTGAGTCACACCTTTGATCGTCAACTCACCTTTGACAGTGACTTCCTCTTTAGATTTTGGAGTCACTTTAGTAAGTTTGAAAGTAGAAGTCGGGAATTTTGGAACGTTAAAGAAGTCATCGTTAGAAAGGTGACCCACAAGTTTCTTATTGTATTCAGCATCCTTCACATCGTTGTTTGTGATAGTAGCCATATCAATAACGATATTAGCTGATTTCAACTGTCCTTTATCAACAGTCACATCACCTTCTTTAACCGCGATAGCGCCATCATGAGCACTTCCAACTTTCTTAGTGCCCTTCCAAGCAACAGTCGAAGCCTTCGTATCAATTTTATAAACATCAGCCGCCTGAGCAGAAACAGCCGAAAGAACCAACAATGCACTCAAAACTAGTTTCATCATTTTCTCCTTAAAAGATGTCGTTCAATGTTGTTGAACAAACAAACTATTTCGTAATTAAGAAAAGAGATCAACCTTCGACAAGAAGAATAAAACTAAGATCCATAAACCACTCTCAACACCCTTTCAAAATCCCAACCCAAAGTCGCTACAAAGAGCGGCCATTCACATTCCCCTAGACCAAAAAACAAAATGAATCCCATCTAAAAAAACAAATTCTCCAAATCAAAAAAACCAAAAGTCCCCTGGCACCTTTTGGAAAAAATAAAAAAATGAAACACAGCAGTACAAAAAAGAAGCAGGCACCTAAACGCTGGCGCGGCCACAAAAGCCCTGCCCTATATTCCCCTTCACCCTGAAACGCCGTGCAACTTTTTATGGAAGAGCT
>NZ_LUKF01000017.1:0-251560 GCF_001592755.1 Bdellovibrio bacteriovorus | reverse complement strand
AGCTCTTCCATAAAAAGTTGATCCGATGATAAAGCAGAGGAAGGGAGAAAATAGAAAGGACTCCGCTCGGGAGTCCTTTTACGAGGTATTATTTCCTTCAATGGAACCGATAAATCGATTGATGATTGTATCGTGCCTCGTTCATTCACAGTATCAGTCTGTGTGTATTTTTCTTCAAGTCTAGAAATACCCTTAAACTTCAAATGTAAAAATATTATTTTTAGTAAAGAGGTTGAAGCTATGTCGGTAGGTCTAGTGCTCTCAGGTGGCGGCGCGCGAGCTGCTTATCAGGCAGGTGTGATTGCTGCTATCGCCGAAATAGCGGAAAAAAATGGCGTTCAGCAACTCTTTAACTACTATACGGGAGTCAGTGCGGGGGCCATCAATGCGACGATGCTAGCTTCCACCCCCGAATGCCAAATCACAACAGGGACAAAAAAACTTTTAAATCTTTGGAGTCACGTCACCGCGGAACAAGTCTATGTTACGGATCCTTTTCATCTTTCGTTTGGTGGTATGAAATGGCTCACGGATCTTTCCATGGGCGGAATGAAACCGACATCGCATCGGCGCGCGCTCTTAGATACAACGCCCTTAAAATCCTTACTGCGTGAGCACTGCGATTTTTCAAACATTCAAAAAAATATCGAAGCAAAGAAGTTTTCGGCCTTGGCGGTATCTGCCCTGGATTATTTCACGACGTCGACCGTAACTTTCGTACAAGGAACGAAAGAGATTCCCTCCTGGCAAAGAGTGCGTCGTCAATCCGAAGTCAGTCAAATCACTTCGGATCACTTGCTTGCCTCCTCGGCCATCCCCCTTTTGTTTCCGCCAGTCACCATAGGGCATCGACATTATGGAGACGGCTGTATTCGCAACCATTCTCCGTGTGGCCCGGCGATCTATATGGGCGCTAAGAAGATCATCGCAATCGGAGTCCGAAAAAAACAGGATCTTTGTTACACGTCTCATCACGTGCAAGATGTGAAACCTCCCACCGTCGGTCGCGTTGTCAGCGTTTTATTGCATGCCGTGATGATGGATGGTCTTGAGGTGGATATTGAGCGCATCGAACGAATTAATTCAAACATCCTCAAACTTTCAGAAAAAGAGCAATCATCTCTTTCCGTGCGGCCCATTGAATACATTTGGATATCCCCTTCACGAGATCTTTCGCAGATTGCCTCGAATAAAGTGGAACGATTGCCGCGCATGATTCGTTATCTTTTGCGAGGATTGGGCTCTCTTCAAGACGCCAGCGAGATCGCAAGCTTCTTACTTTTTGATTCTGAATACTGCAAAACGCTGACAGAGATCGGATATGAAGACGGGCTTCAACAAAAAGAGCAGATCGAACATCTGCTCTTAGGTTGATTAGATTTCTACTTGAATTCCCACTTCAATAACTTGGTTCGGAGGGATTCTAAAGAACGCCGTTGGTCTTTGTGCATTCTTCGACATAATGGCAAACAGACGCTCACGCCAATGTGGCATCCCCGGCTCATCCGGACGATTGGCGCTCTTGTCGGCGATGATAGTTTCTCGACCTAAAACAAATGTCGTATCCGTGACATTGAAGTGAATGTCTTTTGAACGGCACGCTTCTAAGATGTGCTTCATCTTAGGGATTTCCATAAATCCATAATACGCCAGAATGCGGTACATATTTGGAATGACTTCCTGGATGGACACACGATCTTTCTTGGAAACAAAAGGCACTTCGCGCGTTTGAATAGTTAAAATCGCCACACGCTGATGCAGAACCTTGTTGTGTTTTAGATTGTGCAACAATGGCACAGGCACACCCCAAGGATCTCCGGACATATAGATCGCAGTTCCTGGCGCACGCAATGGCGGTTCTCTTAAGAGCTTTTGACAGAACTCTTCAATAGGCATGGATCTTTCTTTTAAGCGACGGAAAAGCACCTGACGGCCCTTCTGCCATGTCGTCATCAAAAGATAAATCACAAGACCAATCACTAAAGGCACCCAGCCTCCATGAGTGACCTTTCGGACATTCGCCGCAAAAAAAGCCATGTCGACAATAAAGAATGATCCAAAGATCGCAGACGCCTTAAGCAAACTCCAATGCCATTTTTGTCGAGCCACTTCAAAGGCTAGAATGGTTGTAATAACCATTGTTCCTGTCACCGCAATACCATAGGCCGCGGCTAAGTGACTTGATGATTTGAAAGTCAAAACCAACCACACAACACCTAAGAAAAGTGTCCAGTTCACAGAAGGCACATAGATCTGACCAATCTCTTGGCTTGAAGTATGAACAATTGAAATACGAGGACAGAATCCCAATTGAATCGCCTGACGAGTGATGGAAAAAATTCCCGAGATCAAAGCTTGTGAGGCGATCACAGTCGCTGTCGTCGCTAAAATTACTAATGGCAACAACGCCCACTTCGGCGCCATAAGATAGAACGGATTTGAAACAGCTTCGGCATTATTAAGAAGCAAAGCCCCTTGACCGAAGTAATTCAGCGTCAAAGCCGGAAGCGCGACAAAAAACCACGCCAAACGAATCGGACGTTTTCCAAAGTGTCCCATGTCGGCGTAAAGAGCCTCTCCACCGGTAACCACTAGAACAACTGAGCCAAGAACGATGAAGCCATGCCAACCATTGCGCAGGAAAAATTCCAAAGCGTGATGCGGAAGCAAAGCTTCAAAGATATGCGTATTTTCCGCCATCGAGTGAATACCTAATACGGCCAATGTCGCAAACCACAACATCAGAATAGGACCGAAGATAACTCCGATTTTTCCCGTTCCGTATTTCTGCATTAAGAAAAGAGCATTGATCACAAAGATGGTTAAAGGAACGATGTAAGGTTCAAAACTAGGAGCGACGTAAGTTAAACCCTCCATCGCCGAAAGAACCGAAATCGCGGGAGTGATCATCCCGTCACCGTATAAAAGTGCCGCACCGAAAAGACCCAGAATCGTCATGAGCCAACGACGGCGAGTCAGATCTTTATGTTGCTGGCTGCGCACAGCAAGAGCCATCAAAGAAAGAATTCCACCTTCACCTTTATTATCTGCGCGCATGACAAAAGCCATGTACTTCACGCAGATCATGATGATCATCGTCCAAAAAATCAGAGATAAAATACCGATGATATTTTCCGGTGTCGGATGCAATCCATATTCACCACCAAAGCATTCGCGAAGAGCGTAAAGAGGACTTGTACCGATGTCCCCAAAGACCACGCCGAGCGCGCTCAATGAGACCATCACAATATTTGCATTCGATTTATGGGGGTGACCTGTATTATCCACAGGCCGTAAGTGTAGATAAGATCTATAGTATTGTCAGCTGAGCAAAAAATGACGCGGATGGACTAATTACATGAACTTTAGTTGCTTCCGAAATAGGCTGTTTGAGATCATACAGTCTATGGCACCTAGTTCGATATTTCGTTCTAAATGGTTACTTGCAGCCCTCTTGATCTTAGGTTTGATCTATTTCGAGGGCCGCATTCACAGCAAACTGATCGACAATGAAGCTACTTCTGCTTCTTTTGCTCGATAAGAGCATTGGCGTCGATTTTAAAGGCACCCAAAGCTTCGGTGAACTTTTTAAATCCTTTTGCCTGCTTTTCTAAAAGCTGCTTGATCAGTTCGTCTTGAACCAACCCCTCGGCAGTTAAAATCTTATGAACATTCATAATAAAGACACGCTCTGGATAAACATAGGCGTTCCGATACCCAAAGACCTGCTGTAAATGCTCCACCGGACGAAGCGCTCCGAACATTCCACCTAAACCGACAAAACAAACAGGACGGAATTCGAAAGACTCTGGGAACTTCAAGTGATCGATGAAGTATTTTAGAATGCCGGGCATAGAGCCATTGTACTCTGGACACACAACAATCAAACCTTCGCTAGAAAGAACTTTGTCCAAATAAGGCTTCATCGCATCGCTTGTTTTTCCATAGTGAATGTCATCGTGCAGATGTTTTTTCAGTTCTTTCAAATCGATGATTTCTACCTGCTCTCCCAAAGAGTGATAGACAGACTGAATGTGTTTTGAAATTTTAAGAGTGTTGGAGTCAGGACGATCAGTGCCTGAGATAATGTACTTCATGAATTAAATCTCCTAGACAAAGTGATATACCTTTCGTTGTAATAAAGCACAAGCGACAACTGAGGAGAACATCGGTGGCGAACTCGAAGATTTGGTTTATTCTCTCAGAAGGACAAGTCAATGGGCCTTTTGATCATGAAGAAATAGAAACTCGCCTGGCTTCAGCAAAAGAACCTCAAATTTGGGGCCGGGGCCAAAGTGAATGGATGAATCCGATTCGCTGGCGCCAATCACTGAAAGAGTCCTTCCAAACTTTACCATCCGCTTCCGCCACCTCCGAGCCGCAAGGCTTTTGGAAGGTTCGCATTGAGGGGAAAGAAAAATCCCCCATGAAATACTCTGAACTCATTGCCTATTTAAAAACACTGAATGATTTTTCGGCTGTGGACATCTGCGCTGATAGCAGTGGTATTTGGCGTGAAGTCTATGCCGTCCCCCGCGTCGTTGAAGACCTGGGAATCAGCCGCCGGTCTCATCCTCGTGTGCCGATTGTAGGGACGTTGAATTGCGAAGGGACTAAGGGACCTTTCTCGTGTCGGGTCATTTCCATCAGTGAAGGCGGTTTAGGAATCAATGATGCCCGCGATTTGCAGATCGGCGAACGCTTTGAAGGCTCACTGACTAGCCCGAATCTTTATGTTACAGTCAATGCCACCTGTGAAGTCGTTTACGTCGGCAATGATGGCTATGCCGGTCTTCGCTTTGTAGGACTTCCCGATGAATTTAAAAGTTCCATCATTGAATACGTGAATAAATTTGCCACGGTTTAAAACTGGCACGACACAGACAATGTGTGGATGAGAAAACAAGAAAGCTGTGATTACCTCGATGATCATGAAGAGTGCGTGTTTGCTTCTTATTTTACTTTTCTGCTCTTTTGCGCAGGCAAAGCATAAAACAGAGTGGAGTCTTCACATCGACACAAAGTTCGATGCGGTTTACTTTGCGGAAGAATATGGCACCGACACAAATCAAGATCTTTATAAGTTGGAACTCGATCCCATCTATGATTGGCGCTATTTAGACAGCGTGCGCTTTTACGTAAAACCCACTTTTATCGCGAACCCCAACAACAAATCCGATGAAGAAAAATATTTCTTTGATCCCACCGAAACCTATCTGCGCTATCAAGGTGAAAGCTTTTCTTTGCAGGCCGGATACAATGTTTTTACCTGGGGTGTGACGGATGGCTACAATCCTTTGGATGTTATAAATTCGAAACAGTATTTCGACCCGCTTCACAGCCGCAAGCTGGGGGCTCCCTCCGTTGTTTTTTCTCAGACATTAGATATTTGGGATTATGAACTCATATACATTCCCGAAAACCGGGGCGCAACGTTGCCGGGTGAACAAAGCCGCTGGTTGCCACGGGAAGTCTTCGTTCCACAGACTCCGGATAACGATCTCGTTTTATTGTTACCAGAAAGTCTTCACTACAATTATGGATCGAAAGAAGATCTTGATGACGCCCGCAAGAACAACTATGCCCTTCGCATTCAAAGACATGGGAGCGTCTTTGATGTGGGATTGACATACTTTGAAGGTGTCGCCTCTTTCCCGCTCATTCAACCCGTGGTCACGGGCACTGTCGTGGCGGTCTCGCCTAAAACCATTGTTCAAGTGGATCCCGATGTGACCTTAAACGTCAAAAACTACCGCATTCGCCAAGGCGGGCTCTCAATGACCGCGAGCTCTTGGGAAACTCTGTTCAAACTTGCGAGCAGTTATACCTCAAGCCTCACCGAAGATCCCTATCTGCAAAAATGGACGTTTGAAAATGTGTTGGCTATAGAAAAAACTTTCAACTTAGGTGAAAGCGGTCTTCTTATAGCCGTGCTACAAAAATCATTCATTCAGACTGAGAAAGAAAATGATTCCAACCTTTCGATGACCGAGATTTTTCGCGACGCTTGGATGTTGGGCGGACGCATGTCTTGGAAAGAGGTCTGGAATTTTTCATTGTTAGGACTTTACGATGGAATTCATGGAAGCAATTACGAGGAACTCACGATCACCCGTCGTTTTTGGGATGCCTGGAATTTAAGCCTTACAGCAAGCCTTATTCAGGGCTCAAGCGAAACGCCTCTGGGAGTGTACGAAAAGAATGATTCGTACACCCTGACCCTGTCCCGCTCGTTTTAAGGAGTTAATTGCAGGGTGATATCTTGATTGTTCGGCGCTAAGACCTTTTTAACTTTCAAGCTCACACCTTCCATCAATGGAATCTTCGGAATTTCCATCGTCATCGTCTGACCCCAGATACCGCTGATAATTTTATCGCGAATAGTGCCATATAAAATACGGCGATTCGGAGAATATTTAGCAACATAAGAAGCATCATAATAAGGTGTCATTCCCAATGAGGGATTTACAAGTGTTGCCGACGCCTTGCCATTTTCAACCTTCAAGTTGATTTTGGAGTTGAAAGGCACAGACCAGTTTACAAACGGTACGTACTGGCCAGAGCGCGGAGCCTGCATGCGCGCATAGAAATTCGCTTTCGCCTGATATTGCAACCCGCCGCCTTGTATTTCCATATCCTTATTGGAATACACATCAAATAAGAACTTCGTCGATTTCGAATAGTCTCTTAAGGCCGGCCACACGAAGAACTGCATAAAACGAGAACTCATCAAACTGCCAAAGCCCGGCAGCTTATCTGAAGTGATCTTATGCAACCATGCATTCGCAGAGTAAGCCTTCAATAGAACTTCTTTGATAAAATCTTTAGGTAAAATAATTTGCGCTTCACCAGAGGACATCGGTGCCGTTCCCGGAGTCAGCACAAGATTTTTAACTTCGCTGTCTTTCGTATTTAAAAAATCAATTTGCAAGTGGCCTTTGATCAAAGCGCCGGCCTCTCCTTGATCTTTATATTCATCCACCTTCATCAAGACACTGATATCAGGACGAGACACAATGAGTTGGCGGGGACTAGAAAAATCCAGTTTTATATCTTGAAGATAATCCTGGACGTATTTTCTAATAAGGTCCTTCTTCGGCTGAATAAAGCTGACGGAATCGTTGGCGATCTTGTCGATCTCAGTTTTTAATAAATCGGCAAAACCTTCGACACCTTCACATTGAATTCCAGTTGAAGACCAGCTGCCCGGAGCCCAACCGACATCCACGCTTTGAACGAGGGCGGCGGCGTTCGTAGAACCTACCGAAGGTGCTACCGCCATAGACATGGAACCCTTACCGGGAATCATTGTCATCACCACATTCTTACAAGAGGCTTGGATTCGGAAGCGGCCGATAATTCCACCGACTACTCTTTCGACAATATGATCAACACTGACTTCACCGATCGTCAGTTGAGCTTCCAAGTTTTTGGAAGTGAGTTGCAACACCGTTTGCTGATTTTGCAACGAAGGTTTTTCCAGATGAGTCTTAACTTTCAAGGAAATGTTTTTGATTTTGACAGGCACATCTTGAGTCGTGATTTCTTGATCAGGAAATTGCCAGTTCCCTTGAAACTCTTGATTCACGAGGCTTTCCCATTTCTTGGAAATTAAATTTTCCTGAAACTGTCTAGGAAGTGCCAATTGAAATTCTGAGTTTATTTGCGAAACTGAAAGAGCCTCGAAGGAGAAGAAAAATGTAAACAATGAAGTAACTAGGCCCTTTGTCGTTATCAAGCTTGAATTGGATTTTGTCATCGTGTTTCCCATCATCATGTTTGTAGAATACGGCGTATACAGAAAATTCTAAAGCACTTGTTAAAAAAGAATCGAAAGAAGACATCTGATGAAGAAAACGAAATTGGAAAAAACGAACTTCCCTGATTCCGTCAAAAGAATCTCCATTTCAACTTTACTTTTAGTTTTTGTAGTTACGTTATTAAGCTTATTTGCTCTTCCTAAATTGCAAACTCAGTACAGCTTGAAGCAGTTTCTTCCTCAGGATAATCCGCTATTGAAGAGAGATGAACATACAAGACAGCTTTTTCAACTTCCAGATTCACAACCGTTCATCATTACAGCAAAGATTTCTCATCCTAGCGAGACCTGGTTTGAAAAAGATAAAATTCAAAGCTTAGAAAGACTCACAGAACTTCTCGCTCACTTTCCTGGTGTTAAGAACACGTTAAGCCTGGCGACTGTTCAAGGTGCCATCAATAGCGACGATGGTCTGAGTGTAGGACCTTTATTAAAAAATCTTCCTTCGGAAAAATGGGCCACCGAGACTACTAATAATCCTCTTATTTCACCGACTCTAGTTTCTAAGGATGGGCGCACGGCTTCTGTCATTGTCAATGTGAAGTCGCTGAATACTTCAGAGATCTTACATCTTCGCCAGAATTTAGAAGTCACCGCAAACGCGGCCGTTCCTTTTTCTAAGGTAGAAATCGGCGGAACTCCCGCTGTGCAGACAGACGTAGGTGTGCTGCTACAGACAGAGATTCGCAATTTCGTCGTCTTGGGATTTTTAGCCTGTTTCTTAGTATTAGGTTTAATTTTTTCAAACTGGTCGCCACTGATCATTTCATTTGTCGTGATTCTCTGCGCGAACATTATTGTTTTAGCGATCATGGCACTGGCGGGTTATCCGTTTTCAATTCTTTCGAGCACAATTCCCATTCTGACGACGGTGGACGTCGTCTCGCTGTGTATACATACGTTGCTGCGCTATTCGGAAGAGCGCAAGAATCAGCCTCATGCGACCCATCATGAACTTGTGACCTATACTTTCAAAACTCTCCTTGGACCCAACTTCATTGCCTCCATGACGACGATGATAGGCTTCCTCGCTTTGTTGACGGTGAAAGTGCCCTTGATCCGCGATTACGGAATCACGGCAGCTATTTCCATTATGACGGGCTGGGTTGTTACGACTTTATTATTATTTCCGATGTTGTACTTCTTGCCTGGACCAAAAGCTCGCCTGTGGGCTTGGAGTAAAGCGCGCTGGGGCCTTTATCTTTTCCGCCGCTCTGGCGTTTGGGCCTTTCTGATTATTTTAGTTTCTTCTGCTTTAGCCATTAAAGGACAAAGTCTTTCTTGGTCCGCTCGACTCTTTGATGATTTGCCGGCAAACCATCAAGTCCGTTTATCCACAGAGACTATCGATAAAGAACTCGGGGGCATGATTCCTATTGATGTCGAATTGAAAGGCTCTTCAGAAACTTGGAATGATCCGAAGTTATTGGCGCGTCTTGATCAGCTTCTTTCGGACATCCGCGCGATGAAAGGCGTGGGAAGTGTCGTCGGCCTTCCGGACCTCGTTGCGGCAGCAAACATCCATCACTCACGTCTGCCCGCCAGCCGTTCCTCCACGGCAGAAGTCTTCTTCTTATACTCCCTTTCTAGCAACAGCCCTTTAAAGAATTTTTTGAACACGGATTCATCTAACACGCGCATTTCCGTACGCACTCAAGATCTTCCGGGGAACGAATTGCATTCTCTCGTTTTAAATATCAAACAACTGACCGAACAAAAGTTTCCTGAGTTGAAAGTCGAAGTCACCGGCATGGGATCCACCATCCATCACTTGAATAACGAACTTTCGCATGAACTGATTTTCGGTTTCTGGCAGTCCATGGCGGCAATCTGTTTGCTGTTAATTTTTGTGTTCCGCTCTGTGCGCTGGGCTTTAGTGGCCTGCATCCCGAATCTGGTTCCACCTGCAGCTTTGCTGGGATTCTTGGCGCTTTCGCAAACCCCGATCAAGCCTAGTGTCGCGATTATCTTTTCCATCGCCCTGGGCTTGGCGTTTAACAACACGGTTTATCTTTTGGAACGCCTGCGCGCGATTCAGAAAAAATACCCCCGTTCTCGTGAACTTGAAATCGAAAAGACCCTGTGGAGAGAGGGAAACCCTTGCTTGATTTCCAGCATGACTTTACTCGCTGGATTCTCGGTTTTCATGGCGTCTTACTTTGCTATGAACCGCATCTTTGGTTTCTACATGCTCTTGTCAATGCTCGCTGGACTCGTGGGTGATTTGATTCTTTTGCCGACACTGTTGAAAAGTTGCCCATGGCTTCTAAACTCAGTACCGTGGAAAAAGGAGAAAATCATGGCTACAGCATCTGCGCTCTTTATGGCTTTTTTCATCTCGTTCTCACCGACTCCCACTTTCGCGCAACAGGCGGATAACGCGCCCACCGTTGAGCAGATTGGTGAACAGATGAGCCAACGTCTGCGCTCTAAAGACGAAGAGTTTCAAGTTTCGATGAAGATCATCGAAGCAGATGGTTCTAGCAAAGATCGTGAAATGCATATTTGGCGCCTAAGCCCCAGTAAAAAAGAGCATTACCTGATGGTGCGCATGCAGAAGCCACAAGATTTAAAAGGCACGGCTTTATTAGCCACGCTGAAAAATGACCAAGAAGAAAAGTGGATTTATCTGCCGTCCTCTAAACAGACTCGTCGCTTGACTGGCGAAAGCGGCCAAGGAGGTATTCTGGGTTCCGAGCTCAGCACCGAAGATTTTGACTTCAATCGCGAACAAGGTGCGAAGAATATTCTTAAAAAAACGGTCGAGGTGAAGGGAAAGAAATATTTCCTTATCGAGAGTGACGTGAATTCCACTTCAGCCAATTACTCTAAAATCATCAGCTTCGTCCAAGCCGATGAATATCTGCCCATGAAGTCTGAGTGTTATGATAAGCAAGGAAAGCTTTTGAAAGTGCTCGACGTTGTTGGCTATAAGAAAGTGTCTCCGACGAAGTGGCGCGCTTCAAAGATCAAGATCCGCAACATGCAAAACAAGCGCGGAACAGAAATCACTCTTTCTGGGGTCAAACTGGATCAGGGATTAAAGACTTCGCGCTTTACGCCTAAAGCGCTTTCTGAGAACTAACGACTGATATAATCTTCAAATAGGTCTGATACTTTTTCTGAAGGCAGCTGGAAGGTAATAGCTCCCAGCTCTTTCAGATACACTTCCAAGATCTGAGTCTCACTGAGCTTAGGAAATTCTTTTTTTAAGGCTTGTAAAAGCATCGACTCGGCATCACGGATCATTTTTCCGATCTCGCCCTCTTTATTTTTTTCTAAGTAATAAAGCACGAATAGGAATGGCATTTTCTTGGTGTCTTCAAGAACCTGCTTTAAACGGTCCCGAATCCCCATGGTTTTTGTGCGCTCCATGTTCCAGAAGTTAGAAATCACGAACTTATAGGCCTCTTCGAGAGCGGTTTTTTTCTCTTTCCCGAAGTAGTAATAGATCAAGGAACGGGTCACACCCGATTCTCGGGAAATGTCTGAAAGAGTCCAGGCCAGATGACCTTTCGCCACTTCCATTTTGAGGATTGCGTTGCAGACAGCGAAATAGATATCTTCTTTGGACTGTGTTGCCATACTGCAATTTTGACAAAAACCCCGCTTTTCTGTCAACCGAAGTTGCTCGGTTCGACAGAATTACCACAAAGTTGTCAAGGGTACTGCGCGACATTGAATCTAAACCGAAATAAATTTCCTTCATCAACAAGAAGGAGACTTTTTATGTTTGCGGTGGATTCTGTCGTGCATGGCTTAGGGCAAAAATACTTAAAGACTTATTCTCAATATATGAGCGTCAGCCAGGCTGACCTGCTGGAAAAGCAAGAGAAAAACTTTAAACAGCTAAAACGCTCGTTAAATGGAACACGTATCTACAAAGATCTGCGCCTAGCGCACATTCAAAATTACGAAGAGTTCGTGAATCACGTTCCGGTCTATGGTTACGATGATTACGCACCTTACGTAGATATGATTGCTGCCGGCCATAAGAACATTCTCTTTAAAGACGAGGTTGAATACTGTGGCCTGTCTTCAGGGACTTCCGGCAAAGACAGCAAACGTGTTCCCTACAATGAGCGCATGATTCGCATGTTTTTGAAATCACAAAAGCGCATCGCAAGTAAGTTAAGCACCCTAGAACCCGACATCAATTTTCTAAAAGTCGGCCGCTTAACTTTTGGTTCGGACCCTTACCTTTACACTCAGAACAATATCAAATTTGGCTATATCTCTGGAATTCTGAGCACACGTGTTCCTAAAGCATTGGCTAAAAATACGTTTCCTTCCAAAGAAGTTTTGGCGATTTCAAACTGGGATCGTAAAATCGACATGCTTATCGAAGAGGCTTTGAAAGAAGACATTCAAGTCGTCAGCGGTATTCCGACGTACATCATTAGTATTTTTGAAGCGATTCTGCAAAAAACCGGCAAGAAAACCATCAATGAAATCTGGCCTCGACTTAAAGTCTTTGTTTACGCCGCAACTCCGATTAAACAATACACCGAAAGACTCAACCGTCTGGTGGGCCATGAGTTAAACTATTACGGCGTTTATGCTGCCACCGAAGCGGCGATCGGTCTTCCTTATGAAAAATACCAAAACGGACGCCAGAAATATTTCTTAAATCCGGATCTTCTTTATTCCTTCACCCCTGTTCTGGGCGATAAAAAGTCCCTGGGTCTTCATGAAATTGAAATGGGTGTGCCTTATTATATCAATGTCGGCACGCCAAATGGTCTTATTCACTATTCAATGAAAGACGTCATTAGTTTTCAGCAAAATAACGAAGACCTGGTGTTCGAATTTGTTGGCAGAAAAAGTACCGGCATGAACTTGGCGGCAGAAAAAGTCAGTGACGATGAGATTTTAGACTGCTACCTGGCGGCAAAAAAACTTCGTAATGTGGACCTTCGTCATTTCTTTCTTTCCCCGGTTATGAATGAAGGGAAAGCGTCCTACCACTGGACACTTTTTGTTCCGGCACACGCCGACGTCAATGTGGAACAGTTAGCAAAAACCGTGGATGAAGAAATGCAACGCTTAAATGGAGATTATAAAGACTGTCGCGAAGTCGGCGTTCTGGGACCTGCGCAAGTTTCCATCGTGAGCGCTGATTACCTGCAAAAATACTTTGAAAGCAATCGCAGCCGCGGCCAGTTTAAACTAAAAACAACTTTTGAAACCGCTGAAGAATACTTGAATTTCATGCGTTCTCATATCGCCGGAGAAGTCCAATGATTCTTTGGCTGATGATCATCGGATTTCTTTCTGCATTTGCTCTGGGGCCGGCGAGTTTTAATATTATTCGCAGCTTGGTGCGCGACCGTTCTTGGCCCTGGAAGTCCATTGCGGGCTTTCTTCTGGGAGATATCGTATATATTGCCTTGGCTTTGATGTTGTTAAAGAGTCCTTTACTTCAAGAGGCTTGGCTTAAAGCCCTTTTGACCGTGCTGACTGTCTTATGCTTAGTGCTTTACTCGGTAAAAATTCTTTTCCTTCAAAAAAACACTGACAGTTCTTTTCTGAAAGAAGAGCTGCTGATTCGCCCGTCATTTAAGAAAAGCTTTCTTTTAACGATGGCGAACTTTCATCTGGTTTTTATTTATGCGGGCCTCTTCGCTAATGTCGCAAACGAAAACGGTTTGACTCTGTGGATGGGCGCCATCACTTATCTGGCCGCCTTCCTAGTCAGTTTTATTTTACTGCTGTTTACAATCCGACAATTCAAAAATCACCTTCAAGGTTTTCTTCGCAAAATTGAAGTTGTAGCGGCCTGTGGATTTTTAACTTTTTCAGCCTATCTCTCATTGGGAATTTTATGAAAAATATCATCGCCTTATTATTGCTTCTTCCAGTGTTTTCCTATGCCGACTGCACGTTGGTGCAAGAGCTTCAGGGACAAAAACATTTTATTTGTGGCGCCGAAGGTGCAAAGAACAAAGTCCATGTTTTAGATCTGCAAGGCGGATTTTCTGAAACGGCTTATTATCACGGTCTATTTCTGCGCAAAGAAATTGAAAAAGGCGTCTTAGCGGGCGTGCAAACTCAAGTGCAAAGAGCCTTCGCCGAACTTTCACCTAAAGACCGGGAGCAAATTCTTCTGATTAAAAAATGCGTGATGGATAACTATCGCGCCAGTGTGTCTGACGAATTTAAAAGTGGTCTTAAAAATCTTTATCGCGGCCTCAAAGATGCAGGCAGCAAGGTCGGCTGGAGTGAATTTGAAGAGAGCAACTACATGGTGGAGTTTTCAATCTTTACGGACTCCATGCAAAGATTGCTGGATGAAAATCCCCGCAAAGGAAAAATGAAGGTGTTTGCTTCCTGTGCGCCTTACTTTGTGGGCCATGCTCTTTTAAAGCCTTTTAAGAAGCTCGCTCAAGGTCTTCGTTCTATTAAAATGGGGTGCACAGGGATTAGTGCATCGGCGACAAGCTCCACGGAGGGAGCCCTCGTTCATGGCAGAAACTTTGATACAGGTCTTTTGGGTTTTTATGAAACAAACCAAGTCATTGTGATCAATCGTCAGCGCAACGGTATGACCTCCGCAGGTCTGGCTTCCGCGGGTTTGCACTATGCCGGTGGCATCAGTGGCATCAACAACTACGGTCTAGCAGTAAGTCTGCATGAACTGCAGACGGAAGGAACACAGATTCGTTACGAATCAGGCCAGTCGGATGTTGCCCCCTATTTACTGCACTCTATTTTAATGAAAGCTAAAACTTTGAATGAAGCCATTGCCATGATTCAAACAAGAAAGGGCTTTGGGGCTTGGACCTTCTTTATTTCGGATTCTAAAACCGATGAGGCCGCTTCTATAGAGCTTAGTGGAAATACCGTGGCCGTGGCCCGTCGTTCAAAAAACACTTACTTGGGCCAGAGTAACCATTTTGTTGCAGCCGCAACGAGCGCTGAAGGTTATGAGTACAGTCTGAATAAAACACTGGAAACTCGCGCCCGTCTTTCTCATGTTCAAAGAACAATAAAGGAAGACTTCGGCCATATTGACGCGCAATGGGTGATAAATCGCTTGAGCGGTCACACCGATGAACTTGTGGGTGCACGCAGCTTCGGTCGCACCACCACGAAGGTGTATACAGCGGCCACTCATGTGATGATTCCCGAAAGACAAGAATGGTGGATGAGTGTCGCTGAAACTTATCCTACCAATCGTTCTCCGTTCATCGGCTTTCGTTTAAGTACGAATCCAAATTCGCCCATCGAAGTTTTGGGCGTAAAAAAAGCGTGGGAGGATCCCGAAAAAACGGCCTGGTATGATTCCATGAAATATTATGTTCAAGCGTATCTGACAAACGAAGCTGATCATCACACCTTAGCGGGATTTGATAGAACTTTAGGTCTTATTAATCAGGCGTCTGAACAAGCTAGGAGTGCCGGCATTTATGAGTTCCCGTACCACTTTATGTGGGCCCGTATCAAAGTTCAGAGAGCGGCTAAGGCCATAATGGCAGGCAAGCGCGACGAGGCGTTCATAGATCTTACCGAAAGCCTGGAACGACTGGAAGAAATCTCAGTCCGCATCGGCACGACTTTGCATCCCTATGAAAAGTTTCAATTAGATCTGTGGAAGTTCCGTGCGGAAACATTGAAACCACAAACACATAAAAACAAAGCACTTCAACAAAGTTCTCGCAAGGAAGCGCAAAAGACTCTGACCGAACTCATCCAAAAATATCCAAGTCAGAGCGAACTTTATGACTTGCAGTGGAGCCTTCAGGAAGAGGCGCAGCTATACATTGTCCTGGATTCAGAAATTCGTTTAGGGACTGTCGAGTAGTCCCGGGGGCTTCGTCAGGACCCGACGAGGCCCTTTCCTTTTTTAAGGACTGACCAGCAGGCGCTGTAAGCTTCCATCTTTTTTCATGGCTTCAATAGTCTTCGTGAAAATTTCGGCAAGCTCTTTACCCTCTTCATCATTCTGAAAGGCATAAAAAACTTCCTGCTGAGCTATCGGTTTCTCTTTGTTGAAAAGAATGTCTTTTTCGCCACTCAATTGCAGAGCTTTTAAACCCGAACGCTCTTCGACGATGAAGGCATCAATTTGGCCTTGCGCCAGCTTTCGCATATTCAAGACATCATCGGCGGCAAATTCAAATTTGATTTTCTTATTCAGAAGAAGTTCTTTCGAATAAGGATAACGGAAGGTCAAACCGACTTTTTTACCTTCAAGATCTTTCACACTTTCCAGCGTCTGACCTTTTCTAAAAAAGATGTGATCCACCTTGACGTAAAAGGCACTGGATCTGGCCGATCTTTTCGGAATAGAAACATCCAAGCCGGGAAAAATTCCTTGAACTTTATTTCCACTAAAAGCCAGCAAAGCTTTTCCAGTGGGATAAACACTGATATGAATTTTTTTATTTGTGCGTTTGCCAATCTCTTTCGTGAGGTTCACAAAAAGCCCGCGCTCGGAATCTTCCACCATTAATGGAATAGGAAACGTCGCCAGCTCGACGGTTTTTGCAAAACCGCAAGCCGACATCAAAATAAGAGCGGTAAAAACATACCGAGAGAAAGAGAACATACGACTAGTTAAAGTTTATTAGCGTCTTTTATCAAGACTTAAATAAACAATTTTAAGTCACAATTAAGCTAGAGATTTTTCACACCCAAAGTGGAATTGCGTTTTCCTTGGAAACCTTCTCGCACAATCACTTCAAAGCCGTGATTCTTGAGGGCTCTTTTAAGGGACCCCTTGCACGCATAAGTGGATAAAATGCACGACGAAGATGAACCTTGCTCTAGAAGAGAATTCAGAAATTCTTCTTCCCAAAGAAAGGGGGACGTTTTTGAACTGAACGCATCGTAAAGGATGCAGTGATATTTCGACACCAGCCTGACATCTTTATCAAGCGCAGAAAAAATATCGACGGGCTTTCGGAAGTGTTCGACCAAGAAAGCTTTCACGGCCTCACTCGTTAAATCAGTGTCTCTGACGATCGCTTCTAACATTTGTTCGTAAGTGTTTATCACTTCAGGGTGAAGAGTGTCTTTGTCATCATGAAGCCACCTAAAAAAGAACTCACGCAATTCGGGAACACTTTCGTAGCTCGTGATCATCCCCACGTCCGAGGCCGACTTCTTTTGCAAAAGAGCTTCGCGGGCAATGACGCTCTCGATGTAGCCCAACCCTAAGCCGACGATTAAAAAATGAGGTTTTTCTATTTTCTGCAGAGTCTCTTTGATCGGTTCGCCATAGATCAGCAAAGTTTCAGTACAGGCACCGCCAGAGTGGTGCATGGATTCGCCCCTGTCTTTCGCAGGATCTACGGACTGCAATAGACGCAAAGAAGGGCTTTGATCCCCGGTGATTTCGATTTCAAACCCTATATCGCTCCACGCTTTCATTGACTTCCCGCAGTAGAAACTTGTACAAGAACCTATGGAAAAAGGCTGGTTAGGACTTCCCTATCATACAATCAGTGAGCACTACAATAAGCTCTTTGGCGAAAAGGTTTATAAGGTGCCGGTCTCTGTCGTGGATGATTGTCCCAACCGCCGCGGTCTTAAAGGCATGCAGACTTGCGTATTTTGCGATGTCTGGGGATCTGCCGCCAACGCGGAAAGCCTTTCTATGGAGCTGCGCCATCAAATTGAAACTTATCAATCTAAGATTGGTGCGCGCTATAATGCCAAAGCTTTCTTGATCTACTTCCAAGCTTACACAAATACGTTTACGAAAGTGTCGGCTCTTCGTCACAACTTCGACGTCGCTCTTTCTTATCCATGGGTGAAAGGCTTCACCTTAGGAACGCGCCCGGACTGTCTTTCAAAAGCGGTTTTGGATATGTGGCAAGAGTATCACGAAAAGTCCTTCGTCGCGGTTGAACTGGGAGTGCAAAGTTTCTTCAATGACCAACTGGAGTTCATGCGACGTGGACATACTGCGGAAGCTTCGCTAGAGGCCGTTCACAAAATCGCGGAAAACACGAAAGTGGATTTGGGAATTCATTTGATCTTCGGAAACCCGGGAGAGACAGACGATCACATTGTGAAAACCGCCGAGATCGTAAACACACTTCCTATCACGAACGTGAAGCTTCACAATTTGCACGTATTAAAGAACACGCCTTTAGAGGGCATGTACCACGCGGGGGAATTCACTCCGATTGATCGCGATACTTACGCTCACCGGGTTGAACTTTTCTTGCAGCATCTTTCGCCGCGCTTTGCGATGCACCGGCTGGCCGCGTACTCTTCGCGCTGGGACGAGCTTGTAGCGCCGGAATGGACGAAGGATAAAATGGGTACGCACCAGTACATCATCGACTATTTACGTGCGAGAAAGTCCTATCAATCACAGAAATTTATCGCGGAAACACCGGGTGATTTGGATTTGCAGTCCGTTTTGCAAAGAAAATCCGTCCCGCTTGCTACAACTCATGCTTAGTTTCTGTACAATTTAAGATCGTGTAAGATCAGTACAGGGAAATTCCCGTTTAAAACAGCTAAAAACAGACTTTTCTAACTGGACCTTGGTTTTACGAGGTAAAATCATCAGCTCTTGCTAATTTTGTTTGCAGCAGTTTTATGTCAAGCGCTTCACCGAATCTGCTTAATTGATGAGCAACGTCACAAAAAAGTTGGCGTTATCCCAAAAAATATTCTTGCAACTTCGAAGAAAGAATTACACAGTTGGAATTGAGATCGATACCCGCCTTATTGATGAGGCACCTGAAAGAGACCCCTAGATATAGGGGTAAGCCGAAAGAAGAACTGACGGCCACTTAAGGGAGGTTGACGAGTAACAACTCTGGACCAACAGCTAAGGATTAGCGATTCAGTCTCTAAAATAACACACATTTATATATTGAGCCACGAGCTGATTTTTTACGAGGGGTGAAAAATCGGTCGGGGATTTTTTTGCCCAAATGGAACGGGGCAGAGGGGATACACCATGTTGGAAACAACAGCTCACATCATGAGAGTTAAAAAAAGAGATGGCACGCTGGAGCCGGTCGACGTAACAAAGATCGTTGAACGCGTGACTCGCAACTGCCAGGGCCTGACTCAAGTGGACCCACTACGTGTTGCTACGAAAGCAATCAGTGGTCTTTATGATGGCGCAACAACAAACGAACTCGACAATCTTTGTATTCAGACGGCTTCCCTATTGATCGGTGAAGAGCCTGAGTATTCTCGTTTGGCTGCTCGTCTTCTTTCTATCTATATTGACGAAGAAGTTCGTTCTCAGAAAATTCAATCTTTCGCAGACTCTGTGGCTTTTGGTCACTCGGTAGGTCTGTTGTCTGAGGCGACTTATAAATTCGTAGAAGCTAATAAAGCCGCTCTTTGCGCCGCGATCGAACCGTACCGCACAGACCGTTTTGAATACTTCGGTCTAAGAACTGTTTACGATCGTTATCTATTGAAAAATCCAACTTCTCGCCAAGTGTTCGAGACTCCTCAATACTTCTTCATGCGCGTGGCTTGTGGTTTGGCTCAATCTGTAGAAGAGGCTATCGAGTTTTATCGTTTGATCTCTTCTCATGACTACATGGCTTCAACGCCAACATTGTTCAACTCTGGAACAACTCGTCCTCAGATGTCTTCTTGTTATCTTTTGGACTCTCCAGCAGATGACTTGAAAGCGATCTACGACAAATATTCAGACATCGCTTTGTTGTCTAAATTTGCCGGCGGTATCGGCGTGGCCTACTCTCGCGTTCGTTCCCGCGGTTCTTTGATCAAAGGAACAAACGGTCACTCCAACGGTATCATTCCTTGGTTGAAAACAATGGATTCTTCCGTTGCGGCTGTAAACCAAGGTGGTAAACGTAAAGGTGCGGCTTGTGTGTACCTAGAGACATGGCATGCTGACATCGAA
Organism: Bdellovibrio bacteriovorus; assembly: GCF_001592755.1. Taxonomy (NCBI): domain Bacteria; kingdom Pseudomonadati; phylum Bdellovibrionota; class Bdellovibrionia; order Bdellovibrionales; family Pseudobdellovibrionaceae; genus Bdellovibrio; species Bdellovibrio bacteriovorus. The sequence goes on along the minus strand of NZ_LUKF01000017.1, from coordinate 231,887 downwards.
GAGTTCCTTGAACTTCGCGACAACACAGGTGACGAAGCTAAACGTACTCACAACTTGAACTTGGCAAACTGGGTTCCAGATTTGTTCATGAGGCGTGTTGAAGCAGACCAAATGTGGTCTTTGTTCGACCCACGTGTCGTGCCTCATTTCGTGGACACTTATGGTCCTGAGTTCGAAGCGGCTTATGCAGAAGCCGAAGCTAAGAAAATGTACGTAAAGCAAATCAAAGCACGTGATTTGTACTCGCGCATGATGAAAACGTTGGCACAAACTGGTAACGGTTGGATGACGTTTAAAGATGCCGCGAACTTGAAGGCCAACCAAACAGGCGAAGCTGGCAACGTGATCCATCTTTCAAACCTTTGCACAGAGATCTTGGAAGTGACTTCCAACTCTGAAACTGCGGTTTGTAACTTAGGTTCTGTGAACTTGGGTCGCCACGTTGAAAACGGTCAATTCAATTTCGAAAAACTGGCGAAATCTGTTCGCACAGCTGTGAAATATTTGGACCGCGTTGTTGATATCAACTTCTACCCTATCCAAACAGCTCAAGACTCCAATCACAAATGGCGTCCAGTAGGTTTGGGTGTGATGGGTCTTCAGGATGCTTTCTTCCAATTGAAACTTCCTTTTGACTCGGCAGCGGCTCGTGATTTGTCAGCGAAGATCCAAGAAGAAATCTACTACAATGCGCTAGTGACTTCTTGTGAGCTTGCTGAACAATTCGGCCCTCACGGTGCTTATGAACAAACAAAAGCTTCTAAAGGTTTGTTGCAATACGACCTTTGGGGTGTGACTCCGTCTCAACCAGAGCGCTTTGAGAAATTGAAAGAAAAAATCAAAAAGCACGGTTTGAGAAACTCTTTGATGATCGCGATTGCGCCTACAGCGACAATTGCTTCTATCGTGGGTTGCTACGAAGCGATCGAACCACAAGTTTCTAACTTGTTTAAGCGTGAAACACTTTCTGGTGAGTTCATGCAAATCAACAAGTACCTAGTTACTGATTTGAAAACTATGGGCTTGTGGAACGAAGACCTTCGCAATGAAATCAAACTTCAAGATGGTTCTATCCAAGACGTGGCAGCAATTCCTCAGCAATTGAAAGAATTGTACCGCACTGTATGGGAAATCCCGATGAAGTCTTTGATCGACATGGCGGCCGATCGTGGCGCTTACATCGACCAAGCTCAATCTTTGAACTTGTTCATGGAAAGTCCAACAATCGGTAAAGTTTCTTCTATGTACATGTATGCATGGAAAAGAGGCGTGAAAACGACTTATTACCTTCGCTCTCGTCCAGCAACTAAGATTGCTAAAACGACAGTCAGAACTTCAGGTAATGGTTTAAGCATGACTTCTGAAGCTGCCAACTCAATGGACGCCGCTCCAGCACCTGCTGCTGAAGCAGCTCCAAAAAAGACTTACACAGACGCTGAAGTGATCGCTTGCTCTCTGGAAAACCCAGAAGCCTGCGAAGCTTGTCAGTAGACGCGGCGGTAGCCGCGGAGAGCGCAGGGCCCTGCGGGCCCGTAGCTGAACCAGCTCCCTCCGGACGAGGGAGCGTAAATACATCGGAGAACGTTTTTATGATTTTAGATCCAGGTTTTAACCTTACATTACGCCCTATGAAATACCCTGTTATGTACGAAATGTACAAAAACGGGATCAAAAACACTTGGACTGTAGATGAAGTTGATTTCTCTACAGACCTTGTAGACTTGCACACAAAATTGACTCCAGCGGAAAGACATTTGATCTCTCGCCTCGTGGCTTTCTTTGCAACAGGTGACTCTATCGTTGGTAACAACCTAGTGTTGAACTTGTACAAACACGTGAACTCTCCTGAGGGCCGTATGTACTTGTCTCGCCAGCTTTATGAAGAAGCTTTGCACGTTCAGTTCTATCTGACTTTGTTGGACACTTACATCCCAAATCCAGATGAGCGCGCGGAAGCGTTCTCGGCGATTGAAAACATTCCTTCTATCAAGAAGAAAGCCGATTTCTGCTTTAAATGGATTGATTCTATCAACGAGTTGAACGAGCTAAAAACCAAAGAAGATCGTCGTCGTTTCTTGATGAACTTGATCTGCTTTGCAACTTGCGTGGAAGGTTTGTTCTTCTATGCAGCCTTTGCTTATGTTTACTTCTTGCGCTCAAAAGGTCTTCTTGCGGGTCTAGCATCTGGTACAAACTGGGTGTTCCGTGACGAGTCTATGCACATGGCTTTTGCGATCGAAGTTATTAAAACAGCTCGCAAAGAAGAACCAGATCTTTTCAATTCACAAATGGAAGACATGGTTGTGCAAATGCTTGAAGACGCTATCGAGTGTGAAATGGACTTCGCTAATGACGTTCTTCACCTGGGTGTTGCAGGTCTTTCAGCAAAAGATATGCGCCAATATCTTGAGTATTGCGCCGATCAACGCCTTGAAAGCTTGAACATTGCTCCACGCTACAACGTGAAAAATCCATTCTCGTTCATGGAGCTTCAAGACATGCAAGAGCTTGCAAACTTCTTCGAACGCCGTGTTTCTGCTTACCAAGTGGGTGTGAGCGGTGCGGTTGCTTTCGACGAGGCTTTCTAGGCGACAGCCTAGGAGGCTGCAGCGCCGACTGGCGCGGAAGCTGGACTTCATATTAGAAACGCGATTCTTTGGACCTTATTTTTTCTAATCTGTATGGGGGTAGGATTTCTTCACGGAGTTCTACCCCAAGGTCTTTCTAGGTCTTACTTTATCAGTCCCACGAAAATTCAAGTTTTTACCACAGACGAAGTTTTCTTCCCTTTAGAAATCAGAAAAGAACTTGAAGACGAACTGAATGTTAAATTCTCAGTCACCATCACTCGTGATTGGGATGCGATTTTAGCTAACACCGTGGCAAGCCCCGCAGTAGATCTTATTTTTCTTCCCTCTTACTGGGCCAATACATTGGCTCACCAAGATCTTCTTTTAGATATTGCGCAAACTCGTAAGCAGTTACAAAACCGCGTGGCTTCGGATTTTCTTTCGATTAAATCCACGGGAGCATTTCACTTTTTCCCGTTCTATTGGATGAAGACCGGTATTCAAACTTCAAAGCATGAAAGCTTCGCCGACTTTTTAAAAAACAAAAGCGAATCCTTCCTTTTACTTTTAGCGGATGAAGATTTGTTACTGAAACATTTTCAACTCTGGAAAGAACAAGGCCTGCTTGACGAAGTGGCGCAAAAGAAAGTTCTGACTTTGCAATTGGATCAGTTAAATCGGGATCTTCCTGAAGAAGGCGCGATGGAAGGACCTTTGACTCAGGAATCGAAAGAGCTCACCACTTCTTTCGTCAGTGCTCTTTTAGTCTGGGGGGCCGCAATCCCCGTGAACTCTCCGAATAAAGAATTGGTTTTAGAGATCTTAGAAACTTTAAGTTCAAGCGAACGCCAGGAGCGAACTCTGCTGCAAACGCCGTTTAATTCGGCCTTTTCAACGGTCACCGCCAATTCAATTCCATTAAATCGTCGTGCTGACTTTATTCGGGATTTAAGATTGAAAGACACAATCATCCTTGAGACCAAGGATCAAGAAGCGAAGAACAAACTTCGTAATGAATTTAATCTGATTCTTTAAGGCTTCACAACGCGAAGAGTGGATTGACCTTGAACTTCATTCACGACCAAGCTTCCGCTGGCATCATAAGCATAGATGATGATCTTCAATGAATACTGCCCCGAAGCCATAGCCCCTAGATTCAAAGAGAAATTAAAGCGGCCGTTCTTACAGCTCGCGATATTACTTCCGGTATTGATGTCGATGATAGGCATTTGTGAACCACCGTTTAATAAATAAATACGATGGGTCGGATACGTAGACACATAACACTCCCCAGAGACATCGGCTCTGGTTTGCCCTGCCGTCGCGCTGATCTGAGGGCTATCGACTTTTAAGAATAATTCTTCCGACTTAGGTTCTTTGCTGACCGCATGCGTGGAGGGATCGTCTTTTTGATCTGTAAGCAAGGAATTGCCTTCAATGGGCGAACAAGCCGCTAGCAAAGTAAGGCTTAATAAAGCTGCTCCCTGAACTATAGATTTCATAGATCCCCCACCTATCCAGGATATATGAGGGATCGGAAGACTTGGACCAGAAATTAAATAAATCTAGTTTTGAGACGCAAAAAGGTGCTTAGGCCCTTTCAGCGCGCGTTCCAAAATGAGAGGGTCCAAGAAAAGGAAATACGTCGACACCATCGTTGTCGCAAAGGGACCGAGCCCCATAAAGATTCCAATCCCCGCATGAAAGAACACTCCTAGAAGCAACCACAGTTTGCGCGTCTTGGGCCAAGCCACCATTGCCGGGAAATAGATCTCAAAAATGATCGTCAAGTAAGCGATCACTGGAATCACCCACGGAATGCTTCTTAAGAATGAAAAATCAAAAGTCGTCATTTGCGGGTTCGCCATCACACTCCATAGCGCCGTACCGTCCCACCAGCTTCCGCCTTTGAGTTTTTCCCAACCCGTGTAAGCGTAAAGAACTGCAATCTGCACTTGCATCATGCGAATCATCATCGAGCTGATCGTGTCTGAAGATTTAAACGTGCTTTTCTTACGGATCAAATTGAGTACGCTCAAACGTTCGCAAGACTGCGTGAAGGACATATAAAATAAAAACAAAGCCGCGATAATATCAGCACCAAAGTTCACGGAATAATTGCGCTGAATAAAGCCCGCATTGATGATCCAGGCTGCCCACATCAGCCAGCGTCCGCCGATCCCCAAGGTCAGAAGGATTAAGAACACCACCAACAACGAGTGCATGATCATATTCATCGAGTCCGGCCAGAACGCCCACAAGAAGAGCGGACGATACAGATCCGGCATGATCTCTAACGCCATGGAACGCGGAATCCAGGCATTATCGCCATAATAACCCAAATTAAAGGAGCGCACGGCATACAGATACACCATCGTCCCGCAAAGAAGGATGCGCATGTACGCCAGGCCTAAAAGATTCTGCGGAGCAAACCAAAAGTGATCCCATTTCTGCCACAAGTTTTTAAAAGACGCTTTAATCATAAAGCCTCCTCATCCGCACCGCCGGTGCAAGAATAGTATTCACGCACGTACTGCAGCTCTTGAGAAAGATCCTTCAGCGTTTCGTCTTTTCTGAAAACAACCTGATCTAATGGCGGCACAGTTTCAATCACATGCTCCATTTCAACAGAACTCGCCCCCGGATACTGCTTGCACAGCCAAGGTCCGTACAGAACACGCAAACGCTTAGGTTCAATCACCATAAAGCGCATAGCATAGAGTTCGCGCTTTCTTGTAGCACTGGTAATACCTTTGTTTTTTTCGGCTGGGAAATAACCGTCGACAGGTTCTTGGATATCGTTACCCTCTTCATCGGAGTAACGAATCGTGTAGCGAACATACATAGTGTGGGCAGGATCTGGAGAAAAGAAATTCCAGCTGGCATTCAGCCCCACGGTGTTTGCGTAGGGCGTGATAAATCTTGAGGTCACGCGCCCAAAGTAGGCTCCTACATTGGGCATTACGAACATAGTAAAGATGTTATAGACAATCCAAAGGCTTAATAAAACCTTAAACGGAAGCATCCCCTTCTTCGTCAATGTCATCAGCTTCTCCTAGGAATGGCAATTCCTCATCTTCCGCTGACTCTTCATCGCTGTCAGCAAAAAGTTGATCGTCAGAAGCCTCGTCCATATCTTCATCGTTGTCGAAGGACTCTAAAGCCTCGGCAAGCTCTTCGGAAACTTCGCCGTCTTCAGTCTCTCCGTCGGCGCTCATTTCTTCATTTTCTGCCGCAGCTTCTGCAATCAGTGCTTCTTCAACACTATCACCTTCAGACGCTTCTGCTGAAGCACCTTCCGCTGAACCCGGGGTTGATTTCATAAAGTTCGCTTTTTTATCAGCCGCCATCGCCACCAAAGTCGTACCTGCCGCCAAGGCTTCATCGTACTTCTTCAACCAGTTCGCATCACGAGTGGAAACCGGCTCGCCGAACGCCAAAGCATCACGGATGTTTTGCGCGCGTTCTTGATCGCGTTTTTCTGCCTGACGACGTTTTTCTTCTTCAAAGAAATTTGTTGTCGTCGCGATGTCTTCCAGTTGTTCTTGAATCTTCATCAACTCGTCTTCACCTTGTGAGTAAGCACCCACGAAAGTTTCAGACATAGAATCTGTGATAGAAGCCAAGGTAGGTTTTTCTTCGGCTTGTTGCTCGTCGATACCTTCAGGCAACAATTCGTCGATTTGGGATAAAGTCGGAAGTTCTTTGATCGAACGAAGACCAAAGATCTCTAGGAACTTTTTTGTCGTTCCGTATTGCATAGGACGACCCGGAAGTTCGGATTTACCTTCGAAGTTGACCAAGTTCTTTTCCATCAACGCACGTAACAAGTGGCCCGATTCAACACCGCGGATCTCGTCGATCTCGGCTTTTACTGTCGGTTGTTTGTAAGCCACGATAGAAAGAACTTCCAACGCCGGACCTGAAAGCTTGAATTGACGAGCTTTCAAAGTGCGTTTTAGGAATTCCATGTTGTCGATTTTAGTCCGAAGCTGGTAGCCACCTGGAACTTCTTCCAAAGTCACACCACGACGTCCACCGGCGTATTCCACCGCCAATTGATCCAAAGCTCTGCGGATTTTATCACCGCGGATGTTTGTACCTTTAAAAAGAAGCTTTAAAGACGCTAAGCTGACCGGGCGGTCACTGGCAAAAAGAACGCTTTCCACGATACTTTCAAGACGCTCTTCTTCAACGAATTCAACTTCCTCGATTTCGGCAGAATCAAAATTATCAAGTTCAGTTCCCTCAACAGAAACCTCATCTTCTTCAGAAGCTTCCGCTTCCATTTCTGCCACTTCGTCTTCACTGGCTTCTGGAAGGAAACCTTCAGACTCTTCTTCTTCATTTAAAAAGACCGAAGCATCGGACTCAATACCGTCTAGCTCCATGTCTTCGAACGCATTTTCGTTTTCAGATTCAGAAAGTTCAACTGCTTCGGCTTCAGTATCCACTTCAGCGGCTTCTACTTCCGCCTCCATGACTGCTGTTTCAGCTTCTGCTTCAACTGGTGCTTCAAGATTTTTCTTTTTTCTCGCCATCTTTATACTTCCGTTGCGTCGTCTTTAAATAGTTCGTTTTCCATTGCTAGGATCTCGTCGTCCGTGGCGATATCTAGACCTGATTCTGTAGCTTCAGCAGAGGATCCATCCTCAATAAAGCCCAGTTGCATTTGCGGGTTGGCTTCTTCCAACTTATCTTCTGCATCTGTCAGAAGGAACTCTTCGTCCTCCTGAATTTTTTTGGATTCTTCCATCATCTTTTCAGCGACTTGATCCGCACGCATAGAATCGTATTCTTCCACGCGGGCCAAAACGTCTGTTTCGATTGGTTTCTTCGCATCCACCCAGATATCCGCGTAAGCTTCTGTCTGGTAAAGACCTACAAAACCCATTTTTCCAAGTTCTAACAATGACAAGAAAGTGATCAAAGCCTGGCGCGCGCGATCTTCTGTCGCCGTCACCAATTCCATCATCGTCAGGCGCTGGCCTACGATCAAACGGTCTTTGATTTCCAATACGCGACTGGCGATAGATTGCGCTTTCGCTGCTACTTGATGGACTTTCTTTTTAACGGAACGCAAAACTTTTCGGTAAGTCGAGATCAAAGAAAACAGGGCGTTTTCTTCTAAGATAATCTCTTCTTCTTTTTCATCTAAAGATTCACGAGTTCCGCGCAACCACACATCACGACCAACCAAGGGGCGCTCGTAAAGAAGCTTCGCCGCTTCCTGATACTTTTGATATTCCAAAAGTTTTTGAACCAGTTCTTTACGTGGATCTTCGGCCTCTACAACCTCACCGTTTTCATCGTATTGAGGAAGAAGCATGCGGGATTTGATCTGAATCAACGTGGAAGCCATGGCGACGAATTCGCCGGCAACTTCAAGATCCAATTCCTTCATCAATTTGATGTAATCAAGATACTGCTTGGTGATCTCATGGATTTTGATATCCATGATGTCCATCTCTTCTTTACGGATAAGATAAAGAAGAAGCCCCAGCGGTCCTTCAAATTTAGGCAACTGAACTGTAATACTCATGAAACTGGATCCCCTCTACCATTTCATACTGGAACGAACTATCTCTAATGTCTTTTGGGCTTCCTTGCGCGCTTTGTCGCATCCAGCGTCGATGATTGAATCAAGCTGACCTGGATTATTCAACAATTCTTTTTTCTTTTCTCTTGGGCCCACCGAAAGTTTTTCGATGTTGGCAGCCAAGCGACCTTTACAGTCTCCGCAACCGATTCCTGCTGTGCGACATCCTTGTTCCACCCAGGCGATATCATCGGCTGATGAATAGAGTTTATGATAGCCATACACCGAACACTTCGTCGGTTCTCCTGGATCTTCGCGACGAACGCGCGCAGGATCCGTGACCATCAAGTTTACTTTTTTCTTCAAATCTTTTTCTGTGTCTTCAGTGAGGAACAAAGTGTTCCCGTAAGACTTCGACATCTTACGACCGTCAAGACCCGGCACCAAAGGAATCTCTGTCAATAGAGGATTCATCTCTGGCAATTTCGCTTTATATAAATGATTGAAGCGGCGAACCAACTCACGCGCTAACTCTAAGTGCGATACCTGGTCTGCCCCGACGGGAACGGCGTTAGCGCGATAGATAGCGATATCTGCCGCTTGCAAAACCGGATACGCAAAGCGCCCCAAGTTGTGAGTGTCGTTGGCTTTCATTTCTTCAATAGCGTCTTTCCATGTATTCACGCGCTCAAGCCAGCCCATCGGAACCATGTTTGAAAAAATCATGAAAAGTTCCAAGTGCTCAGGCACGCGGCTTTGAATAAAAATCGTCGCCTTCTCAGGATTGATTCCCCAAGCTAAAAATTCCGCCACCATTTCACGAGTCCATGGCGTGATTTCTTTGGGTGACTTGTAGGCCGTGGTCATTCCATGCCAATCCATCGCACCAAAAAAACATTCGTAGTCATTTTGCAGAGTCAGCCAATTTTGGAGCGCACCCCAATAGTGACCGATGTGCAAACGACCGGTGACGCGCATGCCAGACATGACGCGCAGTTTTTTTACTGGTGCAGGTGGTGGGGTTTGAACCACGTCAGAACTCATATACCAAAGCCCCCTAAGGCAAGACCGACAAGATTGTTATAGCTCCAGAAAACAGGGATGGCGAGAATACGCAAAGCTCCTGTTAATACCAAAGCCATCAAAATCATACTTGTGATGTGTTCGTTTTGTTCCAGCTTGTAATTTAATTGCGCTGGAAGGAAACGCGCTAAAACTTTTCCTCCATCCAAAGGATGCAAAGGAAGAATGTTAAAGAACGCCAAGAAAAGATTCGTCACAATAAAAGTTTTTAGAATTTCAATCAGGCCACTTGCATAAGAAGCGCCCAAGAAATACTTCGCGACGATGGCAATCAACGTGGAGCCCACGATCGCCAAAAGAATATTCGAAAGAGGACCTGCAAGAGCAATCCAGAACATATCCACGCGGGGATTTTTCAAGTTGCGCTCATTCACTGGAACCGGTTTTGCCCACCCAAAGAAAATCGGTGTCGCTAAAACAATGGAAATGATCGGAAGCACCAAAGTTCCAATCATATCCATGTGCGCAATCGGGTTCATCGTCAGACGACCCATCATTTCTGCAGTGTTGTCACCGCGACGACGCGCAACCCAACCGTGTGCATACTCGTGAAAACAGAGTGCAAAAAGGAACGGGATAAAATAAATACCAATCTTGGCGCCAATCTCGACGAAATCCATATCACCTCACGCTAAATCACACCTAGACCCTTGTCTAGTGTGTCGAATCACTTGCCCAATTAAAGTGCAAACAGTGTAACACAGCTTGTTAAGAGAAAAGCTCTCGTCTTTCCAAGGCCTTGAATAAATTCTTTGAAGCGGATACGTTCTTCCCACTGTTTTAACTATATGAATGGAGATGGGACCATGTCTGACGTAACTAATGCTCGTCCAGCTTTGACAATGCTTTCTGAAGACGAAGCTGCGTTTAGAGACGCTGTAAGAGCTTTTGCTGAATCTGAAATCAAACCTCATGTGACACACATGGACGAAAAAGCAGAGATGGATCCTGCTATCGTTAAAAAACTTTTCGAAATGGGTTTGATGGGCATTGAAACACCGGAAAAATTCGGTGGCGCTGGCTCAACATTTACAATGGCTTGCTTGGCTGTTGAAGAAATCGGACGCGTTGACGGTTCTGTTTCTGTTCTTGTCGACGTTCAAAATACTTTGACGACAAATGCGTTCCTTAAATGGGGAACTCCCGCTCAACAAGAAAAATACTTGAGCAAAATGGCAACCAACTGGGTTGGCGCTTACGCATTGTCTGAATCTTCTTCTGGTTCTGATGCTTTCGCTTTGAAATTGAAAGCGGAAGACAAAGGCGACAAATGGGTTTTGAATGGTTCAAAACTTTGGATCACAAACGGTAAAGAGGCTAACGTATTTATCGTGTTTGCAAACATCGATATGGCTAAAGGCTACAAAGGCATCACAGCTTTCATCGTTGAAAAATCATTCCCAGGATTCAAAGTTGGTAAGAAAGAAGACAAGCTAGGTATCCGCGCTTCTTCCACTTGCGAACTTCTATTTGAAAACTGCGAAGTTCCTAAAGAGAACGTGCTAGGTGAAGTTGGTAAGGGTTATAAAATCGCGATCGAAACATTGAATGAAGGTCGTATCGGTATCGGCGCACAAATGATCGGTATCGCTCAAGGCGCTTACGAAGCAGCTCTGGGTTACGTTAAAGGCCGTGAGCAATTCGGCAAACCTATCGCTCACTTCCAAGGCGTTCAATTCCAACTAGCAGAAATGCGCACTGAACTCGAAGCCGCTCGTTTGATGGTTTACAATGCAGCTCGTTTGAAAGACGCTGGCCAAGATTTCATTGAAGCCGCAGCGATGGCGAAACTTTACGCTTCTCGCGCCGCTGAAAAGATCACTTCTAAAGCTATCGACTTGTTCGGTGGTAACGGTTTCACTAAAGAATATCCTGTCGAGAAATTCTGGCGTGACGCTAAGATCGGTCAGATCTACGAAGGAACGACAAACATGCAATTGCAAACAATTGCAAAAATGGAACTAGATAAATAGTTTTTCAAAAAAAAGGGCTCGAAAGAGCCCTTTTTCTTTTCTTCTTTTTCCAATTAATTGTGGTTAGACTAAAGAGCATGAATTACTTCTTAGCTTTGTTTCTTCTTTTGAGTGCTCCCGCTTTTGCTTCGGAAAAAGTTTTTCGCCTGCACTTAGCAACAGAACCCGGCGGACTGGATCCCAACAAACAGCGCACATCTTCTTCCAGCTATGTTTTGGGAAATCTTTATCGCAATATTTTTTCTTTCGACGATCAAAAGGGACTTCTTCCTGATTTAGGCACAGGCTGTAAGCGCGATAAAAAACGAACGATGCTGACTTGCACTCTGAAGAGCGATTTGCAGTGGAGCGACGGTTCCCCGCTGACTTCTGAAGATTTTTTAAGAACCTATATTAAAATTCTGACCTCTAAAAATGCGATCTCACGTGCGGATTTACTTTTTAAAATCAAAAATGCCGAGGCTTTTTACAAAGGTGAAATCGACGCGAAAAAGTTGGGCGTAAGTGCCCCGGACAAACTGACTTTGAAGTTTGAATTTACAAATCCAGACTCTGATTTTGACTACAATCTTTCGAATTTCTTACTGGCACCAACCAAAGAAAATCTGACGGCATACTCTGGCCCTTACAAACTCAAAGAATGGAAAAAGGGGCAAAAGCTCGTTCTTGAACCCAACCGACTTTATAAGTTAGGACATCCCCAGCGTCCGGTCGTGGAATTTCTTTTTGTCGAAGAAGATACGGTGGCTTTGCAGCTTTATGAAAAGAACGAGTTGCAGTTTTTACGTCGCCTTCCGACCCTCTTCATCCCCACTTATAAAAAACGCAAAGACTTTTACTGGTACCCGGTCACTCGCCTGGATTACTTGGGTTTTGGTCCGGAACTTTCAGGTGATGAAAACACACGTAAGGCTTTCACCTACTCTTTGAACTATACGGAGTTACAAAAGATTTTTTCTTCCGAGGGAAAGCCGGGTTGCATTGGACTTCCCGACTCTTGGTTTCCAGAAAAAGCTCCTTGTTTTGATTATGATCTTTCCAAAGTTCCAAAGATGAAGAGTTCTAAGACCTACACACTGATGTTTTCGGCTTTGGGTGGTGAAGACCATAAACGTGCGACCGAATGGCTCCAGAACCAATGGAGCAAAAATGCGCAGTTGAAAACCCATCTTGAAGTCAAAGAGAACAAGGTGTTCTTGCAAGTGTTGCAACATAATCCACCAGCCATTTTTAGGAAAGGCGTCTCTCCAGACCGTCCCACCTGCTTGTCGGCCCTAGAGACTTTCGCTCCTTGGAGCCCGGAAAATTATCTCCGGATCAACTCGGCCGAATACGAAAAGATTTTGTCCTCGCTTTCCCAAGCACAGAAACCGGCAGAACGGAAAAAATGGTGTCTTGCGGGGGCGGATTACCTGATGAAGAATCACTTGATGATTCCTCTGGGCGCCATTCATTTTTCAGTTCTGGTAAAACCAGAATTTAAGGGATGGAAGCTCAATCAAATGAATCAGCTGGACTTGTCTGATCTTCACTGAAGCCTCTAGAATAAAGTCTATGAATTCAGCAACTCAGTCCGTCGACATACATAAGGATCAGATCATATTTAGCGAAGGTGATGCAGGAGACTGCGCCTACATCATCGAAAAAGGCCGAGTGCTGATCTACCTTAGCAAAGATAAAGAAGACATCCCTTTAACTATCTTAGGTGAAGGTGAAATCTTTGGCGAGATGGCACTGATTGATAATCAAAACCGCTCGGCCTCTGTACGAGCTTTAGAAGATGTTCGCTTAGCTATCGTAACTAAGCAGCAAGTCTTAGAACGCGTGTCCACCGCAGATAAAGTCGTTCAACTTCTGATGCGTGTTTTATTAAAACGCCTTCGTCGTAAAAACATCAATACACCGGCTGGGACAAAAATTTCCGATGTGGAGTTTGATAACTCGGGTGCGGGCGATGATGGAACTCAAACGGCCTTAGATCAAATCAAACTTGAAAATCAAATCTTCCAAGCTTTCCAAAATAAAGAGTTTGAACTTTTTTATCAGCCCATCGTGAATTTAAAAACAAAGCAAATCAATGGCTGTGAGGCTTTGCTTCGTTGGAACAGCCCTCAGCATGGACTGGTGTCTCCGAATCTTTTTATCGACGTCATTGAAAACTCGTCGATGGTCATCCCGATCGGTCACTGGATTATCAACCAGGCTTTGAAGGACTTGCGCACCGTTCAAGATCAGCTTCGTCTGAATAAAAAAGAAAAAATGGCCGACGACTTCATGATGAGCATTAATATTTCAGGTCGCCAGTTCACTCATTCCGATTTCGTGAACAACCTTGAAGACTTGCGTGAAAAACATGATCTTCAACCTAAAAACATCAAATTGGAAATGACCGAAAGAATCATGATGGACGGAGCCATTGCCTTAGATGCTTTAAAACAGTGTCATGATCAAGGTTACGCGATTTCCATTGATGATTTCGGGACAGGTTTTTCAAGCCTTCAATATTTGACTCAAATGCCTATTAGCTTCTTGAAGATCGACCGTTGTTTTGTGATGAAGATCTTGAACGATCCCAAATCAAAAGCGGTCGTCAGTTCTATTATCCACTTAGCCCACGCCATGGATATTGAAATCATTGCTGAGGGTATTGAAAATAACGAAGAAGCTCTGGTTTTAGAGACTTTGGGCGCCCGTTTTGGCCAAGGATATTTGTTTTCAAAACCTGTGGACCTAGGTCGCTTCTTAAAACTCATCTAATGCTTTAAAAGCATCTCATTTTGAGATCCGCCTAGACCTTCAGAGGGTTTCTAGGAAAGTACTAAAGTCCGTTTAGTGGCCTCCGATAAGTCTTATGTCTTAAGACATTCAACCAGCTTAAGATTTCAACTGGAGGTCACAAAATGGCTGACAAAAAATTTGAAAAACAAATCCCGAATAACGTAGTTTCCCTTGAGTCGGCTCGCTGCTGCGGCGAAGGCTGCAAAAAGAAGTCTGACAAGGCGGGATTTTGCGCTGAGCACTTTGAATGGTTTAAGGCCGGTCTTATCACTAAGGAAGGCTTAAAAGCTTCTGACTTTGATAAGAAGTATTACCATTACACGGCTGCCAAAAAAGTCGCGTAATTGTTCCTATTTCAAATTTCATCCGTTTAAGACCAGGTCTCCCAACCTGGTCTTTTTTTTATTTTAGACTTAAGGAATTTGCGCCCAAAAGGCTGTGAATAGGATGAGTCCTACAAAGAAATATTTGATTCCGACACTAAACGCTTCGCGCATCGACATGACTTCTCTTCGGTCCCCGACTTTGCTAGTATGAGTCCAGTTTAGGAGACCCCAGCCCATGAAGAAGGCAGCACTCATCACTGGAGCCAGCAGCGGCATCGGCGCCGCCACCGCCATTGAATACTCTCGCAACGGCTATTTTATTTATCTGATGGGTCGAAACAAAGAACGCCTGCAAGAAGTGGCGTTAAAGTGTCGCAGCGGAGCTTCCATTGTTTCTTGCGATATGACGGATGAAGCCGCTTTACAAAAACGTTTGAACGAAGTCTTGGGCGCAAAAATTCACCGCGTGGAAGTTTTAGTCAACAACGCAGGCATCTTTGAAACTCATAATTTCACCGAAGGTGCGGATGATATTTGGAAGCGCCAGATGGAGATGAATTTCTTCGTCCCCGTTCGTGTGGCACGGGCGTTTTTCCCTTATTTTAAAGAACTGGGTGGCGGCAGCATCGTGAACATCTCTTCAACCTTAGGTCTTCGCCCTACGGCAAATACCGGCGCCTATTCCGCAAGCAAGGCCGCTCTTATCAACTGGACACAGAGTCTTGCTCTTGAGGGCGGAGCTCATAATATTCGTGTGAACGCCGTGTGCCCCGGTATCGTCGACACCCCTATTCATAGCTTTCATTCTTTAGAAGCCGACGCCAAAAAAGAAACTTTAGATAAAATGAAGTCTCTTCAGCCTCTGGGGCGCATCGGAACATCTGAAGATATCGCGAAGACGGCTTACTTCTTAGGTTCTGAACAATCCAGTTGGACGACGGGGGCTGTGATGACCGTTGATGGAGGCATCAACCTCGCATGATCCTTGTTTTAAAAAGCCCTTTTAGCAGTGCTCATTTTTATCATCAGCCTTTGTGGTCGAAAGAAGAAAACACAAAGACTTTCGGGCGCTGCTTTACTGAATATGGTCACGGCCATAACTACACTTTGGAAGTGGGCTTTCATATCCAAAAGACAGACATCACAGAACAAAAGCAGGAATTGCAAACCTTGCTAAAGTCTTTGACAGACGTCTTAGATCACGAGCATTTGAATTTCGTGATTCCCGAATTTAAAGAAAAGAATCCAACGACAGAAAATATCGCTCTGTATTTTCTTGAAAAACTAAAAGAGCACGGACGCGGAAAAGATGTTTCTTATTTGCGTTTGTATGAAATGGACAATTTGTGGACGGAGATCCGCCAATGAGTGAAGAAAAAGTAAGATTATCAAAATTGATGGCGGAACGAGGCATCTGTTCTCGACGTGAGGCCGATGAATACATCGCCAAGGGCCTGGTGCTAGTTGATGGCGTCAAGGTCGACCAATTAGGAACCAAGGTCGATCCCAAAGTTAAAATCACTTTGGAAGCGCAAGCTTTGAAACAACAAAAGCGCTTAGCGACAATCATCCTGAATAAACCCATCGGCTGGGTGAGTGCGCAACCTGAACCACCCTATCAACCCGCGATTAAATTAATCACGCCCGAAAATCAATTTGGTGATTCCAAACAACGTCTGCGCAAAGAACATTTTGAAGGGTTGGCAGTTGCGGGTCGACTGGATATTGATTCACAAGGTCTGCTTCTTTTTACGCAAGACGGACGTATCGCCAAAAAAATCATCGCGGAAGAAACGAAACTTGAAAAAGAATACATTGTTCGCGTTGAAGGAAAACTTCCGGCAGATAAATTAAAACTTTTGAACCATGGCCTGTCTTTGGATGGCAAAGCTTTGAAGCCCGCGAAGGTGGAATGGATCAATGAAGATCAATTGCGTTTTATTTTGCGTGAAGGAAAAAAACGCCAAATCCGTCGCATGTGTGAACTTGTGGGTTTAAGAGTCACGGGTCTTAAACGTGTGCGCATTGGAAGCTTGGTCCTCGGAAAACTTCCGGAAGGCAAATGGCGCTTTCTAGAAGAGGATGAAAGCCTTGATTAGAATTTCTGCGGCCTTTCTTTGGTGCTTTCTTTTTTTAAGCCTGGAAGGCCACGCCGAGGTTCAATCAACAAATCTTCCCGAAGCGGCAAAACCTTATGGTGAATCCTTTTCGGTCTATATCGAAAACGATACGCGCCGTTTAGGCGGCCCCAATGCCGACAGTGATTACACCAGTGGTGTGCGCTTTACATATCAATATGCCGAAGATCGAGAACCTGCTTGGGCTCCACCATTGATTGGCTGGTCGGATCGCTTCAAATATGAACGTGAAAAATCCACGACCAATTTTGGAATCTCTATTGCTCAACAAATCTTTACCCCGGACAACACAGATGCTTCTGAATTAATCATCAATGATCGGCCTTACGCGGCCTGGCTTTATGTCGCTTTATCAGCAAATCTAAAAACGCGATCCCACAGTCACAATCTAGAACTTGATATAGGACTTGTGGGACCCGGCGCCTTGGGCGAACAGGCGCAAAATGGATTTCATGAAATTATCGATGTCCCGACAGCCAATGGCTGGGACAATCAGCTTTCAACCGAACCCACATTGCAATTGAACTATAATCAAAAGATTCGCTTTTATGAACTTGAGACCGATGCGGGAAGAACTTTTGACTTCATTCCTTCCGCAGGTCTTTCTTTAGGGAACGTCCTTATCGGAGCTCATATCGGAGCCTTGGTTCGTGCGGGAGTGCGACTCCCTGATGATTTCGGGGCATCCAGTCTTTCTTCCGTCGACGGAGAGCCCTTGCTGAATTTAAAAGTCGCAGATAAAAGCATTCCCTGGCGTCTTTATGGATTTGCCGGTATTCGTGGAAATGCCGTTGCCCACAATATTTTCTTAGACGGAAATACGATCCACGATAGCCATCACGTCACCAAATATCCTTTCAACGCAGAAACGGAAGTGGGTTACGCATTTCAGATTTCGCACTGGAGCTATTCTTGGAGATTTGTGACGGTGTCGCCAGAGTTCGAAGAAAAAAGCGAATTCAAAAGCTATGCTTCGATTTCCATTTCTTACATCCGGCCTTGGGACTGATTACTTAGAAGGTTTTAAGAAATCCAGACGAAGCGTTTCATAGTAGGCGATTTCTTCTTCGGTAAAGCCCGCTTTTTTTCTTAAGTCGTGATTCAAAGGTTCAATACGCTTGGGCAAACGAATTCTTAAAGAATCCATGCGCTCAGGAAAATCGGTATTGGGATCAATTTTATTTTCTTTGCAGATTTCACGATACCATCGTGAACCAAAATCCACGTGACCGATTTCTTCAAAGTTGATTTGTTTTACGATTTTTTGAATCGTCTGTTTACCCGCCGTTCCTTCAAGACGACGAATCAATGTGTCGCCGGCGTCCAAACCACTGCCTTCCAGATAACGATGCACAATCAGAATACGATCCAACAGACTGTCTTCGACACTCACGGCACGCCACAACGCTAAGTGCACAGGCCAGTCACCCCATTTATGTCCCAAAGACTCGATACCTTCTAGGCACATTCTTAAGTGCTCAGCTTCAGAGACCGTGACAGCCAACAGTTCTTCGCGAAACCCCTGAGGGGCGTCGGGAAACTCTACCAAAGTGCGAAGCCCTAGCTCCATGGCTTGCAGCTCAATGCTCGCCAAATCGTGAAGCATCCGCGCCTGCCCTTCCACCGTCGAAAAGCCCTTCTTAGGAGGATGAAGCTTGGGGTGTAAAGTGGGGACATCCCGCGCCGGGTCTTCGGGGACAAGGCCTGGGGAAGTAAGCTTTAAGGCCTCTTCACAGGAATTTTGGATATTTGCGATCTTTTCCCAGATATCCGGGGTGGAAAAACTGAACATAGGGCCTTTTACATCCTGCTCCCAAAGTTGCCAAATAATTAGTGATTTGCTGCAATAGAGCCCTGGAAAAAGTAAAAAAACGCCAGATGGAGTAATATGGGAAAATCGTGGAAAAATGCGGGTAAAGTAGAGAAAGCCCAACAAAAGGGACAAATCTTCACAAAATTAGCTAGAGAGATCGCCGTTGCAGCAAAAGCAGGCGGCCCTGACCCCGCAGCCAACTCCCGTCTTCGTCTTGCCATTGATGCCGCTAAAAAAGTTTCTTGTCCGAATGATACGATTGAGCGCGCGATTAAAAAAGGTGCGGGTCTTTTGGATGATGGAAAAATCATTGAAGAGATCACGTACGAAGGTTACGGACCTCACGGCGTGGGCGTTATCGTAGAATGCCAAACGGATAACAAACACAGAACAGCTCCTGACATGCGCCATGCTTTCAAATCTCACGAAGGCAATATGGGCGAGGTCGGTTCTGTGGCATGGATGTTTGATCGCGTAGGACTTATCGAAGGAGAAAAAGCAGGAACTTTTGATCCGGATGAAGAAGCCATCGAAGCCGGCGCTAACGAAGTCAGCAAAAACGATGATGGCTCTTATGAGTTCTTCACAAATGCAGATGACTTAGATGCAGTTCGCGATGCTTTGGTAAAACGCGGATGGAAAGTGACGACAGCAGAACTTTCATATAAAGCTAAGAACATCACTGAACTTAATGATGCTCAAAGAAAAGATGTTGAGGAGTTCTTAAACTACCTTGATGACATGGACGACACTCACCGCGTTCACGCGACGGTGTAAAGAGGAAGCCGCCTGATGAAGGCGGCTTTTTTATTTCTGGATGAACTGCACAACTTGTTCGATCACTTTCGCATCTTTGAGGATGCGGCGATGACCTAAACCTTCTGTGGCAAGAATTTCTGTCTGTGGCCAGACGCTCTGAATCTCTTCCGCAGCGACATAGCGAACTTCCTTGTCGTCGCGATCATGTACGATCAAGGCTTTCACATGAAGTTTGCTTCCGATGACACCGACATTCATTTCTTTGGGTGTCAGTCCCACTTTTTGGGCAAGCATTTGAATAAAATATTTTTCCGCGACGGGACTGATTTGCACGAACTTAAAATAATTATTCACGACTTTTTCATAGTGAGCGGGTCCAGCAACGAGGACTAGTTTTTTAGCGCGAAGGCCTTTAGCTACTGCTAGAACCGAACATCCAGCACCGAAAGAATGCGCTATCACCGCTTCGAAGTCTCCAAGTTCTTTTTGCACATTCACTAGGAACTGAGAATAATCGCCGACGTTTGTCTGCGTACCTTCCGAAGCTCCGTGCGCGGGGCCGTCCAAAGCGACAACACGATATCCTGCCGCTGTAAGCGCTGGAGCAAAGGCCGCCATTTGCGTCCCGCGACCACTCCATCCGTGCACTAAAACAACAAGAGGGCCTTTTTCAGGCCCCCATTCATAAGCGGCGATACCACCACCTAAAACATATTTTTTCGAAGAAGCATAAAGTTCCTGCTCGGAGGCAGGACGTGGCACTCGCTGAGGCGTTAGAAAAAGATCCAACGCTCCTTGAGCCGCAAGTTTAGGAAAAATCCAAGAACCCGCACGAAGACCCGCAACTTGTAACTTCTTCGCCAATGAAATTTCCATAATTATCTTTCAACAATGGCCACAACACCCATACCGCCGGCTGTACAAATAGAGATCAGACCGCGGCCTGAACCTTTCTGCGCAAGCATTTTTGCAAGGCTGGCAAGAATTCTTCCGCCTGTTGCCGCAAAGGGATGTCCTAAAGCCAAGCTTCCGCCATTCACATTCAATTTTGAACGATCAATAGAACCAAGAGCTTGAGACTCTCCTAAATGCTTACGGCAATATTCGTCGGATTCCCACGCTTTCAATGTGCAAAGAACCTGACCTGCGAAAGCTTCGTGAATTTCATAGAAATCGAAATCTTGAAGTTTCAAGTTATTACGACGAAGCATTTGCGCCACCGCGCGCGTAGGTGCCATTAAAAGCCCTTCGCCATTCACGTAATCAACAGCGGCATAATCTGCATCTACTAGATAAGCCTGCACTGGAAGACCATGAGCTTTCGCCCATTCTTCGCTGCTTAAAAGAACTGCGGAAGCGCCGTCTGTAAGAGGCGTACTGTTTCCCGCAGTCAAAGTGCCGGTACCGGTAAAATCAAAAGCGGGTTTTAACTTCGCTAGTTTTTCCATGCTAGTATCACCACGGACGAAAACGTCTTTTTTGATACCTTTAAATTCAAAAACCAGATCATTGAAGAATCCCGCATCATAGGCTTTCGCCGCATTCAAATGACTTTGCAAAGCAAGTCTGTCTTGCTCTTCACGAGTGATCTTCCACTCTTTCACCATAAGCTCGGTGTGCTGACCCATGGAAAGACCTGTACGAGGCTCTTGCACATTCGGAAAGCGGGGCTTTAAATATTCCAATTTGATTTCAGATAACTTCGCGATACGCGCCATTGCATTGGGAGCTTTTTGCGCTTCCGTTAAGATCCAAGAAAGCTCGTGAGGCAGAACCCCGGCAATATCACTATTCGTGTCGGTACCGCCGGCGATACCGCTTTCAATCTGACCGGCCGCGATTTTTAAAGCAATGTGGGCCGCCGTTTCTAAACCGGTACCGCAAGCACGTTGCACGTCGTAGCCCGGAGTATGAGGATCTAGACCCGCACTTAATAAAGACTCGCGGGAAAGATTCCAGTCCGAGGCATTCTTCATAACAGCACCCAACGCCACATCACCCAAAAGTTCACCGCGAATATTGGTCTTATTCACAAGGTCCTGAAGAGTGGCCGTCATCAATTGACGGTTTGAAGTGCGGGAATAGTTAGTGAAGGACTTCACAAACGGAGTTCGTGAACCTGCAAGAATGGCTACCGGGCGCATGGTTTTGTTTTTCATAGATGTTTCCTCGTGTTTCTTTTAAAACTTGAATCTACCTACCAATAGGTAGATAATACCTCTATCAGCCTTTATAAAGCAAGGACGGAAAGCATGGATACAAAAACCAAAGCATTGGATTTAGGACGTCACTATCTGCAAACCCTTGGATTTAATGGCTTTAGCTTTCAAACCGTGGCCGACGCCTTGGGTATAAAAAAGGCGAGCCTTCATTATTATTTCGCCTCAAAAGAAGAAATGGGTCTAGCGATTCTTGAAGACTATCAAAATGCCTATGTTTCTTGGGCCAAAAAGATCCACGACTTGCCAGCGGACAAAAAAATGGAGCAAATGCTTCAGATGTTTTACAAGATCGGTAAAGACAAAAATAAGATCTGTCCTTTAGGAGCTTTGTGTTCTGACTTCAATACTATGTCCGAAAAAATTCAAGATCGCCTGCGCGAGTTCCACTTTCAACAACGCAAATGGCTGATTGCCACCATCAAAGATGGAATGAACAACAAGATTTTTCGCGAGGATTTAAATCCCGCCGTTGTCGCCGACTCTTTTTTAGCCGCTATTCAAGGAGGGCTGCAAGTGGCGCGTATGCGTGGTGAGGCCGAGACATTTAAAAGTATGGTGAAATTTTTAATCAAGGGACTTTCTTAACGATCAAATACTTTCCAATCCTTGAGATTGTATTTGTTAAGGATTTTTTCGAGCGAACCATCCGCACGCGCCCGCGTGAACCAAGTATCAAGATTCTCAGGTAAATATCCAAAGTGCGACTCTCGGGGGGTCCCGACTAAAACCAGCGAGTTAAAACCCGTCAATGAAGTCGGCAATAACTGAAGTTCAGCGCGCGGTTTTTTCACTAACGAATAACGAAGCACATTGTAATCACCCAGAGCGACATCCACCCGCCGATCACCAATCATTTTTATCATGCGATCGGCAACATCAGCTCCGGTCACCTTAAGGCTGCGCGCCGCAGGTATTTCTAAATGCGGCCCTCCCGAATGAGTTCCCATATCGGCAAAGACCACTTTCTTAGTGCGCAACAAATCCTCATCTATCAGAGATTCCTTGGATCCTGGAGTTAGGATGGCTCCGGTGTAGTTCACGCCCAACTTCGGACCTACGATCCGTATCTGATCTTCATAGCGAACTAGATCCGCCGGAACGATAATGTAATTCACGCGACGAGTTTGCAGCGCGGATAAAAGCCGTGTATTAGGAATACTTTCTAAATCCAAGTTAAAGCCGCGTTCACTGGCGACTTCTTTAAGGATGTTATAAATATATCCGCCCCACACTCCCGGGCCCTGCTCACAAAGATACGGACACAAGGGTGCTACACCAATTTTAATTGTAAGAAGATTGCGTTGATTTGGGGACACTCTCGGAGAAGGAGAAGTTTTTTTCACTTCATTCTTTTGCAAGAAGGCCGGGACTCTCCCCATCCAGCCGGGATAGTTTGCTAAGGTCTTTGCCGTCACCGGATAAGTCGGAATCAGTTTTTTTTCTAAAACTTCGCCCTTAGTCAGATAGGCAATCAAGGCCCGCGCGGTTTCTCGTCCCAGCTCTGCACAGAACTGTGCAGAATCAATCACCGTGATTTTTCCTTGCTTAATATTTTCTACCGATAAGGGATCGCCATCAAAGGTGGCATGGATAACATCCGTGCGTTTCTTTTCGTGAAGAGTCTTAACGATGGAAAGACCACCGCCGTCGTTGACCGTAAAAATAACATCCACACTTCCCTTTTGCGGAAAGTCTTTTAAGAACTGCCTAGCGGCTTCCTCTCCCGATGCGGGATCCACCGCTTCGTAGCGCTTTAAAACTTTGAACTTTCGACCTTGATCGCGAAGTGCATCTAAAAAACCATCCACACGATCAATCGTCGAAGACACTTTCGGATATTCAAAAATCACCAGACGAAGTTCTTTGTTCTTATCGAAAAGCCCGTGAATATAATCCCCATTGTCACGACCTCCCCCATAGTTATCGCTTGTAGTGAAGAATGTCATATCTCCATTCACTATGTATTGATCATAAGCGAAGACGGGAATTTTAAGCTGATTGGCTTCTTCTAAAGCCCGAGCTAAAGCGGAGTTATCTGTGGGTTGAATGACGATCGCCGCAGGCTTTGCCTTTAAAACTTCGCCGACTTGATGAACTTGATTGGTAATTCCCTTGCGACCTTCACCGGCCACATAAGGAGTCAGAACGACTTTATCGCCGCCCTTTTTATTGAATAATGAAATCTCTTCTTCAAAACCTTTTCTCATGGCGACTTGACCTTCGATTTTCATACTCCAATACAGGACTGAAACTTCAAAGGACTTGGCCGAAGAAAGATGTGAAAAGGTAAACAAAGAAATGAAAATAAAAAAGGCTAAAGCATTCACTTTAGCCATTATATTCTTTTAAAGAACGAACCCCAAGGTCTTTATGTGCAAATTCTGTTAAGGGTCGTTCTGTAATTTTCCGTGATGACAACTATGCACACGTAGAAGTCCTACTAGTACAACTCCACGCGGTCGTTTTCTTTAAAGCCAGAACCTGAATGAATAATAGCAATTGCCCCGTCGTTACCGAAATAACTAATTACTTCAAGAGTGCCCTTAAGACGACCCGGCACACGACCAATATGTCCCCCGCTTTCAGGATCATAAATATCGTCACCATCTTCCGTCACCTTCAGCAAATCCCCGACCTGCAAACCAGAGACGCGGCCAACATTTAAATAAATTCTATCGCCGTTGATGGCCGCAATTCTTCCCTCCCAGGAAACTTTATCCAAGGAAGCTAAAACTTGCGGAGTGAAATCAAGAAATGCATCTTTCACAATCGTTTGAATCATGTCGGGATTGTTCGAGATAAACTTATCTGTCTCAACACGTTCTCCAACGCGTGTTCCCTGCTCTTCTACGGTCACAGTTTTTACCGTGTTAAAAACTTCGCGAGCCGCTCTTCCCGTCACGACACGCACTTGTGCAACGACTTCAAAGGCCGTCGACATGTGACGAACAACGCCCACGTTATCAGCTTTTCGTTTGATGCGGATATCGATGATCTTCCCTTCAAGCACGGCCGTGACGCCTAAGGATTGCGCAGCTTTCGCGACCTCAGGAAGTTTGTACTGACCGCCTTCCATCATCTTTGAAAGATCGACGTTAAGCTCTTTGCTATCTAAGGCAATCACTTCGCCCGAGCGATTTAAATCCATGATGAACGCATTGCGAGCTCTTTCACGAAGCTCAGAAGGTCGTTTGTCACCCACATCTAAAAATGGAAGAACCATCAAGCGCTTACGAGGAGCTGAATCATCCTTACGAGCTTCATAGTTGACGTCTTTAACGTCGCGACGAATAGAGGGACCGGCTCCATCCATCGTAGTACAAGCCGTGAATGCCAACAACGATAGTAACAGAACAAGATTTTTCACGACCGCACCTCCTACTGTGCCCATTTCAAGACGATTTCGTCTTGTTTTTCAGAAACCTTCGAAAGCTTCTTGCCTTCGACATCCAGTGCTTCCAATTTCCCTAAAAGCTCTGCTGTAGACACTGCCGTGTCGACCTCAAAACTTACGGCCTCGGAACTGACTAAACGTTCACGGATGCTTTTTACCTGCGTGATTTGAGAACGGATTTTTTCTTTAAGGCCTTCCATCATTGGAAGCGTGTTACGACCTTGAATGGTTAAACGAATCACCGAAGTTCCTAAAGAACCACGTTGCCAAGCTTCCAATACTTGCGAAGCCAAATCATTTGCCGTGGTTTCGATCACTTCGCGCATTTTCTTATCTACGGCGTTTTCAAAGCTGCCGTTTTCCGTATCGTAACGACGTGACACATCGGCAATAGCTCGACCATTGCTGACCTGAACTGCGGTCATACGAATTTCGATGCGATAGTTTTTGCCAGATTCACCCTTATTCAGGACCACCTGTCCGTCAATCAACAAAGGCGCATTGAAGTATTGAGAAAAAAACTGAGCGTCTTCACCGACAACGCGTTCATTTTGAAAATCCGCAGGTACACTGGCACCCAAACCTGCTTCCACAGGTTTCACCGCAAAGAAGTTATTCTTTTGGAAGGATCCGCGCATCGCCTCTTCCAGCACACGAGCTTCCTTGATCAAAAAAGCCTGTTGAGTTTTATCCGTGGGCAACCACCAGCGGTAACTCTTTCCTTGGACGCGATCAATCCAGCTGATGACAGGAAGAACGACGGGAATGGCGTCGTTTTCATTCAACAAAGTATTGTCCTGAAGCATTTGCTTAAGATCGCGTAAAGATACTTTGAGGGACACAGACATCTTGTACTCGGTACCTTCTTGAGTCAGCGTCGACGCTTTGGCAAAAGGAATATAACGAGCCGAGTTTTTGATAATCTTAGATTGAATCAAAGATTTGTTTTTAGAGAATCTTTCTTCGCCCACCAGTTCTTTAATGATGTCTTCAGACACTTTCTGCGAAGCTTGATCTTGAATATCCCGACGGGCTCCTTGCGGAGTGGTCTCTTTAGAAACACCCGAGAACGTGCGATCGACCAATTCAGATTGTTGAGCTTTTACGGGACTATTTACAAAGAACATCAACGCTGCTGCCATCACAAAAGCCAAACGCATTATTAACTCCTTAACTCGATAAAATCAGTGCGACCGAAAACCGAGTGCACACCTTCAAAGAATTCATTATTCACGGCTACACCCGTTGCTTCTCCCGCATCCATCAAAACGCGGCGACTGACTTCCGGGATTTCAATCTCAAAGCTAACCGAAGTCGTCCCTGGATAGTCCTTCATTAAAGAGTGTAAACGAGGATAGTCGTTGGGATCAATTTTATCCAAACGAAGCACCATGCGCTTGGTCTTTTTCAGGATGTCTTCCATCGGCGACACACTGTCTACCATAATCTTAGCAACACCCTCTTCAACCTCAAGCGCACCGCCAATCAAGACCGGCCTTTCATCGCGAAGCTGGGCTTCAAAGCGCGCGTAAGAGTCTGGGAAGATCACCAGCTCACAAGCCCCCGTCAGATCTTCGATCTTACCGAAAGCCATGCGTGTTCCCTTTTTCGTAATAAGCTCGCGCAACTCTGTGATAAGTCCAGCTACGACAATCTTCTTTTTACCAGCGTCGCGGTTTTTCCAGTCTTTCTTAGCTGCTTTCAAGGCTTCGGCTTCAGGCGAACCCGGAGCCGGCATTTGCGCGGGAAGCTCAGCCACTTTACACGTTGTCCAAATCTCTGAAAGCGTGTCAAAACCCTTTAACGGGTGATCGCTAAGATAAAAACCCAAGACTTCTTTTTCGTAGGCCAAGGAGGCTGTGCGACTCCAAGGCTTCGTCTCTTCCAACGTCACTTTCGTTTCGGCGGAAGGACCAAGATCAAATAGCGAAGCCTGCCCTAGCTCTTTGTCTTTTTGGAGCCCCTGAGCACGATCCAAATACTTTTGATAACCAGCCATCATCTGCGCCCGGTGAACGCCGAAGCCTTCAAAAGCGCCGGCCTTAATCAAGCATTCAATCACTTTCTTATTCACACGACGAAGATCGATAGAGTTAAAGAATTCATCCAAAGAATTAAACTTTTTATCTGGCAAACTGTTGCGAGCTTCAATGATCGCTTCCACCGCCCCTTGCCCGACGCCTTTAATCGCGCCCAGACCGAAGTAAATCTCGTCACCATGGGCGCCGAAAAGATACTCAGAGAAATTCACATGCGGAGGCTTCACGGTGATGCCGCGTTTTGCCGCATCTTTCGAGTACTTCACGATCTTTTCTGTGTCCGACAACTCGGTACTGAGAAGAGCCGCGAAGAATTCGACCGGGTAATGACATTTCAACCAGGCTGTTTGTAGAGTGACGACAGAATAAGCGGCCGCATGCGATTTATTGAAACCGTAGTCGGCGAACTTATACATCAGATCAAAGAGCTCAGAAGATTTTTCTTTATTATGACCTCTTTCGACCGCCCCTTTCATAAAGCGTTCGCGGTGCTGATCCATTTCCTCTTTGATCTTCTTACCCATCGCACGACGAAGCATGTCGGCTTCGCCTAACGAGTAGCCGGCGATCTTAGAGGCAATACCCATAACTTGTTCTTGGTAAACCATGATCCCGTAGGTCTCTGAAAGCACTTCGCGGGTGTCTTCAAGCAAGTATTCAACCGGCGCCTTGCCGTGTTTACGATCGGTAAAGTCAGGAATGTTCGCCATCGGACCGGGACGATACAAAGATGTGATCGCCGTGATGTCTGCAAATGAAGACGGACGGATTTTACGAGTGGCATCGGTGATACCCTCACCCTCGAACTGGAACACCCCGGCCGTATCTCCGCGAGACATCATTTCAAAGGTCGCCGCATCGTTCATCGGAATCATTTTAGAAGTGATCTCTTTACCGCGATTCTTCTTGATGAGCTTTAACGCCATGTTGATGTGAGTGAGCGTCTTTAAGCCCAAGAAGTCGAACTTGATCAGACCGATTTTTTCGGCGTGCTTCATGTCGTACTGAACGACTTGTTCGCCATCAGCCCCTTTGTACAAGGGAGCATGCTTTACCAGCTGGCCATCACCGATGATAACACCGGCGGCGTGGATCCCCGCATTTCGCACCATACCTTCCACGCGTTGAGCGAGGTCGATCATAGTTGCGACAGTCGGATTCATCTCCATCATTTCTGTAAGACGAGGTTCCATCTCTAAAGATTCTTTAAGGCTGATACCCAATTTATCTGGGATCAGCTTTGTTACTTGATCGACTTCCGAGAACAGCATTCCCAAAACGCGACCCACGTCTTTTAGCGCCGCACGCGTTTGCAACTTACCGTAGGTGATGATCTGAGACACCGACTCTTGCCCGTATTTTTCCGTCACGTAACGGATCACTTCTTGACGACGATCCTGACAGAAGTCGATATCGAAGTCGGGCATCGAGATACGTTCAGGATTTAAGAAACGCTCAAAGAGAAGGAAATTTGGAAGCGGATCCAGATCCGTAATTCTTAAACAGTAAGCGACCAAGGAGCCCGCACCGGATCCACGACCCGGTCCTACCGGAATATCATGATCCTTCGCCCAACCGATGAAGTCTTGAACGATGAGGAAGTAACCGTTAAAGCCCATGCGATCAATAATACCAAGCTCGTAATCCAAACGAGCGTAGTACTCGGGCTTTTTTTCTTCAGGCACAGTTTCACCACGAAGCTCTGCCTCTTCAAAACGCGCCAACAATCCTTCTTTCGCACGACGAGCGATATCGTCCTTTAACGAAACCCCTTCGGGAGTCGGGAATGTCGGAAGATGGTAAATCGGTTTTCCGTTTTCATCTTTCAGTTTGAATTTCACATCACAGCGCTCTGCGATTTGCAATGTGTTGCTGACAGCTTCAGGAACGTCTGCAAAAAGCTCCTGCATTTGTTCTGATTTTTTAAAATAAAATTCATCCGTTCCTAAACGGAAACGGGATTCATCACTCAAAGTTTTATTCGTTCCGATACAAATCAAAACCTCTTGGGCGATTTGATCGTCTTGAGTCATGTAGTGGACGTCATTACTTGCAACAAGTTGGACGCCTGTGATCTTAGAGGCCTCCATCAAGAAAGGATTGATCTGATTCCACTCAGAAACTCCCGTGCGACACATCTCCAAATAAAGCCGGTCGCCGAAGATTTCTTTCAATTGACGAATCTTTGCAAGTGCCACATCGGGACCTTCACGCAAGAAAGCCTCAGCCACTTCACCGCGCAAACCACCCGTTAAACAAATCAAATCCGAATTGTATTCTTTGATAACTTCGTAATCGATACGAGGCTTCCAGTAGAAGCCTTCTTGATAACCGATGGTCGAAAGCTTGCTGAGGTTTCGATAACCTTGAATATTTTGAGCCAAGAACACCAAACGACGTGGCCCTTGACTGACTTGATCGCGATCTTGTTTTTTCTCTAAACGCGATCCAGCTGCAAGGTAAGCATCCAATCCCAAGATGGGTTTTACGTTGTTATCTTTGCAGGCAAAATAAAACTCCACGGCACCGAACATGTTTCCATTGTCGGTCAATGCCACCGCAGGCATGTTCATGGCCGCCGCTTTTTTTGCAATAGCTTTTACGCGAGCCGCAGCTTCTAAAAGGGAATATTCGGAGTGGACGTGAAGATGTACAAAAGACATGATAATTTCATATCTTAGGCCCTTTTTTTATTCAATAAAAGGGGCACCCAGACCCTCACATCTCACGCTGCATTAAAAGCCGCCGGATTTGACGATAGGATGGATCTCAATTCCCGATGGAATGACGGCTGAATCCAAATCCAACTCATCGTTTCTGACAGGAATTTTGATAGTTTTTTGGCCTAAACCTGCATCCAGAACAATTTTGAGAATAACTCCGGAAATCGCGCTGGGCGAAGAAGCTCCATCGACATTCCAAAGCACGGCTCTGTCACTTCCTTGAAGTTCAATTTTATCACTCCCCGGAACGGAAGGGTCTTTTTCCATTGAAAATTCCATCACACTGATACCATAGCCCTGCGCGGTTTCCATATCCACTTGCAGTTTTTGTTTCAGCATTTCGTTTGCATACTTAACCAACAACGCCGCTTTCTTTCCGGGAGCCGCTTCGACGAAATCACGATCCCGTGTGGAGTCTTGAGTGATCGCCCCGATGTAACGAGTCGCTAGAGTGGAGTTAGGAACCTCCAAAGAAAAGGGCTGAACGACTTTTTCTTTCCACGCAAAATCATTGAAGGACATAATCAGTCGGCCCGTTTCAATATTGAACAGACGATATCCCGTCATCTCGGCACAACATCCACCAAGACCACTCACCAAAACCGGTTGCTCAGGATGTACATTCACTTCGGTGGCAGATTCGGTACGACTCCATAAATGCGTCTGAAGTTTATCACCGGTGCGCACATTCCATGTCGCAGTCCCTACGATACCTTCCGCATCCAAATATCTTTGCACCGTTTTTTTAATATTCACTAGGAAGAGCTTTTCGCCTTCCGCCGCCGTGTAGTGGCGCGCCAGCTCGAAGTCTTGAGATTGAATAACCGTCGAGCGAAGTTCTGACTTCGTGTCTTTATAAAGTTTAAAGCTGGCCGTGCCGGAAGCTTCATAAAGAAGTTCCGTGGTTGCCGCCATAGCAGCAATGGCTGAAAGAACAATTAACAAGGTAACGGCTTTAGAAACGCGGAAGATATTCTTTTTAGTTTTCATGCGAAGAAAACTACAGATTTCTTCCGCGCATATCGAGTTACAAAGAAGCCATTACCCTGGGGTAACGGCCATTATTCCCATTCGATCGTCCCCGGAGGTTTGCTGGTAATATCGTAAACAACACGGTTCACGCCTTTCACTTTGTTGGTGATCATGTTCGAGACTTCTCGAAGGAACTGAAATTCAAAAGGATACCAGTCCGCCGTCATACCATCACTGGAGGTCACCGCACGTAAGGAAAGCACATGATCGTAAGTTCTGGAATCCCCTTGAACACCGACAGTTTTTACCGGCAAAAGGACACAGAAGGCCTGCCAGATTTTTTCATAAAGCCCGCGACGACGAAGTTCTGAAATAAAAATATCATCCGCTTCTTTAAGAATTTGCAGTTTCTCTTTTGTCACTTCACCTAGAACACGAATGGAAAGTCCAGGCCCTGGGAATGGGTGACGCCACAACATCTCATGGGGCAACCCTAGCTGCGCTCCTAAGGCGCGCACTTCATCTTTAAAAAGCTCACGAACTGGTTCTACCAGCCCTAGATTCATTTTTTCAGGCAAGCCGCCAACATTGTGATGCGATTTAATCGTGACACTGCCACCGACGGAAGAAACGCTTTCAATAACGTCAGGATATAATGTACCTTGCGCCAACCACTTGATCGGATACTGATGATCATAACTTTTATCAAAGACCTCAATGAAGACACGCCCGATCGTTTTTCTTTTATCTTCGGGATCTGACTTTCCTTTGAGAGCTGACAGAAACTCTTCAGAGGCGTCGACACCTTTCACGTTCAGACCGATTTTTCGGTAATTCTCTAAAACAGTTTCAAATTCGTTTTTGCGCAAAAGACCATTGTCGACAAAAACACAGTGAACTCTTTCAGGACCTAACGCTTTCGTTAAAAGGGTCGCCACGACTGTGGAATCTACTCCACCGCTAAGACCGACCAGCACGTGATCCGTAGCACCAACTTGCTTGCGAACATTTTCAATCAACATGTCTTTGATATGAGGCGCATCCCAATCCGCAGAGGCGTGACACATTGTCTGCGCAAAGTGCTTTAATAAATCCGTGCCGTGCTCGGTGTGCGCGACTTCAGGATGAAATTGCACCGCTAAAACGCCGGGCCCTTGCATAGCCGCCGGATGATTTCCGTCTGACATACCAATCACTTGAAAACCTTCAGGCGCTTTTTCCACCACATCACCGTGACTCATCCAAACCTTTTGTCGGTGTGGAATACTTCCTACGACGGAAGTCCATGTTACATAATTCAGACCGTACTCACGATGCTCTGACCGAGAAACCTTGCCACCCAACTGGTGAGTCAGAAGTTGCATTCCATAACACACTCCCATGAGAGGGCTTATGTTACGAAGTACGTGGATGTCTCTTTGCGGAGCTCCTTGTTCGTAAACGGAGTTAGGGCCGCCACTTAAGATAATGCCGTAAGGATTTCTTTTACGAATTTCTTCTGTGGGAAATTTATAAGAATGAATTTCTGAATAAAAACCCAGCTCACGCAAACGACGCGCGATCAACTGAGTGAACTGAGAACCGAAATCTAAAATAATAAATCCGCGCATTTTCGATTCCATTTCTATGTTTCAATACGATAGTTCGGAGCTTCTTTGGTGATACTGACATCATGAACATGAGACTCGCGAAGACCCATGGCGGAAATACGCACGAACTTCGCTTTCGCTTGAAGTTCATCGATATTGCGGGCACCCAAATAACCCATACCTGATTTCAATCCACCGACAAGTTGATGAATCACGCCGGCCGCGGAGCCTTTATACGCCACTTTTCCTTCAATGCCTTCAGGAACAAGTTTTTCATTTTCTTCAATATCCATTTGTCCGTAACGGTCTTTGGATCCGCGAGACATCGCTCCGATACTGCCCATGCCGCGATAAACTTTATAAGTACGGCCTTGGAACAAAATGGTTTCCCCCGGAGACTCTTCCGCCCCCGCCAGCAAGTTTCCAATCATCACGGTGTTTGCGCCCAGAGCTAAGGCCTTTGTAATATCACCAGAGAATTTAATTCCTCCGTCAGCAATCACCGTTTTGCCCTTGGATTTTGCAAGTTTAGCACATTCAATCACCGCCGAAATTTGTGGCATACCCACGCCCGCCACTACGCGAGTTGTACAGATACTTCCCGGTCCGACACCGACCTTAACAACTTCGGCTCCGGCATCAAGAAGAGCTTGAGTGCCTTCCGCCGTCACAACGTTTCCAGCAACCACGATCACGTCTTTATGTTTTTGCGAAATATATTTCACCATCTCCAGAACATTTTTCGAATGTCCGTGAGCTGTATCCACACAAAGAACATCCGCCCCCGCAGCCACAAGAGCATCCGAGCGATCTCGAGAATCCGCCCCCACACCAACGCCCGCGCCAACGAAAAGACGACCATGTTCGTCCTTTGTCGCCTGCGGATAGTTTTTCGCTTTTTCAATATCCTTGATGGTAATAAGCCCTTTGAGCTTGCCTTTGCTATCGACAACCGGAAGTTTTTCGATACGGTGTTTTTGCAAAATCTTTTTTGCTTCTTCCAGAGTTGTGCCCATTTTCGCTGTGACTAAATTTTCTTTCGTCATCAGGTTACGAATAGGTTGGTTGAAGTTTTCTTCAAAGCGCAAATCACGATTTGTCAGAATTCCAATCAAAGCCCCGTCCACAGTGATCGGCACTCCACTGATAGAGAACTTTTCCATCAGATCCACAGCTTCTTGCACCAAATGATCCGGTCCCAACGTGATAGGATCCATGATCATACCGGATTCGTATTTTTTTACTTTTTCAACTTCGAGAGCTTGTTTTTCGATATCCAAATTTTTATGAATGATACCCAAGCCCCCATGCTGAGCCATCACACGCGCAATGCGGTTTTCAGTGACCGTATCCATCGCGGCAGAGATGATCGGTGTATTTAGATATTTATCTCTGGCGAAAAGAGATCTAGGAACGACTTCCGTCGGTGTGATCTCGGAATATTGAGGAAGAAGAAGAATGTCATCAAAGGTTAAGGCATAGGGAATTTCACGTTCCATAAAAAGCTTGCTCCTGACAGGGTTTCTTCATTCTCAAACGAAATATTTGAGAGTTCAACAGGAACTCTGTCAGAAATAAGTTTTTTAGAACTATTCGTACCAGGACTTATAGAGCAGATAGTTGTCAGCGGATTTTTCTAAAAGAGCCACTTCTTCGTCCGTCAAAGGACGTTTCACTTTCGCAGGGCGTCCTACAACCAGACTGCGCGGTGGAATTTCCGTACCTTCTGTTAAAAGAGAGCCCGCGCCAATTAAACAATGCTCGCCGACTTTCACACCGTCCATCAAGATAGAGCCCATGCCGACAAGAGTGCCGCGACCGACTTCACAACCGTGCAGCATCACCAAATGCCCAATAGTCACGCGATCATGCAGAGTTGTTCCCCATTTGCCGTAAGTGCCGTGAATGACCGTGCCATCTTGAACATTCACTTCTTTGCCGATACGGATCGGCATGACGTCTCCGCGAATGACCACATTGTACCAGATAGAAGAACCTTCACCGATTTCGACATCACTGATGATGCGCGCATTGTCGGCGATAAAAACATCTTCTGAAATAACAGGAGAAACACCACGGGCTCTTACAAAAACGTCGCTCATAAAACCGAACCTCTTTTATCGTCTTAGGATGGCGAATTTTTTACCGCAATGCAAGAATGATTGATCGCTTCACGGATTGGCATGATGCTTTACAGAATGGGATTTTGCGGCCTTTGAAACGATCAATTCTTCAATACGCTCTTTTTCTTTCATCCCGTCTGAAAAACCGATATCCACTAACTGCTTGCAGTAACTGGGCGTAAATAAAAGATAACTCAACATCTCTCGCGACTCTTCAATGGATCCCGGGCCCCGCAACAGATAACGAATCATACGCGGAAGTTCAGAACCTTTCTCTTTTGCAATTTCAGAAAAATCCACTGAAGGAGAAATCCAAAGGTAATCAATCGTGCGAACAGCGACCTTCTTTTTTTGTCCTGGCGACAAAGACGAAAAGCTTTGATTGATTTGCTCTAAGCGATGCACATCGGATTCAAAACCATCCATCATAACGGCATTCATCAACACATTCGCCACCCGCGACACGGAAGGTGCCTGCCTCGCCGACGCCGAACTGTTATGATACGAAAACCAAGTGTCCTGACGACGACGGACTCCGATCGCAATCAAGCTGTCGGCGCCCATGTAAATAGCAGGACCGCAGGGTGACTGATTGCGAATACATCCATCACCAAAAAAGCGTGAACCAATTTGTATGGGCGGAAACAGCAAAGGAATCGCGGAAGAGGCCATGACGTGTTCTGTTGCTAAGTTCACTCGCTCACTTCGATGCATACCTCGCTCCCAAGGCGTGATATCCGGACTTCCTTGAAAGAACGTGAAGGTTGAAACGCTTTCATAGTCCAAAGCCGAAACACTGACGGCGCGTAAATCACCTGATTTGATTTTCTTTTCTATTTGATTGAAGTGACACTTATCCGAAATGAAATTGCTTAATGGATGCGTGCTTAAAAGAGACCTCAAGGCCGAGTCTTTATTTCCACCACCCCAAGAAAACTCGCTCATCCACTGCAAACCACCACGAGACAACGTCATCAGATCGGCGTAATAGATCTGATCGCTATTGATATGACTCCAAAGCGAAACCAGATTTTTGGTGCTTTCGACAAAGTCACCGCTGTTACCTGCGAGCATCGCGACATTGATCGCCCCTGCACTCACACCGCTATAGATTTTAAAAGGATTTCTGATTTTTGTTTTCGCCGCTACATGGGCGATCGCAGCAAGCACTCCTGCTTGATACGCTCCCCTTGCGCCTCCCCCTGATAGAACAAGTCCCAAACAAGGCATGCCGGCTCCTTCCCTGGACTTCTATGGTAAAACCTTTCTGTCCTCAGGAAAAAAGCGGGCGTTTGAAAACGATGAAATACAAAGTTTACGTCTAAGAATTTTGTTTACGGTCAGAGACCACCCAAAGAAGATCATTCTCCAAAATCGTGAAGCTCGCCCTAGGACCTAGGATGCGCTCAGAGCCTCTTTCAATCCCCACGACCATGCCGTGCATTTTTTCTCGCAAACCACTTTCACGGATGGATTTTCCTTTTAATGGCGAGTCCTCAGTCACACTGAA
The DNA here is from genome assembly GCF_001592755.1 of Bdellovibrio bacteriovorus. NCBI lineage: Bacteria > Pseudomonadati > Bdellovibrionota > Bdellovibrionia > Bdellovibrionales > Pseudobdellovibrionaceae > Bdellovibrio > Bdellovibrio bacteriovorus. The sequence goes on along the minus strand of NZ_LUKF01000017.1, from coordinate 196,336 downwards.
AGAAGACAGCTTGTAATCCTGCTGATCCGTCTGTGTGGGTTGAGTTTTTAAAGCGCGTTCCATCTCTAAAGTCTTATGGAAGTTCTGCAGTTCTTCTTCACTGCCAAAACAGATCAATCGATCGAAAGGATAAATTATAAATTCTCCGTCCGGCGCAAATTTGCGGTGAGTCCCGCGAAATACGGCCGCGACCGTCACGCCATATTTTTCTTTAAACGAAAGCTTGCGCAAGCTTTGTCCGACGATGCTGCTTTCCGGGAAAATCTCGTAACTTCCCAGGGTTGCTTCCCAAGGCAGAAAGTTTTTTGCGACCTCAGCACTGACTAAAGATTTGCGCTCTTTTTCGGTCAGATTTTTTAAAAAGTTCTTTTCAATCCCCTGATAAAGTTTTTTAACCCATAACTGGGCCAAACCAGCGGCAATGATCAAAACGGCGACCATCACGCCCGACGCCATTTTCACCGTCACGAACTGCGATAAAATCGCGGCCACCAAGATTAACGCTAATATCAAACGACCCGCAAATATTCCCGCTTGCAAGCCGCGCAGTTTTTGCAATTCTTCCACATCACGTTCGGATCCTAAAGAAGGTCCTCCCAAAACAATTCCCCAAAGGAACGGGCCACAAACTAACAAGCATAAGAATAAAGAAACACTGCTCGCCCAGGGGCTTTCTTGCAAATAACTTTGCACTTCGCCGGTTAAGAAAGTTTTTGAAGCCAGAAGGATGGCCACCACCATCACCGTGTTCATTAATACTTTAAGTCCGTAGGTTCTAAAGATAAGCCCGCCGACGTTGACTCGCCCCTCTTGGTTAAAGGATTGCTGATAGCGATCTAAGATGACTTTGATCCCTTCAGGAAGACGCGCTTCAACCCAAGTGTGTACGGGGCCAGAGAATTTAATCAGATAGGGTGTCGTAAAAGTTGTTACTGCCGATGTGGCAATGGCCAAGGGATAAAGGAAATCACTGGTCACTTTCATTGTGACACCTAGTGAGGCGATGATGAAAGAGAACTCCCCGATCTGCGCTAAACTCATTCCTGACTGAAAGGACACCTTGCGGGTTTGTCCCGACAAAATCGCACCCAAGAAGGTGCTGATGAATTTTCCGATAACTGTTAAAAGTGTAACAGCTAAAACCAGATCCCATCTTTCCCAAAGTATTTTTGGATCAATCATCATTCCGACAGAGACAAAGAAAATCGCCGCAAAAAGGTTCTTCACCGGTTGCAGCACCTTTTCCATATTATGACCTTCAGGCGTCTCTGCTAATAGCGAACCCATAACGAAGGCGCCCAAGGCCGGAGAAAATCCCACATAAGCCGCGATCATCACCATCAAAAAACACAGACCAATAGCCACTAAAAGCGTGGTTTCATCTTCCAGCAAACGACGGATACGGCGCAGGAATATGGGAATAAGGAAGATCCCGACGATAAACCAAAGAGCAATAAAAAAGAAAAGACGAAGGCCATCTAATGCAAGTTCTGCTGTTGAGAACTCTCCAGACCCGGCAATCGCTGTGAGTAACACGAGGAGCAGGATGGCAATGATATCTTCCACCACCAGAATACCAAAAACCAATTCAACGAACTTCTTCCCTTTGATTCCCATCTCTTGGAAAGCGCGTACGATAATCGTCGTAGAGGACATGGAAAGAATGGCACCAAAGAAAAGACTGTCGATACTGTTCCAGCCAAACATACGGCCGAAAAGATATCCTAATCCCATCATAAAGATCACTTCAAAGGCCGCAGTGAAACCGGCAGAGCCACCGACTTTGAATAATTTCTTAAAACTAAATTCCAGACCTAAGCTGAACAAAAGAAAGATAACGCCGATCTCGGACCAGACTTTGATGCTTTCGTTGTCTGTCACTGTGGGAAAAAACGGTACATGCGGACTTACTAAAAAGCCCGCGATCAAATATCCAAGAACTAAAGGTTGTCCCAGCTTTTTAAAGAGCAGCGTCGCTAGCGCCGCAATGATAAGAATAAAACCTAGATCAGTAATCAAATGAGGCAAATGAGTCATGCCCCATTTTTACAAACCTAGTTCAGATATCCAAACCCTTTATCCATGAAACCGAAATTTTGTGCCTTTTGCGCGCCGCTCTCGATCTCTGCATTCAAAATGCGCGAACGACCGATAAAGTTTTTTGTCGCAAACAGAGGCACTTGTAAGTACAGACACAAAGACATGGCTTCATCCGCGCGCAATTTCACTGAATTTGTCGCCGGGTGCCCACTGATATAAAGACGCACATATTGATGGGAGCCTTTGATTTCAACGAACACCGCCTGCTTTATTTCGATCCCTAAGGATTGAAGCAGAAGCGCCGTGAATTTGTGCGGAGAAGACTCTGCCACGACTTTATTATTCTGAGACAACGCCACACCCGCATCAATCGGACTGACCGCCACAGGCAAGGTATAAACGTGCGCTTCATCCTTCAAAAGCAAGAACGGACGAGTCGCATCCGTTGTTACTGACAAGCCGTAAGGAAACAACTGCACCAAATCATTTTGGTGAAAGGTTTCTTCCTCATGAGTGTTCTGTGCAAACACAATCTGAGCTTTAAGATTTTGTGAATCCAAAAGATCTTTCATGTTTAAACTAACTCTCCTCTGAATACCGCCGGGAAGGCTTTTGTGATTTTCACATTCACTGTTTGACCGATCAAATCTTTGCTACCCAAGAAGTGCACAAGTTTATTCCCCGTGCTGCGACCTTGGATCTTTCCGTCTTCGCGGTCCACGTTTTCAACAAGAACTTTCATCACTTGGCCTTCGTACTTTTTAACAAGTTCAAAAGCCATTTTATCGTGAGCATCAAACAGGCGATTCAAGCGCTCGGTCTTAACTTCTTCAGCCACTTGATCTTCAAATTTCGCCGCTTTTGTGAAAGGACGCGGAGAATATTTAAAGGCAAAGATCGTCTCAAAGCCCACTTCTTCAACCAATGTCACCGTGTCACGGAATTCTTCCTCTGTTTCACCGGGGAAGCCCACGATAATGTCTGTCGAGAAAACCACATTCGGAATGGTCTTCTTCAACATCGCGATTTTTTCTAAGTAGTGTTCACGCGTATAGTTGCGATTCATGCGATCTAAGATGCGTGAGTTTCCGCTTTGGAATGGAAGATGGATGTACTCCATGATTTTATCTTGGTGAGCCGCCATTGTGTCCGCGAGCTTTTGATTAAAATCTTTAGGATGAGACGTCGTGAAACGAATTCTTTCGATATCCGTTTCCGTCGCTACCTTCGCCATCAAATCGGCAAAGTCCAAGCCCTCTTCGGCTTTGTAGGAGTTTACGTTTTGTCCAAGAAGAGTAACTTCTTTCACTCCACGCTTCACCAAGTGGCGAATGTCCGTCAAAATGTGTTGGAGTGGACGAGATTTCTCACGACCGCGAGTGTAAGGTACTACGCAGAACGTACAGAAATTATCGCAACCTTTTGTGATGTTCACAAATGTCGCGACACCCGGATTACGAACCATGGTCTCGATGTGATAAGGCGCGCGGTGTTCAAACTTCGCATTGATGATTTTCTTTTCACCTTCGTAAGTTCTCGCCACCAAGTTAGGAAGATTGTCGATTTGATCCGTACCGAATACGAAATCAATCATCGGCTGGTTCTTAATCAAGTTGTCTTTTTCTTGCTGACCAACGCAACCACCGACACCAATACGCAGGTTCGGGTTTTTCTCTTTCATTTTTCTGAAAGTGCCCACTTCAGAATAAACTTTGTGCACGGGCTTTTCACGCACGCTGCAAGAATTGATGATGATCAAAGACGCGTCTTCGGGTTTTTCAACCGGAGTGAAGTTTTGCATCTCTAAAAGAGAGTACATACGTTCGGTGTCGTTGACGTTCATTTGGCAGCCGTAGGTAGAAATATAAACACCACGGCCCTGACCGATATCGTTATTTTGCTGAAGGCTTTCAGGGTTTTGCGAAGTGTTTTCCACGGTTCTTACCTCTTGTGTCATTAAAGAAAGTGAGTTATAGAGGAGCGTCTTAAATTTGTCAAAATGCCCGACGCAAAAAACGCCCGGCAGACTCAGAGGTCCCTATGAATCCAAGACTCAAAAGCTCAAAAAAATGGACGGCGTTTCCGAAAGAGTACTCAGATCAGATTCAGGCCGTTTTCACCGAAAACTTCGCCCAATATCTCGACAATGGCGACCTTGTGATTGAAGGCCGTATTTACCCTGAAGAAATTCTGCTGCGCGTCGGATACCTAGAAAAAGGACGCTTGGCCCAGGCTAATTTCGAAGTTTCTATGAATTACTCTCAGGATCAACAAGACGCGGTTCAACGCATTCATAACTGCGTGGACGCAGCCGCAAGCATGATGATGGAGTATCTAGAAAACGACGGTGAAGTGGACTTCCCTTACACATGGAAAGAGTTCCCCTTCCAAGGCAAAAAACTTTATCTACAATTCACGACCGAGAATTCCTCCTTAGAAGCGGAAGCGAACAAACTTCTGGGTGTCGATGACGAAACACTTTATAACGACGCGGAAGAATCAGATGAAGACGCGCTTTCTCGTGCAGAACAAAGTGAAGAACTCTCCCCGCCGCGTGACGACGAAGAGTTTTCTGAAGATGAAGACTATGAAGACGATGAAGAAGAGGATGATGAATCCGAAGATCGTGGCCCCCGCATGTTTGGCGGTGGTAAGAAAAAGAAAGGTGATCTTCACTAATCGCAATTTTACTCAGGCTCAACAAAACGGTTTCGAGCCAAAACGTCGCGAACATTTGAACGGAGTCTGCGTTCCGTGAGAGTCTTTGAATAAGCGAAGAAACTTCTAGTAAGTTCTTAGTTTAACGAGGTTTTTTGGTAATCTCATTTTGAGATACTGTCTTCTCAACACTTGTCGATCAATTTGCCAGTACGCTTGCACCACAATCGCAATTCCCCTCTCGAAAAATTGGCATTCCCTTTGAAAAAGGAAACTTCGTCAAAGAGGAGTTCCGGATGTCTATTTTGAAGGCGGCGAAAAATTCGCTGGTAATCGCTAGTATTTTTTCATCTCACCTTTCCTGGGCCATCAGTAAAGAGATGCACGCCCTGGTTCGCATGGAAACTCATTCCAATGCGGTAGCCACTCGCGATAGCGGATTCACGCGTCTAGAACATTATGAGATTCCTTTGAAACTTATTGAAGCCGACGTAGCCCTTCGTTCAAATCCTGAATTTGTCAGTTCTCTTATCTTTGAAAGAGACGGTGAAAAGTTTGTCCGTTGGGTGATTAATCCCGAAGATACAAAATGGTATTTGCAAGTTGAAGACTTCCTTAAAAAGAACGGCATTGAGCCCGTACGTAAAAAGCATTTCGTCGGCTACATGACAGCTTCACGGAGTTATATTGCCGTGGACCCTAAGTCAGGAGCTGAGTTTTCAGTAAAAGTTTCTACGGACCGCACCGGCGGCAACTGGAGAGACAAACAACAGACCTGGGATGATGGAAAACAGATTCGTCTGATGACCGACTTCGTGGATAAACAATTAAAAGGTCAACCCAAACTAGAACACATAGTACTGCTTGATGAGCCGATGGCCTTCGGTATTAAAGAAATCGACCAAGGCATGATCATCCGCTCTTATGAAGAGGTGAAAAAATCGGGGAAACGTTATGTTCCAGGCTTTTCTATTATGCACGAAGATTTAGGAAGAGATCTTGCGAAGGCCAACGGATCTAAAGACCCCGCGGCTTATTGGAACGAACATTATAACAAACCGCTCGCCCGCGCATTGGCAGAATTTTATGCCCTCACTGGCATGACGTATGACTCCCCACACTCTCAAAACTTCTTGGTGGAGCTGGATGCGAAAAACCGCCCAACAGGTAAAATCGTTTTGCGTGATTTCGGCGACACATATCTTTCAAACGAGTTTTTCGAAGCTGTAAAACGCACAGACATCACAAAAGCTTGGGAGCAGTCGAACCTCCTTAAGGGATACATGTCCGTATCCGTGGGAATCTTACACGGAAACACAGCACCTTCTTGGATGGATATAGACGCAAAGAAAGTTACTAAAAACAACTATAATGGTTGGGGTTTGGATTTCTTCAAAGAATTCGAAAAGGAGTTTGCTCGTCAAACCGGTGTTCAACTGAACTCAAGCAAGCCCCATGTTTCACGCAATGGACTTTATTTAAATAAGAGCTACATCATGAGCGACGAAACTGCAAAACGATTCCTGGAGCTTTCAGAAAAAGGGCTTCAGCGTGACAACTTGATGATCCGCTCTTGCAGTCGCACTTTGCTAGCTATTTAAATTAATTTTTTTTTGAGAACGTTATGAAAGGGCTTTCGAATGAAGCCCTTTTTTTATTTTACCAGCTGATCCAGTTGATCAAAGTACCAGTGTTTTAAATCCTTTTGTAAAGGAAGACTTGCCAGCATGTCCTTTTCAGATTGAACAAGCCCCGTATAAGCCTTTTTATTCAGAGCCACTTCTTCCGCACATTCGCGAATCCACTGCTCGGTGGTTTCGGGATGAAACTGGGTGGCCATAATATTTTTGCCGAAAGTGAAAGCCTGATTTTTACAAAAGCTTCCTTCACAAAGAAGCTCTGCACCTGGGGGAAGTTCAAAAGTATAACGATGCCAATGAAAAGCTTGTAACGTCGAGGCATCACGAGTTTTCACAGGCACAAAACCAATCTCCCACCCATGATGTTGATGAACGGAGCCCCCTAGTATTTCTGCTAGAAGTTGAGATCCAAGACACAAACCAAAGATCTTGGTGTTATTTTTCACAAGTTTACGAATGAATTCCTTTTCAACAACCAACCAAGGATGTTTTTCTTCCTCAAAAGTATCCATAGAGCCACCACAAATAACGACCAGATCAAAATCTGTTTTTACGGGTGGCGCGTCCGTTCCTGGCGCCCAGTGATGAACGGTGTAACCTCGAAGCGCGGCCCACTCTAAAGTGGTGCCCGGTGGGGTGTCTGCTTCGTGCTGAATAACCAAAAGACTTTTCATACTCAAGAAACTAACAGAAGCCGCGAATTTTAGGCATAAAAAAACCCATGCTTTTTACGACATGGGCACCCCTCGAAGAGAGATTGAATTTTAGAACTAAAGAGAGTTTACGTATTTTTGAATCTCTGGAACTTCATCCAAGTGATTCTTAGCTTGCATGATCAACTCAACAGCTTCTTTCTGTTTCAAGCGACCTGCTGCCATCTTTTCACAAACCAAAGCTTCCAACTGATCTGTGATTTGATAAACGCTTTCATGCTGAGGCCAAAGATTTTGTGGAGAGTTCGAACCACCCGCACAAAGTGGGATGTAATGATCAATCTTGAACGCCTGACGCTTCATAGAGCGCGTACGGTAACCAATCTGATCGTACTTTTGGAAGATAGCGGCTTTCTGAGAAGAAGAGACATCACGCTCGCAATATTTAATATGCTCTGGATATCTGTAAGAATCCGCTCTTGAACAAAGAGCCCCCGGAGTTAGATTTGCGTCCGGCCCCTTTGGAAAATTCCCATTCGCATGAGAAACAGTTGAACACAAAACCACGACTGCTAAAAGAGCCACGCTCTTAAACATTTCCCCTCCAAATAGTCTGCCCTTACGGTGGCAGGTAGAAACATCAGACCCATCTCTGACATATATTTGAACAATTTCGGTTAGTCCTACAGATCAGATTTCCCTATTGCAATGAAAAAAGTCCGCACCAGCAGCTTTAACGCAACAGCAAACACCAATCCTAACCATTCCCAAACAATTCCAAGCCCCCAACCACCCTCCAACAAAACTGAAGCAAAGCATCAGAAACATAAGAAATGAAAGACTAAAAATCCCAAGAAAAGAAAACCTAATTTTATAAAAGCTAAATTTAGAGAGAGACCTAAAGAAGCGAGCTCCAAAGGAGCAAGCGAAAAACCGTGGACACCCAGAAAGAGCGAGCGGTCAAAAATGCCCAGGCGCAAGGCGGGAGGAAGGAAGCGACTGAGGCGTACGCCTGTACGCCTCAGGGAGACGCCCGCCCGACCAACGCAGTCGAATGGGCGTTTTTCACCGCTCGCGGTAACTAGTACTCGTCGTCTTCTACGCCCGGAGTTCCGTTATCACCCATGCCGCGAACTTCTTCGATGTAGGCACTTGTATCCTCTTCAAACTCATTATCCTGAGCCGACTCATCGATCTCAAGCTCCTGAATAGCAGCCAAGAAGTCTTTTTCCGTGCGCAAATCACGGCGGATCATTTCTAAGAATTTATCTGGATAACGGGAAGTCAATTCTTCCACGTAACGCTCCAATTTACCATCAGCCAAGATCTTCTTACGAACTTGGATCTTCTTCCAGAAAAGAAGATAGTGGTAACGGCAATAAGCATCTACGGCTGCGATTTGATCGCAGTCACGCGCGCGGCAATAACGATTGCCTTCGGCGTCTGTCAGAATGATCTCTTCGTCTGTTTTTGGCTTTTCTTCGCCCGACCATTCTTCTTCTTCTTCGACGTCTTCGTCAGACTCTTCAACGGCTTTCAGTTCTTCTTCGTACTCGCCGATTTCATCGCCCATCAAATCGTCATCGGCAATAAAGTCGTCATCAAGATCGGACTCTTCCTTCTCTTTTTCCTTTTTGCCTTTACCTTTTTTTGCAGCCGCAGGAGCTTTCGCATCCTTCTTCGCAGGTTTTTCAGCAGCAGGTTGCGGAGTGGCAGCCTTTTTATCTTGCTTCTTAGCCTCAGCGACTTTTGTCTCTTTGACTTCCTTTTCCTTAGCAGGTTTCGCAGCGGCCTTCGCAGGAGCTGCTTTCACTTCGGGCTTTTTCTTTACTTCAGGCTTTTTTGCTACCGGTTTTGCCGGAGCTTTATCAGCCTTTTTCTTTACCACAGCCTTAGGTGCCGCTTTTTTAGGAGCAGGTTTTGCGGCCGCTTTCGCAGGCGCTTTTTTAGCAGATTTTGCAGCAGGTTTTGCCGCGGGCTTCTTTTTAACGATTTTTGCCATAATTCTACCTAGATAGTGCTTTAGAGCGTGTAACAAAAGGGTCGGGCCGCGGCGCGAGGAGGAAGGCGTACACCCTCGTACGTCGACGACGAGCAACAAAGGCCCCGGCCATTTTGTTACGCGCTCTTAAAATGATCTTTCATGTGTGAAGCATTTCAAGAGGGGCGTCAACTCATTTCACTGAAATTGTTCCATCTTGACTGCGCACAAACACGCTGCCCCTTTGCGCATCGCCCCGCAGACGACCACGCACAGATTTTTCTGCACTCAATTTAGTCACTTTAAGCTCGGAAGGGACGACGATTTCGCCCTCGACAGTCATTAAATTTAAACTCATTCCTGAAGACGCAGGGACTTGGACATTCACGCGGCCCGACTTGGCTTTCACATCCAGCTCTGAATCCAGCGTCATTGTCACATTCACGGAACCTTCTTGGTTCTGGCCTTCCATGCGACCTTGGAATCCTTGAATATTCAAAGCGCCTCGGCCATTTTCAAACTGAATCGTTCCCGTGCCCTGATTGATTTTGCTATTAGATTGCTGCGTCGCCAAAGTGAGGAAGCCACGCACTTTTTCAATCTGAAGCTGACCAGAGAATAGGCTGGCGCTCACATCGCCCTGAATGTTTTTAAGAGCCATCGTGCCCGAGTAAGAGTCGGCATCCACCTTCCCCACATGATCAGAGACACTCACATCGCCCTTTTGCACATAGATATTCAACGAACCTGAGCCATTTAAAGAACTGACGCGGCCTTGAGCGACACTCACCTTCAAATCTTTATTCCATTTCTGAGCGACAACCGATCCGCCGCGCAAGTGAATTTCTGTCGGAACTGCCGCTCCCCAGATTTCAATTTTTCTCATTTGCGTGCCGGACTTAGGCAAGATGTTCAACCAGTTCTTTTTGCCAGCGTATTCATTCATTTTCACTTCGATGATATTATTCTTCTTCGTAACAACAAATACGCCCTCGGTGCTGGCCTCATCCACGCCAGATACTTTCAAGGAATTACCACCCTGTCCCACAACTTGCACCTGGGCTTCTAATCCTTTGAGGACCAGACGATCGCCGTCAGTGACGGGAACTTCAAATGTTGCAGCCATAACCGGCTGAAAAAGAAGATGAGCGAGAATGATACTGATCGCTGACATGCGTTGACTCCCTGGGAAATTGACTCTGCCTTTAAAATATAAAAAAGTATCGGGGCATTGACAACTAATTGAGGTGAAAAATGGAAAATGTCGTAATTGTGAGCAGCGTAAGAACTCCTGTGGCTTCGTTTCAAGGAGGTTTCTCTTCTCTTCCTGCACCAAAGCTCGGTGCGATTGCAATCAAAGAAGCGATCACTCGCGCGGGTGTTTCCGCTGACGAAATTGATGAGTGCATCATGGGTGAGGTTTTGACTGCAGGCGTAGGACAAGCTCCGGCTCGTCAAGCCGCGATCTTCGCCGGTTTGAAAAACACAACACCTTGTATGACGATCAATAAAGTGTGCGGCTCGGGTCTTAAAGCTGTGATGCTAGCGGCAGATTCTATTGCTCTTGGTAATACAAAAATTGCGGTAGCTGGCGGTCAAGAAAACATGACATTGGCTCCGCACCTACTAGAAAACTCACGCTCTGGATACCGCATGGGTCCAACACAGATGACCGACTCTATGATCAAAGACGGTCTTTGGGATCCCTACAACAACTTCCACATGGGAAGTGCGGCAGAGATCTGCGTGAAAGAGCATAACTTCACTCGCGAACAACAAGATGCTTTCGCGATTGATTCTTACAAAAAAGCGCAAGACGCTTGGAACAAAAACCTTTTCAAAAACGAAATCGTTCCTGTAACGATTGAAGGCAAAAAAGGTCCTGTGACTGTGGATAAAGACGAAGAGCCGTTTAACACGAACTTCGATAAAATCCCAGGCTTGAAGCCTGCTTTCGACAAAGCCGGAACTATCACGGCAGCCAATGCTTCTAAAATCAACGACGGAGCTGCGGCTCACGTCTTGATGTCTGAAAGCGAAGCTAAAAAACGTGGTTTGAAACCGATTGCAAAAATCGTCGCTCACGGCACATTCGCTCATGAACCAAAATACTTCACAACAGCTCCTGTTGGCGCGATCAAAAAAGCTTTGGCTAAAGCAAACTTGAACGTCGGCGACATCGACATGTGGGAGATCAACGAAGCTTTCGCGGTCGTTACACAAGTGGCGATGAAAGAACTAGAAATCCCTGCTGAAAAAGTGAACGTGCACGGTGGTGCGGTGGCTATCGGTCACCCAATCGGTGCTTCAGGTGCGCGCATTCTTGCGACATTAGTTCACGGTCTTCACACTCACAACAAACGTTATGGTCTAGCAACTCTTTGTATCGGTGGCGGTGAAGCCGTTGCTTTGATCGTAGAAAAAGCGTAGTCGGCCATGAGCAAAAAAGTTTTTACTGATGCAAAGAGTGCGCTCTTTGACGTTAAAGACAACATGACTTTAGTTCTTGGGGGATTCGGCCTTTGCGGAATCCCTGAAAACTGCATCGCGGCTCTTCGTGACATGGGAGTCAAAGGTCTTACTTGCGTTTCTAACAACGCCGGTGTTGACGACTTCGGCTTAGGTCAGCTTTTGCAAAATCGCCAGATCAAAAAAATGATTTCATCTTATGTCGGTGAAAACGCATTGTTTGAAAAACTCTATATGAGTGGCGAACTGGAACTTGAATTCTGCCCTCAAGGAACTTTGGCTGAAAGAATTCGCGCGGGTGGCGCAGGTATCGCTGGATTCTACACTCCAACTGGAGTGGGAACCCTGGTTGCTGAAGGAAAAGAAATTAAAAACTTCGACGGTCGTGCTTACGTCCTTGAACGCGGAATCAAAGGTGACTTTGCTTTCGTCAAAGCTTGGAAGGGCGATAAATTCGGAAACTTGGTTTTCCGTAAAACCGCACGCAACTTCAATCCTATGGCTGCAACAGCCGGTAAAATCACAGTTGCTGAAGTTGAAGAGTTGGTTGAAGTGGGCGAATTAGATCCCGATCAAATTCACACTCCGGGTGTTTACGTACAGCGCATTTTCAAAGGTGCAAACTACGAAAAACGCATCGAACAAAAAACTGTGAGAAAGGGATAAGCCATGCCATTAACTCGTGAACAAATCGCTCAACGTATTGCTCAAGAAGTGGAAGATGGCTATTGCGTGAATTTAGGAATTGGTATTCCTACTTTGGTTGCAAACTACATCCCTTCCGACAAGTTCGTTATGTTACAAAGCGAAAACGGTCTTTTAGGAATGGGGCCTTTCCCATTTGAAAAAGACATCGATCCTGACTTGATCAACGCTGGCAAACAAACTGTGACAGCACTTCCAGGAGCCAGTTTCTTTTCAAGTGCCGACAGCTTTGCGATGATTCGTGGGGGCCACGTGGACTTAACAGTTCTTGGCGCCATGGAAGTCGACGAAGAAGGCAGCATTGCCAACTGGATGGTTCCAGGAAAAATGGTCAAAGGCATGGGCGGAGCAATGGATTTAGTCGCTGGTGCTCGCAACGTGATCGTGGCTATGCAACACACGGATAAAGAAGGAAATTCAAAACTTCGCACGAAGTGCACTCTGCCTTTAACGGGCGTAAAGTGTATTAAAAAAATCGTGAGTGATTTCGGCGTGATCGAAGTCACACCTCAAGGTTTTGTGTTGAAGGAATATGCTCCAGATTTATCTCCGGAAAAAGTTCTGGCGGCGACAGAAGGTAAAATGACTATCGCTCCGGATTGCAAAGCGATGACATTCTAAAGTACTTCGCACTTATTTTATGAATCTAGTTAGACCCCAAGACCTCTTGGGGTCTTTTTGTATCAAAGAAAAACACTCTCCATCGAAGGTCCAGCCACCGTTTGCCCGCCCTGTTTTTTCCAGTGATAATAAGACTCCACAATCCATCAAAAAAGAGGTCTTTCGTGGCAGAGCAGAAAAAGGTGGCTAAAGATACTTATCTATTCCGTGAAGGTGATGCCCCTGATGCGATGTACATTGTGAAATCCGGCGGCTTCGCCGTGACGAAAACAAAAGGGAACACTGAAATTGTTTTGGCAGAAATTGCTCCTGGCGCGATGGTGGGCGAGATGGCTCTATTCGACAACAAACCTCGCAGTGCCAATGTCAAAGCCACAAAAGAATCTGAAGTCATCGCACTTCCCTACGACTCATTAACAAAACAAATGGAGCAATTGCCTGTATGGGTGCGCGCGATCATGAAAACTCTGAATGAGAACATGCGCGAAGCGAACAAGAAAATCAAAATTCTTGAAAATTCAAATCCCGATGAAGAGCGCTTCCCGCCGCACATTGTGAATAAGTACATTTCTATTTTAAATCTTGTGGGGAATAAATACGGCAAAGAAGAATCGCCAGGAACCTTGGCTTTTTCGTCTGTTCTTATTCGCAACTACACGATTCAAATTTTTCAAGAAGCCACAAACAAAATGCAAAGTGTGGTGAACGCTCTGACAGATCTTGGCTATCTGAAACAAGAAGACCGTGGCGATGGTTCACAAAAAATCACAAATCTAAAACCTCAGGAGTTATTCTCGTTCGTTGATTGGTATAACGAATGGCTTTTCAAACAAGAAAAAGACCGCCTACCTGCAATGACCGACCAAGAGGTGAATGTTCTTAATGGCATCTTGCACTTCGCGCGTAAAGTAGAGCCCAATCACAAAGGCCTTTACAAAGTCGACTTAAACGAAGTGCAAAATGAATCCATGAAAGAGCTAGGAAACCTCATCCGCCCCGACGATGTGAATTCTTTGATTGAGAAAAAATATCTCACCGAAAAAATCATGGACGAAAAAGGAGTCTACATCATGGTAGAACTCCCTTACGTAGAGCCGATGGCTCGCAACTGGTCGATCGTAAACAACCTTAAGAAAAAACTCCGCTAAGGTACCTGCCGAAGCAGGTACTTTTTTACTCGATGTTGGGATCGGCTTGGCAGCGCAGTGGCAATTGATCGTCAGGGAGTTTTGAGTACTGCTCCCCGTTTACCGTGTGAACGTAGATCGAATTGGTTTTTGCGCCTTGAGCGATAGGTTGACCCAATGTCAGGATCACGCGGTCGCCGGTCTTAGCTAAACCGTGAGTGACCATCAATTGGTCGATCTGACTTAAGATGTCTTCCATCGTTTTATAAGGCTTAATCACGTGAGTCTGAATGCCCCACATCAGCTCCATGGAATTTAAAACTTCCATATGCTGAGTGACTGAAATCACGCGCGCTTTAGGACGGAATCCCGAGATGATGTTTGCGGTTTTGCCTGACGTTGTTAAGCAGACAATGGCCGTCGCATTCAGTTTTAAAGCACTCAAAGAAGCACTGGCTGCGATAGAAGCTGGTGTACTGAGGAATTCACTTTCAAGCGAAAGCTTGTAGTACTCTTCCTCGTTGCGTTCCACTTCCGTGATAATCTCATGCATCGTGCGAATACACTTAAACGGATACTTACCGCTGGCAGATTCCGCCGAAAGCATCAAAGCATCAGAACCATCTAAAACAGCGTTCGCAACGTCCGTGATTTCCGCTCTGGTGGGACGAGGATTTTCAACCATGCTGTCGAGCATTTGAGTCGCAGTGATCACCGGTCTACCCAATTGGTTGCACACTTGAATAATGCGTTTTTGGAAACCAGGAAGACGGCTTTGCCCTACTTCCACCGCCAAGTCACCGCGTGCGACCATGACGACGTCACTCAAACGGCAGATTTCTTCTAGATTCTCTAGAGCTTCCACCATTTCAATTTTCGCAACGATCTTGGCATTGGATTTTCTTGATTCAATAATTTCACGAAGTTTACGAATGTCTCTGGCGTGACGCACGAAACTCAAAGCGATGTAATCCACTTTGTTTGCAATACCGAATTCCAGATCTTCAAGATCTTTCGGCGTCATACATTCTACGGGCAGATTTACGCCCGGAAGATTCATTCCTTTACGGTCTTTCAGAATGCCACCATAAACCACTTCAGCATCGACTTCATTGCCACGCACTTTCAAAACTTTAAGTTCCATCAAGCCGTCATCAAGAAGAATGCGTGTCCCGGGAGAGCACGCCAAAGGAAGTTCTTTAAAATCAGAAGGAATAAGACCGGTTGTTCCCAAAACAGCATCCGTGGTGATAATCAACTGTTCACCCGGCTTGATTTCGATAGAGCCTTTTTCAAATTTACCCACGCGAATTTTCGGACCTTGAAGATCCTGCAAAATGGCAACGGGAGCTCTTAATTCTTGGGTTAGTTTTCGCAGTGAATGAATCACTTTAAGGTGATCTTCATGACTGCCGTGGGAAAAATTAAGGCGAGCCACGTTCATGCCCGCCTTAATTGCTTTTGCTAAGTTCTTTTCATCACGAGTAGATGGCCCGATAGTGGCCACAATTTTTGCGCGACGATCTGCTAACATTTTATTACGCCTTCCTGCTATATGAACTCATCTTCACAGATAAGTTTTGCATATCCTCCTGGTGGCGTCTATTCATTCTATCTAATTGATCTTGATGAGACTCGTTGAGTTGAGCTAGCTTTGCCTCGTACTTCATCGACAAAGACTCTTTTTCCATTTTTACGGCTTTTTCACGCTCACCGGAACGAGTGGAATAAAGATTTTCCAGGCGTTTGATTTCCCGGTCATTGCTATCTTTCAACTGAGCTAATTTGTCCTCATAGGACTTGATCGTCTGCTCAAGCTTCGAGTTAAAACCGGCTTCCATATTTCTAAAGCGCTCGGTCATAACTTTATTGGTCGCCGTCTGATCACTCACCGTTTTTTCACGGTACGTGTCCATACGATCCAAATAATTCGATTTTACGACGTCCAAAGAATCCGTATAGTAGCGCTCCATATCTTCCGAACGCTTGTTCGTCAGATCTAGAACCTTTTTAACGCGGCCTTCCGCATTGTTAGAGATCTGGGTCACCTGATCTTTATGCTGTTGAATCAAGGTTTCACGTTCTTCGCGGTGACGAGCATTCGCCATAGTCGCTTGAGATTTGCTTTCCCGATCCGCATTTCTTAAAAGCTTGCGGTTCTCGTTCAAAACTTTGCCTATTCTATCGTCATTCAGATCTTTCATCTGATCGACGGCATCCTGTCTTTGCTGATCCACAAGATCAAAACGTTTTTCGTAGGATTCCGTAAGATTACGACGCTCTAAACCACGAAGTCTTTCGTTTTTAGAAATCTCATTATTTAATTTACTATTAAGACGCTGGATTTGGCTGTCGCGAGAGCGAACTTGCGAATTCACTCGCTCATTCACAGAATCACGGAATGATTGATTTTGATCATCCATAGTCTCGGTTTTATTAGCCAGCGCATTTTCGTACTTCCCGCGGATCGCTTCGCGCTCTCCCTCAAGGATCATTTGTTTCATTTCTAAGTTGTCAGCGTACTCAGCATTTTTATTAGCGACCGTGTCTGAATACTTCTGTGACCATCGAGAATTATCGGCTTCTCTTTGGCGCTCGCTTTGACGAAGACGAGATTCATAAGACTTACGCATCTCATTGGTATTTCTATGCTGAGCGCGTAAAGACTCGTTATAGCCTGCCTGCATCGCATCTTTTTCTTTTTCATGAGACGCGTTTAATTTACGGGCATTATTGTGAACCGTTTGTTGTGCTTTAAGTCGGTTCTCTTCAGACATTTGCGCAAAACGCTCGTCTCGTTG
Source organism: Bdellovibrio bacteriovorus (assembly GCF_001592755.1). Taxonomy (NCBI): domain Bacteria; kingdom Pseudomonadati; phylum Bdellovibrionota; class Bdellovibrionia; order Bdellovibrionales; family Pseudobdellovibrionaceae; genus Bdellovibrio; species Bdellovibrio bacteriovorus. The sequence goes on along the minus strand of NZ_LUKF01000017.1, from coordinate 179,641 downwards.
AGCCACTTCGTTATTCATCTGGCCAACAAGGTTTTCTTTTTGGGATTCCGTGATCTCTTTTTGCTTACGAAGTGTTCCTTCATAAGCCGATCTTTGCTCTTCTCGCGCGTTGTAAGCATCTTCCATCTTATTGCGCAAAGATTCGCGATAAGTCTGACGTACTTCATCAATCTTACGATTATTTTCAAAATCTCTATCACTCAAGGTTTCACGACTGCGCTCTTTAAGTTCCGCAATGCGACCTTCATAATTATCAGTGATATTACGAATTTCTTCGTGATGACGTTGCTCCAAACGCTTGATTTCAGCGTTCCGGCGTTTAGCATTTTCCGATTCACGGTTCTCATACTCTTCACGAGTTTGGCGAATCTTGTCATCCTGACGTGCGCGATCCGAAGATGAAATAGAAGACATCCTTATCCTCCCAGACCACAGATTAACATTAGTCTTTGGAAGAAACTTCTATTCAGCAGTGTCGTATTTTAAAAACAGGACCGGAGTCTAGCGCTCAAAGACCCTTTGATGGTAAAGACGCTTCATTTCCTGGCGTTCCGCCTCGATGCGGGCCTTACGAGCCTGCTCGGCGCGCTCTTTTTGCTTCTCAGAGGCGATCTCCCGCTCGACGACGTTTTTATAAATCAAAGCGCTTTTTTCAGTTAAATCACCCCAGTTTTCGCGCAAATGCGAAACCATGGCGATAAAATCTTTCTTAGATCCCTCGTACATGGAATTCCAAAGAGGAAGATGCGATTTCATGTCGACAGGTTGAATCATTCCGTAATCAGTTTGACCTTTGGAGTTCACTCCGGAAATCCAAAACTCAAATCCTTCCGGTAAATTCAACGTCTTGCCATCACGAAGAGTCACCGACAAGGTGGCATCCATATTACGAATCAGAACTTTACTTCCCTGATCAACCACGAAGTACTGACCTTGAGTGGCCTTCAAAGTTCCATAAAGAGTTTCTAGTTCCACGTTTTTAGATTTCTCCATCCAGACAGCACCGTTGACAAAACGCCACTGATCCGGAGCCAGACGAACCAATGTTGAACCATCTTTAGCATGAATCCTTAAGCTTTCACTTGAATAGTGCAAAGCCTTCCCCGTCACCTGCAAGGCGCAAGTTTCTTTGGACTTTAAACACTCTGAAGGCTGTTGAAGAACATCCCCGGAAGCACGCACTCGCACTTCCATTTGAAAAGCCATGATGAAAATGAGGACACGGAAGAGCTTCTTCATTTGTATTCTACACTCTGCGCTAGTTTACGGGCCTGCTTTTTAAGATCCTCATTTTTGAAATTCTTAAAAACGGTTTTATAGATTTCAGAAGCTTCTTCACTCTGATTATTGAACTCACTGATCTGCCCCATTCTTAAAAGAATAAAGCCCGTCAGTTCATGCTGCGGAAACAGCGTCACCATAGAGTCAATTTGGGAAAGGCTGTTGCGGAAGTCTTTTTTAAGGAAATAACTTTCAGCAATAAAAAAGTGCGACTCGACCACGTGCTGAGAAAGCGGATACTTATCTAGAAGTTTATTAAACTCCCCAATCGCCTTCTCATAGTCTTGATTGTTAAAGTATTTCTTTCCCTTTTCAAAGAAAACTCCGGAAAGATCCAAGGAGTCTTCACTGGCCGGAGATCTGACCACGGAAGAAAGATTTTCAAGCTCATACTTTGCTTGAAGTTTTTTATCATCAGGAAGAACTTGAGCTACGGTTTGTTGAAAGTCCTTCAACTGATAACTTAAAAGAGAGTTGTTGAATTTCTCTTTTTCCACCTGTTTCTGCAGATGTGCGAGCTTTAATTCATACTGTTCGTGACCATTGAAGTAGCCCACAAAAGAGGCGTACGCCCCCAGGATACCCACTGTCAGTGACAAGCAAAAAACTATGAAAAAAGCGTTTTGATTCTTCATGTCTCACTTATCGGCAAAAACCGATAAAAATTGAGACTGAAAGACCTCGTATTATTTTGAGACTGCCTTCTGGTCGTAAGTATAGACGACTTCCGCATCCAGATCTTTCCACTGACCGCGGGACTCTATCTTTGGAGCCACGCGCCCCTTCATCACCATGAGCTTTTTAGACTCATGCGAGTACCAGAGATAAACCGGATCCACAAGCGCCGCGATCACAAAGCTTGTCGGCTTCATACGAAGCTCCATCCACTTTTCACCGCCTTTGTCGGTATCACCCATTTTTTTCAAAGTGAAACCCACCGTCTCTAAGCGGTCCCAAACGGCAAAACGCACATCAAGTTCTTTGCCTGAAGAAAGTACATCCCAGTTTTCTTTCACCACCGCATTGAAGTTCGCCGTTGAAAGTAAAAGGCCTTTCAATTTTTCATCGGCGGTTTTCTTTTTGCCATTTGCTCCGGTGTATTCGAAATGAATCTTATCGCCTGCGACGGTGAATTTTCCTTTTTCTGAGGTTTGAGGCCGCTCGATTTCATAACTCTTCACTTGGGCGCCTTGAATCACACCTTGTTCCCTGACGACGGTTTTACCAGTTAAATCTTTGTAAACAGCTTCGCTGTGAATACCGCCGTCACTTTCTGATAGTTGTACTTCTAACGTGTAAAGTTTTTTCGTTTGTTCGGATTTCAAATCATAAAGATTCGCTGTAGAAACAGTTTGAGCAAATCCCACGAAAGGCAGTAACAACGCGACAAGCAGGCTCATGAGTCTTCTCCTGGATATTTGTCTAACAATATTAGATGTCATCTAAAAATGGAAAGCTGATCCTTAACATTCAGAAATTTTCCGCGTCACATCTAGACCCCTCTTCTTATTCGACGCATTTAGCTTGACGATTTTTGGGGCGAATTCTAGTTTGAATCCTTCGATTAAGGAACCGTGGTACATGAATAAAGCGCAATTGGTCGAACTTGTAGCTGAAAAAACCAAGTCGACAAAAAGTCAATCTGAACAGATTCTCGACGCCACCCTCAAAGTGATTCAGGAAGCACTCAAAAAAGGTGATGAAGTAAAACTTGTCGGTTTTGGCACGTTCTCGCGCAGCGCCCGAAAACCCCGCCAAGGCAGAAATCCAAAAACCGGCGAAACGGTTAAAATTCCCAGTGCCTATGTTCCCCGTTTCAAACCAGGCAAAGACCTAAAAGACGCTCTAAACTAAGCCCGAAAATTCAGGTCGGTCCTGCAGCTTACACCAACCACTCAAGCCCGACTTCCAGATGTACTGTTCCCCCTGAACCTTCTTGGCTGTCAGCATAGCGCGCAGCTCGCGCACCGAATAGGGGCCTTCTTGCACTAAAGATTTTCCCGACTCTGAAGAACTCAGCAGAACCCACTCTTTTTCATCTTCGATAACATCTTGTCCCGGCCTGAAAACCTGAACGGCTGGAAAAAGAGAACGTTCAAATTCCGCGAATTCACAAGCGGCCTTCCACTCCCCCAAACTGTCGTTGCATACAAGATCATAGGGACCCACGTCTCCACGATGGATCAACGCGCGCATTTCCTGCAGTGATAAAGGACCTTGAGGCTTTAAATCTTTGTTGTAAAACCACGAGTTGCTTTTCATAACTTTTCCTTCTTGCTGTGAAACAGAGTCGGCAAACTTTCTATCACTTCCAACATATCATAGTACGCGACTTGAAAATGCTTGCTATCAACGGGCTTCGACAAAAAATGCCGAAGCGTCGTCGTTGACACCATCTTCTTACGATACCCATTATAAAGTCTTTCACCCAACATGCCACCCAGCAATTGGGCCGCTATCATATAGCTCCATTTTTTGCGAGGCTTGGCCTGCAAGCGATGACCGGGCACTCCGGTGATGACCATCAATTCATGCATTTTCTGAGCAAGGGCTAACTGCAAAGCTTCTTTTCCTAATTCGGAAGGTCCGCGTGTGGCTAAGCTTGCTTTAATGTCCGCAATTGTATCTGTTTTTCTTTTATGGTTGATAATCTTCGATCCGAAATACGCGGTTCCTTCAAGCCAGATCAAACTCAGAAAATCTGATGGAACATCCATCAGTATCTTAGTCATCGCACTGCTTTGAGCATGAATGTAGCGCATCGCTAAAGAAGCCGCGTGATTGACTGTCGCCCTTGCAAGATAAGCGGCTTTGATCTCGGGTAGATAAAATGACATTCCCTCTCCGATCATAGCTTCGATCCAGCGCAAAGTTTTTACGTCGTAAGATTCCCGCGCTTGCATCCAGAATGAGCTGTCTCGAGCCGTGTACACAGAAAGTGCGTCGACAGAAACATTCAACCCCAACTCGTCAGCGATGATTTTAACATAACGCCCGACGTGATCTGTGTAGTCCAACTGTTCATCATCCTCGTCGTCGTCGTCGTCTTCGTCTTCATCTCTCAAGCCCAGATCATAAGTTTGCTCTAGGTACATAAGATAATTCTGCCATTTTACCCAAGGCGGAACACTCATCAGGCAAAAAATATTCTGCGAAAGACGCACCAAATCCGTAGAGGCCTCTAACTCCTTATTCAAAAGCTGAAAGTAAATAGATTCGGAGTTCTGAAAGATACGCAGAATTTTTTTAGCAAAAGGCTTCCCTATAATTTTCGTCACTTCTTCAGGGATATGAGGTGCAGCTAAATGCAAATCTCCGTAGATAACGAAAACCAAATGATCAGGAAACTCTTGCACGAGCTCGGCGATCTTTTTTCCAGCAAAGACATCGCGAGACTTTAAGGTCATCGCCGTTCTTTTTTTGTAGCTTTTATTCAGGCCCCGAACGGAAATCTTATGTTTCTGAGCCCAGCGCATTAAAGGTCGATAGTGTTCCCAAGGAAATCCCCACTTGGATTGCCACTGCACGGACTTCAAAAATTCTTTTTCCGAAATTTTTCCCGAAAGATATTTATCGATTTTTTCTTGATCGGCGGCCTCGAAAAACTCCACCGCCAGCACGACTTTGCGCCCCTTAGGCAGGCTGCGCAGAATTCTCAATTGCGCCTTTTGCGACTGATGAAGTGCGTGAAAATCCCCCATCATAACGACTTGAGATTGCGACACTTGCTCCCAAAGTGCTTCTTTATTAGACGCCGTCCATTTCTTGAGAAACTCTTTATTATAAGTCTTATGGTAGCGCATCAACTCAGGTGTGTCCTCGCCCAGTCTATGGCGAACCTGACGTTGCATTTGGAGATAAAGCTCTTTGCGGATGCGAATCCACTTCTGTAAGTCGTTCAATGCTGTCTTCCTTGATAGCGTGCTTCCGATTTTTACATAATTTTGATTGATTTCAAACACGAATCTACGTTTCAATGAGAGCATGAAAAATACAGCATCTAGCAAAAAGAAGTTTTTGAATCTTGCCCTGATTGCCACTTTGATCGCCATCGGCGTGCATCTTTACCTAACTCTTCACTATTATGGCTTGAAATACGGAACTGCTGAGGGTGGTTCAGTCTGTAACATCAACGAAGTTCTTAACTGTGACGCGGTAACGGCGAGCAAGTACTCGGCTCTTTTCGGAGTTCCGGTAGCTCTTTGGGGTGTGGTCGCAAACATCGTGCTTCTTTACTTCTTGGCGGTGACTCGCTTTAACATGGTTCAAGATCAAGCGAAGACATCCCGCTACGCTTTCTTGTTCTCGGGAATCACGATCATCGGCACTCTGGTTATGGCGGCGATCTCATTGTCCTTCATGAGCAACTTGTGCATCTTTTGTATTGGCGCTTATATTCTTTCCATCATCGGATTCATCGGAATCTGGTTGGGTGCTGAGGACCTTTCAGTCGCGAACCTTACAGATGACGTGAAAGACATTTTTACGACAGAAAAATGGGTGGGCGGGTTCTTGCTTGCGATCCCCGCTTTCGCCTTCCTTGGAAACATTATGTATCTTGAAAGCCATGGTCTTTCAGATATAGAAAAAATGGCCAAAGAAAAAGTCGCTTATTGGTCAGCAGCTCCGCAACAGACTTTCGATCTTTCTGCGGGTTTGACTTTGCAAAAAGGCTCTTCCGAACCAGTCATGACTATTGTTGAGTTTGCGGACTTCCGTTGCCCCCACTGTAAACACGCAGCCCCTACTCTTCATGCTTTCGCCAACAGCCATCCGGATGTGAAGCTGGTTTTCAAACCCTTCCCCCTTGATGGAACTTGCAACGAAGCGATTCGTGGCGGTGGCGATGGCATCTCTTGCGGACTGGCATCAGCAGTGATGTGTGCTGAAAAAATGGGTCAAAAAGGTTGGGCAGCCCACGATTACTTCTTCGACCAACAAGAAGAAATCATCCGTGCAGGCAACTTGGATAAAAATCTTGAAGATGTTTCTAAGGCAACCGGCCTGGCTCTTGAGGAGTTAAAAACTTGCGTGAAGGATCCAGCAACAGCGGAACTCATCCGTAAAATGGCTAAAGAGGGCGAAACAGCGCAGATCCAAGGAACACCGACAGTTTTTGCTAATGGTAAACTTTTAAGTGGCGGACAATTAATCCCTATTTTGGAAGCGGCTTATAGAAGCTTAAAGTAATAGTTTAAAACCCTATGGATTCGGCGAGCCAGTTTGCAAGTTTGCCGAATCCATCATCAAAGACCAAGAAGCTTGTCTTTGCCAGGCCGTGGACGATATCCATCCAGAAGGCCAAAATAATGATTCCCAACACAGCAAACCACATGGCTTTCACCACGTAGATGGTGGAACGCACGTCTTGAACACGCAAGTCCCCTTGAATTTTCTCAACTATTTTAAGAACATACTGAAGCTCTCTAAAGTGCTCTTTGAATTTTTCACGCAGCTCTTGCTGCTTTGCACGCGTTAAAGAATTGATCCCCGGGAAACTTCTTTTGGCTTTGATTGCATAAATCAAGTCCACTGAGTGATGAATATAACGTGTTACTTTAGATTTGAAATTGGGGTATTCGGAAGGCTTCTCAAGAAAGTCTTTCAGCTCTTCGATGGCGCGGTCATAGCGTTCATCCAATACCCAAGTCAGAATATTATAACGAATCGAATCTGGCTTTCCGAAATCGGCTTTATCCACACCCACGTCAAAAAACGCGGTCTCTTCTTGTTTTTTTGTTTCAGCAACAGCGTTGCCTTCTTTGGGTACGGGTAATGCCATGAAATCCTTTTCGGATAAAACCCCAATTCATTGAAGCTTTCTTTATATTACCAAGGTCTAGTCTTATCGACCTAAGTTTGACGAGTCCTGTTTCATCTTGAGATTATGTAGCAAAGGCTACCTAGACTTCATGGAGGAGGGCTATGGAAACCGACTTTCAGACTGCTATTTTAGGACATTTAGACTTCGAAAACCCTCAGAAGACTGTGGGGCAAATTCCTTTGCCTGATGAGCTTCCAAAGCGCAACGATTACAGTCATCTTCCCAAAGAGATTCTAAAATCCTCGACGGTGGAAAATCTTATTTCCCAAAATGAAGACTTGATGGCGCGCCTCAAAGTCGCTCTTCGTCGTCTTTCGCTACTGGAAAGCGAAAACCAAAGAATGACAGAAGAGACCGGCAAAGCCCGTCTTGCACAATCTTCTATCACCGATCAGATTCTGGTTTGGAAAGAAAAAGACAATCTGTGGAGACAGAAGGTTGATTCCCTTGAGCGAGAAAAAGAAATCCACACGGAAAAAATGCGCGCCCTGCAAGAAAAACTGCAAAACATGGGGGCCGAACTTTCTCGTCATGTGAAATACCATGATCGTATCAAAAATCAGGTGAAGCCTTACATCTCTCAACTGAAGGAATATTCTCGCACGCAAGATTTGAAACTTGCAGAGACGGAAAGCTCTTTAGCTCAAAAAGAAGCTCAACTTCGTGACCTTCGTCACCAGATTATCGAAGTGACAAAAAATTCTCGTTACCAAGTCGAAGCTTCCGAGAAAAAAGCTCAAGAAATGGTTCAATTCTATGAGTCTCAGATTCAAAGCTTGAGCCGCGAAGTTCAGCAGCTTCATCAGATTCAAGAAGAACTTGAAGTTAAAACTTTAAAGCTACACACCGCTTTAGAGCGTCAGGACACTTTAGAAAACGAAGTTGTGACACTTCGCCGCACTAAAGAAGACATGAAAGAGCGTTTGGAAAATGAGATCGAACGCCAGCATGAACGCATCAGCGAATTGACCAAACAGAATCAAAAGCTGGGTGTCGAGCATGCGGATCTACAGATTCGTGTCGTGGAAGACCAAGAGCGCATCCAAAAATTGGAAAAAGAAAACTTCCAATATATGGAGCAGCTAGAAAGTCTGCGCTACATGTGGAATGCCAAGAATGAAGAAGCAGAAAAACTCAAGGCTGCGGCCGCTGCACTAGAGCGGATCAACCTTGAGCTCAGTCAGAAGCTCAACGAGCTGCGTAAACAGGACGGGCTCTAGAAACTTTGTAGAGCCCCTTCGATACTTTCATGAACCTCAAGGTTCGCACACTCTGAAAAACTGAAAAGACGCTGGAAATCCGGGTTCAAACCCGCGATTTTCGCGTTCAACTTTTTATTGCAATTCAAATCATTCAGCACATTGAACAAGTTTTGAATGCCCGAAGAGCCCACAAAACTTAGATTTTTCATGCAGAACACCACTTTTTTATCAGAAAAGTTTTGTAAGCACGCTTGTTTAAAAGATTGAGTTTTTTCAATCTCAATACGACCGCTTAAAGACACGATGGCAATATCCCCGTCGAGCACGAGTTTTACTTGCATGAAAGACCTCACGTTAAATCACTGTGCTCACTTGTCGGCGGTATTTTCTGACATTTTGAGTCCAAAAAGAGGCTGGGAATCAGGATTTTCTAACTCGACAAACGCCTAACTGGTCCCTACACTACTTTGGTGCTTCAGAGCTGGATCTTCTTGTTTTTATTCTTATTTGTGACCGTTTTCACGGGCACACCTCTATGGGCGGCCGAACCCACGGCGAAGATCCATGGCATCTTAATCAATGCAGATAGCATGTTCCGAGATACCGAAAAAGAAACTGCGGAATTAGAAGGCAATGTCCAGATTGTTTACCAAGGACAACACATTCGCGCCGACCGCGCTCGCGTCCTTCTGCGATCCCGTCAGGTGGAACTTTTTGGCAATGTTGAAATCATGGATGCAAAGAACACCATCGTCGGTGATCAGGTGTATCTGGATTATGAAAACAATACGGGTGTGATTTATAACGGCTACGTGCAATCCGGCTCCATCACATTCTCGGGGACGGTCTTACAAAAAACCGGCGAATCCGATTACGTAGTTTCTTCTGCCGACTACACGGCTTGTACGAACTGTCCCTCGACGTGGAGTTTTTCAGGAACAACGGTGCGCGCGGAATTAGGTGGCTATGCATATATCAAAAACGCCGTTTTGCGTTTTGGTCATCTCCCCGTCTTTTGGTTTCCTTACCTCATCGTTCCCTTAAAGAGTGATCGCCAATCAGGATTATTAACACCCACCTTTGAAGCATCCGACACGGGTGGTTTTGCGATTTCTCTTCCCTACTTCTGGGCGATTTCTCGCAGCAGCGATGCAACGATAGAACTTAAAGACTACTCAAAGCGTGGCATGAAGGGTTTGCTAGAGTATCGCTACATGTTGAACGAAAATTCTGAAGGTACTTTGAACTTCGGAAGCCTTTTCGACAAAGCCTTCGCCGATGACGATCGCTTAAATCTGTATCGTCCTTTGAGCGAAAAAAACGATCCCATCGAGCGTTACTTCGTCAGATACAGTCACTATCTAGAAATGCCTGACGGTGGGGTTCACCGCGCACAGATCAACTACGCAAGTGACCTCCAATACCCTAAGGACTTCCCGACGGAGACTTTAAATCACGGTGATTCCGCGATGGAAAATCGTGTGTCTTACACGAAAAACACTGAAGATCAGCACATGAGTATCGACAGTTCCTACTACGTGAACTTGCTGCACGGAGATCCTTTGGCCGGCAACAATGATGCCGTTCACCGCATCCCTGAACTTCGCTGGGCCCACACTCAGCAAAACATCGGCGATAGCAATTTCATTTATGCTTTTGATCTCGACGTTGTGAACTTCACTCGTTCAGGCAACGCTTATGACGATATGACGACACAGACTTCGGGCGATACCACTGTGCGCTTTCCAAAGAACAGCTGTAACGATCCGAAGTGGGAAGACAACCCCGCGTGTAAGCGCGTGTACGATGGCTCCTTTGACCCTAGTGTGGACTTGATCCGCACCGGGCAACGTATCGACTTTGAACCGACGGTCTATTACCCGATTAAGCTTGCTGACGGTTTGGATTTAGTTCCCGCCGCGGCCTATCGTGAGACTCATTATAACTTCAATATTGAAGACAACTCGCACATTGTTCGTCGTTATCTTCGCGCCGAGATTGCCGCAAGATTAAGTCTAAGCCGCGTTTATGGCGACACAGTCAGCTCTAAAGCCACGCGCTATAAACATGAAATTATTCCTGAAGTTACTTACAGCAATCTTCCTTGGTTTACTCAAGATGACAGTCCTTTCTTTGGTAAAGGCTCTGTCACGGATGCACCTTATTCTGCGCGTGATAGTATCACTGACTTAGATATCGCTAGCGACTACAGCGTGCAATTTGACTATAATGACCGCGTCTATGACCGCAATCTTGTAACGATGGCTCTTACAAACAAGGTCACGGAAAAACGTTGGGTGGGTGATCGTCCTGAATACCGTCAAATTGGTTATCTAAAGCTAGCGCAGTCTTACGATGCCTCTCAACAAAACCGAGGTGGCAGCATCTATGAGCCTTGGTCTGACTTAACGGCCACACTGGATGTGCGTTTAGATCGCTTTCAAACATATTCTATCTTTAACTACTTCCCTTATCAGAACGTGACGAACGCATCGTCTCGTGTGCGCTTGATGAATGATCTTGGTCAATTCTTTCAAGTGCAATTGACTCGTCAGTATAAGATCACTCCGGGGCAAGCTGTCGACACGAGCGCTCGTCAAGAGGACTACACATTCTCTGCCGGCTTTGTTTCAAAGTATGTGAACCTGATGGGTAAATTCGTTTACGACGCCAACTGGGCCGACCGCAGCTCGGGCGATCAAATCAAGTCTTGGGCTTACATCGCCCAATTGAAACCACCGGGAGACTGTCTTTTAGTTACATTCATTCATGACCAAGTCACCGGTGGTGATACGAACTTCAAGTTGAATTTTGAGTTCACGTTCGACGGTGTGCCGAAACCACCGCTTCCACCGGAAACACTAGACACTTACGGATTCTAGTTCTTAGTTTAAAGAATAAAAAAAAGGCTGAGGGTTCTCAGCCTTTTTTATTTAGAATTCAGATATTCAATTTAGAAATCCAGAATAGTTTTAGAAAGCATCACGCCATCAACTTTTCCCTCTTGGAATCGAGGAACGATGGCAAAATCAGGAGCTTGCTGCATTTTCGGCTCTTGATTCATTTTTACCAGACCGTAAGCGATCCCCGCATACAATCCCAGCGAAGCACCTTTAGCGACATTATTCCAGCTTTCACTAGGCTTATCTTCAACCGCAAGACTCATCACTCCCACAGCCGCTCCACCTAAAGTTCCCCACGCACAGCTTTTTAAAAAGTCACGAAGGCCTTCGGCTTGGGCGGTTTGAAACTGACAAAGAAGAGCGATGATGAAAATAATTTTACGCATACCTCATTGTCGCTTGCGATCAGGGGTTTTAGTCAACCACTGATGTCTTCAATGATGGTGACTTTTCCTTCTTTTGTGACAAAGGCCCAGTGAACTTCGACGAGGTTTTCAAGTTTGCTTGTTAAATACTGGAGTGCCCGCACCAAGCGGGCTTTTTGCTTCCAGGAAATTCGATGCGGTTGAAAATCCGCAATATTGGTGGTCTTTACTTCCACCATCAAGGCATGACCTTCCGGCGTTTGAAAAATCAAATCCACTTCTGCAAAAGGAGTGATCACCCTTTGCGCTAAAAGGGTGTAACCTTTCTTTTCGTAAAATTTTTGAACGAGTTTTTCAGAATCAAGGCCCCGCTGGTGAGCCCAGTAGACGGGTTTATTCTTCGTCGACGACAAGTTCGGCGAGGTATTCTTTAACCCCCGCGAAGGATTTGCGGTGCACGCTGCACGGTCCGTGCGCGACGATGCTGTCTTTGTGGACCGGTGTTGAGTAGCCTTTGTGAACTTCGAATCCATAAAGAGGATATTTTTCTCCCAACTGTTTCATCAGACGATCTCTTGTCACTTTCGCAACAATCGACGCTGCTGAAATCGGAGCCACTCGCAAGTCCCCTTTAACCATGGTTGTTTGCTCAAAGCCTTCAAGGCCCGGGATTTTCATGTTGCCGTCAATCAGCACATGACCACCCTTCACACCCAAAGCTTCAACCGCACGTTTCATCGCCAGCAAAGAAGCACGCAAGATATTCATCTCGTCGATTTCTTCCACTGTCGCAAAACCGATTCCTACATGATGTTCTTTTTGAATGAGCGCCGCTAATTCTTCGCGACGTTCTTCGGATAATAATTTTGAATCAGTGACATCTTCAGCAAGCGCATCGGATTTAAAAATCACTGCCGCCGCATAGACGGGCCCCGCAAGACATCCGCGTCCTACTTCATCCACACCAATCACAGGCTCGGGAAAGAACTCGCGCCAGTTCACCTTAGGATACTCTTCCTTTTTGAGCGTTTTCTTAGGCTTCGCTTTTTTAAGTGTGATTTTCTTAGCTGCAGATTTTTTAGCGAGCGTTTTTTTCGATACTACCATGTCTTAGCGCCATCCCCACAAGTCTTGCGCATATTAGACATAGAGCCAGTCGCGGTCACCGGAAAACAATCGCGTCGAAAACCAAAAGACCCCTGGGTTTTTTGGCGAAATGACCAAAGCTCTTTGCGCCGTTGGAGGGATTTTTGAGGAGCGAGAAAAAAGAAAAGACCTAGAACGTGAGTCCTAGGTCTTTTTTGAATTTAATAGAAGTGATCTATCGAGAAGAAACTAAGCTTCTGCTTTAGTAGATACTAGCTCAGATTCGATCTTAGCAGCTTTACCTTCTAGAGCGCGTAGATAGTAAAGTTTAGAACGACGTACTTTACCTACGTTTACTAGTTCAACTTTATCAAGTGCAGGGCTTGCAAATGGGAAAGTTCTTTCAACGCCAACACCCGCAGAAATTTTGCGAACTGTGAAAGTTTTCGCAGCGCCAGATCCTTGGATCTTAGTTACGATACCTTTGTAAAGCTGAACACGTTCTTTTTCACCCTCTTTTACTTTAACGAATACGTTAACAGTATCACCAGAGCTGAACGCTTGAATATTTTTGTTAGCAGCTTTTACACTTACGCGACGAACGAGGTTTGTTTCTTTAGCCATTGCTTAATCCTTGTAGCAGTCAATTTTCACAAAAAGTAAAACAAGGGTCTACCATGGACCCATTACGCGGTCAAGACAGATACTTACTGCCGATCTTACAGAAAGATGGCGGTAGTCCTTGGGGGGAGCTCCTCGGATACTCTCCAAGACTCCAGAGCAAGACCCAATGAGCTGTTCTGTCATACCGAAACCGGTACCGAATAACATAAATACGGGCTTTTTTTCTACATGCATTTCATGTCGCAGCTCGGCAAAAGAGTACTTTCTTTTCGCCCACTCCACACGGGCCGTGGTGGCGATAGTCAGACAGTCTGGAACATTCCAGTCGGCCAAGGCGGCTTCCACGCTGACTGCGGTTTTAACGGGGTTTAAAGCGGTTTTTCTCATAGGATTGAACTTTGAGCCCTGCCCGGTTCTCCAATGATCTAAAACCCGTTCAACGAACATGAGCTGCTCTTGCATGGGATGGATGATGTAATATTTTTCCACTCCAAAGACGGTCGCCGCTCTGGCGATGTCATGGATATCGAAATTCGTGATATTCGTCGACACCGTTTTTTGCAAACGATCACGCACGGGATAGTGAACTAGACCGATCGCCAGTCTTGGAACATAGGGAACTTCAGCGGTCTCAGACATTGAAATCTTCCTCGCGCAGGTCTTCCAAGCCGAGCACCTTTAAATCATTTTCACTGAGAGTTTTATAAAACTCAATCAGTTCCTTTAAAGGAGCGGCCGTCTTTTTTTTCTTCTGCGCCTGATACTTTTCGTTTTCTACTTTAAGAAATTCTTTAAATAAATCGGGACGTTTTTTAAGTGTGACGAGCGCTGACACTTTCTTCTTCCAGTCTTCAATCACTTTGTGATTTCCGCTTAGAAGAACCTCTGGAACTTCTTGCTCTAAATACGCGCGCGGTCTGGTGAAATTCGGATGCTCTAACAGCCCTTCAGAAAAACTGTCTTTATCCGCCGAATCGTCGTGACCTAAAACGCCGGGGATAAAACGCGCTAAGGCGTCGATAACAACAAGCGCCCCTAACTCCCCACCAGACAACACGTAATCCCCGATCGACACTTCCTGATCGACGTAGGAATTAATAATACGTTGATCAATCCCCCCATAGCGCCCGCAGATAAAAACCAGATGCTCTTCCTTAGAAAAAGAACGAGCCATTTCATCTGTCAGAGTTTTTCCTTGGGGGGAAAGATAGATCACTTTGGAATTCTTATGTTGCACTTTTTCGAGAGTTTTTTCCAGAGTTTCAGGCAACATGATCATGCCGTCACCACCACCAAAAGGTCGGTCGTCCACGGTGCGATGACGGTCTTGAGCAAATTCGCGCGGAGTGTGTGCCTTTACGGAAAGACGGTCACTTTTTAAAGCCTGACCAAGGACACCGTGAGAAACCGCGGCGTCAATCATCTCAGGAAAAAGAGTGATCACATCAATCGTTAGCATCTATGCGTTCTCGATATCAAAAAGCCCTTCAGGCAAATCCATCACCACTGTCTGGTGTTTGAAATCGATTTTTTTGATGAAGGCATCCACGAAGGGAACTTCCACTTTTTTGCCAGCAGCTTCCACGACCAATAAATCTTGAACGCCGTTCGAAGAGAAATCCACGATCTCTCCAAGAAGCTTTTGCTCTGGATCTTTCAATTTGAAGTTTTTGATTTCAGAAAGGAAGATGGTTTCGCCCGGTTTAGATACGAACAAGTCGTCATCGACGAAGAACTCCAAGTGCTCAACGCCTTCAGCCGCTGTGCGATCCGCGATTTCTGCCGCCTTCACGATCAAACCTTTTTTAAAAGGCTTTGTTCTTTCCACAGAGAATGTGCGAATTTCGTCTGAGTCTTTCGGTTTTAGACCGAAGCTCTTCATTCTTTTTGCCCAAGAGATATCGCCAGAAAAGATAAGAACATAAAGATCACCTTTAAGTCCATGAGCCTCGCGAACCTTACCTACCAATTTCATTTCAAACCTCAGAAAAAAAATGAAGGGGTTGCTTGTGACAACCCCTTCCTTAGAGAATTTTATTTTTGCCCCTGTTGAGGACTTGCGGCTTAACTATTCTACGATATCTAAGTGATAACGCTTGTTAAGTTTTGTACCAGCTGCGCGGATGATAGTTCTCATAGCGGCTGCTGTTTTACCTTGCTTACCAATCACTTTGCCCAGGTCTTCTTTATCAACCTTCAACGCAAGAAGAGTGGTTTGCTGACCAGGGATTTCATCAACTTCGACTTTTTCAGGCTTATCTACTAGAGATTTCGCCATGAACTCCACGAGGTCTTTCAAGCTATCCATAATTACCCCCACAACAGATAGTATCTGTCCGATATTCTAACGAAATCGGAACAAATGCCAAATACTATTTAGCTTGAGCCAACTTAATAACGTGTTTTACACGGTCTGTAGGCTGAGCACCTTTTTTGATCCACTCTTCAACTTTAGCTAGATCAAGCTCAACTTTTTTGTCGTTACCTTTAGGAGTTGGGATGTAAGTTCCAAGAATATCAAGGAATTTACCAGTAACATAGCGACGAGAATCAGCTACAGTGATGCGGTATTTAGGGTCGTGCTTTGCGCCCATACGAGCCAAACGAATTACAACTGCCATTTCTTAAACCTCTTGTTTCAAAAACAGTAAGACCAAGTGTGTACTGTGTTAACGATTAAATATCAAGCGTTAAAATGGGAACTTCATTCCACCTCGACCCATGCCCATTTTCATCATTCCACCCATCATCTTCTTAGCGTCCTCAAATTGCTTTACCAGCTTGTTCACATCTTGAACTTGAGTCCCACTCCCCTTCGCGATACGTTGGCGACGCGAAGCGTTTAGAAGCTTATGGTTGTGTCTTTCTTGATAGGTCATGGAGCGAATGATGGCCTCGATCTTTTTCATCTCAGCATCAGGTGGGGTCATATTTTTCAGCTGTTTGCTGAGTTCACCCATGCCAGGTAAAAATTTCAAGATGCTTTCAAAGCCGCCCATTTTTTTAAGCTGCTGGATCTGAGCTAGGAAGTCCTCCAAAGTAAACTCATTCTTCATGATCTTCTTCGCCGAATCGCGAGCCGACTTTTCATCGATCACTTCCTGCGCTTTTTCGACCAAAGAAAGAACGTCCCCCATATCCAAGATACGCCCAGCAAGACGATCCGGATGGAAGACTTCCAGAGCAGAGACTTTTTCACCCACACCCAGGAACTTAATTGGAATGCCTGTCACTTCACGAATAGACAAGGCCGCACCACCGCGCGCGTCCCCGTCCACTTTCGTAAGCACAAGACCAGTCAGATTTAATTTTTTATGGAAACCTTCGGCGACATTCACGGACTGCTGACCGAGCATGGCATCGGCCACAAGAAGGATTTCTTGAGGAGTCCAAATTTCGCGAAGGCGACCCAACTCATTCATCAGTTCATCATCAACTTGCAAGCGTCCCGCCGTATCGACGATCACAACATCCACCATGTTGTCCTTCGCCCACTGCTTGGATTTTTCTAAGATTTCTTCAGGCTTCATTCCGACTTGAGTTGGGAATGTCGGAATGTTGTTTTGACGACCTAAAGTCTGCAATTGATCGATGGCCGCGGGACGATAGATATCCGCTGGCACCATGCCGGGTTTTTTACCCAGTTTTTGACGAATATAAAGAGCGAGCTTTGCAGAAGACGTCGTTTTACCCGCTCCTTGCAAACCCACCATAAAGATCACGCTGGGGTTTTCACGAACATTGATATCAACAGCGCCGCCACCCAAAACGTTCACAAGTTCATCATGAACGATCTTAACGAACATTTGTCCTGGATTGACGTTCTGAAGAACCTCCGCCCCCAGGGCTTTGGCTTTTACTTTATCAATAAATATCTTAACGACTTTGAAGTTCACGTCCGCTTCTAAAAGACTGAGGCGGATTTCTTTAATGACATCCTCAATATTCGCTTCCGTGATCTTGCTTTGGCCACGGACCTTTTTAAGGCTTGCCATAATCTTGTCAGATAAATTCTCGAACATGTGAAACTCCCGAAAGAAAGAGGTTTAACCTATCAAGGACCGAATGACAAAGAACCACGCGACGCGCTGCATACATAAACACCCTGTAGAATTGTAAGGCGCAGAGCATTAGATGATTCATTCGGACGGGTTTATGGTTATGAGAGACGCAAAAAGGGGCCCTACAATGAAAAAAATCATTCTTGTATCATTATTAGTAAGTACTGCAGCTCAAGCCCAACTTGTGACTTCCAACGCGGCAGCACTTGAGGGACTTAAAGACGCGCGCAAACAACTTGAAGTAAAAACTGAAAATTCAATCTTAGAGAAACTAGAAGCAGCTCGTTTGGAAGACGAAAGAAATCGTCGCCAACAATTTGAGTCTTTGAACTTCAGTGTAGTGAATGATGGAACTGCTTCTTACAACCAAGCTCCAGTTCAAGCTCCGGCAGCGACTGTTCCAGTTTATGCTCCTACCCAAGTTCAACAAAACAATACACAAGCTGTACAAACAGTAACTTACTAATTTTTCGACACGGGCCTCGATCGAGAGGCCCCGCTTTTTTACCAGCGTTGAAACGATCCTCTTTTCAAGCTGAAGTGAGCTCCGGCATAGAAAAAGACAAATCCTAAGATCGAAATCACTGCCGCCGTCCACACGTTCACATCGCTCACACCTAAAATACCGTAACGAAGACCATTGATCAGATACAACAGAGGGTTCGCTTTTGAAACGGCCTGCCAGAAGGGATGCAAGTGTTCAATAGAAAGAAACACGCCTCCCAAATAGGTCAAAGGCAACAGAATGAACGCTGAAAATGCAGAAAGCTGGTCAAAGGTTCTTGCCCAGAAGGCCACGCTGATGCCAATCATTCCAAAGATCAGTCCCGCAATAATAATGAAGAACAAAGTCACAAACGGATGCGCAATCGCGAGCCATTCTCCACGCTGATAATACATGAAGACAGATCCCACCGTGTAAGTGATCAAGGCAACAATGCTTCCGCGCACCAAAGCACCCAGACTCATGGCCCAGATAATCTCTCGGTCCGTAACAGGGGCTACTCGCAAGTCTTCAAGGTCTCCTGAAAACTTCGAGGATACGATAGAAGATGAAGAATTTTGGAAAGAGTTGTTGATCAAACCCATCATCATCAAACCCGGAATCAAAAAGGCGATGTAGCTGACACCCTGGTGCGCAGCCATTTGTTCCCCCAGGGAAACACCGAAAATCAAAAGGTATAAAAATGAGGAGATGAAGGGTGTTACCACCGTTTGCACAAGCACTTTAAAAAAGCGCGCGATCTCACGTTGAAAGATAGTTAAAAAACCGGTCATTGCATAGCCACTTCTTTTTTACTCACAAGTTTTAGGAAGGCTTCTTCAAGATCACCTTCTTCAATCTGAACATCACGAATGATATTTACGGGAATACTGACTTCATTTAAGAAATCACCCAAAGTTTTATTCTGAGGCACAACGAAAAGAAATTCTTTGCCGATCACTTCCATCAAATACGGAGAGCGCACTTCATGATGCTCTGTTAAGATCAGACGGATCTTCTTATGCGTGTACTGCCGGATGATATCTTTCGTATTTCCCAATTCCACGAGGCTGCCTAAGTTAATGATACCCACGCGATCACAAAGTTCTTCGGCTTCTTCAAGATAATGAGTCGTTAAAAGAATCGACATGCCCTCGCTGCGCAATTCTTGTACGAACTTCCAAAGATCCTCGCGCAGTCGGATATCAACGCCGGCTGTAGGTTCGTCTAAAAGCAAAAGCTTGGGATTATGGACCAAGGCTTTTGCAATCATTAGACGGCGCTTCATCCCGCCAGAGAGTTGTTTCACTTTTTTATGGCGATGTTCATAAAGAGCCAGCTTGCTTAAAACAAAATCAATGCGATCTTTATTCTTACGAAGACCATAGTAGCCAGAGTGAAATTCTAAGATTTCTTGAACATCAAAAAATCCTGAATTGATAACCTCTTGATGAACGACACCAATCTGTTTTTTGGTGAACATCGGATCTTTAGCTACTTCAACACCAAAGACTTTCACTGAGCCCGATGAGGGTTGCTCTAAAGTCGTAATAGTTGAAATGATGGTTGTTTTACCAGCTCCATTAGGTCCCAAAAGACCGAAGATCTCCCCACCTTTCACAGAGAAAGAGATTCCTTTGACGGCTTCGCTTTTGGCACCTTCGTATTGTTTACGAAGGTCTTGGATTTCTAAAGGAAGATTCATGCTACTCCAGTTCCGCGCTTAAGCGCTGCACTCTGTGCGGCTACTGCCGCCAACTCCAGTTCCGGGCTTCCGCCCTCCACACTGTGGGCTGACGCCCCTAGCGCGCGCGTGTGATGCTGGTGTGGAATTCAACGTTCGGGTTTTCGCGCTTTAACCAGTTCAGATCCCACTCTTGATTCACAAGAACAACAGGGTTTTCTTGCAGATCTCGGAACATATTAGCGCCACCTTTGAGTTCGGCAACCGGCTTCCCATCTTCTGTTCGTGGCCAGCGAGCGACTCCGTAAGGAAGACGATTCAGTTTTACTTCCAGATTATATTCATCTTGAAGCCGACGAAGCAGAACTTCGAATTGAAGTTCACCGACGGCGCCGATGATGGGATCTTGCGGTCCGACCAAAGGATCAATGAACAATTGGATCGCGCCTTCTTCTGACAAATGATTCAAGGCCTCTTGCATCTTTTGACGTTTCAAAGCATCGCGCACAGAAAGACGACCGAATAATTCAGGAGCAAATTTTGGAATGTCTTCAAAATGAACTTTTCCCGAAGCATAGACGCAATCACCGATCGCGAAGTTTCCGGTGTCACCAACGCCGACGATATCGCCTGCGTAAGCATCATCCACAGTTTCTTTGTCCGCCGCGATAAATTGGCTGGCATAAGAAAGGCGCAGTTCTTTGTCATGACGAGAGTGTTTTACTTTCATGCCACGTTCAAACTTACCCGAGCAAATACGAATAAAGGCAATACGGTCACGGTGACGTTTATCCATATTGGCTTGAATCTTAAATACGAAACCGGTGAAGTTCGCATCACAGGGATCCATCTCTTTATCATCTTTTGTGTGACGAGGTTGAGGGCCCGGAGCATACTTGGTGAAGAATTGCAGGAACGTGTCCACCCCGAAGTTCTGTTTTGCAGAGCCGAAGGTCACCGGTGAAATAGTACCATTTAAGAATTCATTCACGTCAAACGGCGGAAGGGCGCCTTCGATAAGTTCCAACTCATCAATCACTTGGTCCGCAGATTCTTTATCAAGGTAGTCGTAAAGAATTTGATCGTCTTTGCCTTTTTCAAAAGGAATGATTTTGTAGTCTTCCACTTCTTCACGACGTTGATCGTAAACCCAGATTTCCTTCGTCAGGCGATTGTAGATACCGCGGAAGCGTTGACCGATCCCCAGAGGCCAAGTAACCGGATAACATTGCATGTTCAAAGTTTTTTCAACTTCATCGATCAACGTCAGAGGGTCTTTACCTTCACGGTCCAACTTGTTCACGAAAGTGAAAATAGGAATTTTGCGAAGACGACAAACCTCGTAAAGTTTTTTGGTACGCTCTTCCACACCTTTGGCAACGTCGATCAGCATGCATGCGGAATCCACCGCCATCAAAACGCGATAAGTGTCTTCAGAGAAGTCTTTGTGGCCCGGAGTATCTAGAAGGTTCACACGCAAAGAGTTGTAATCAAAAGTCATCACTGAAGATGTGATCGAGATCCCTTTTTCTCTTTCCATGGCCATCCAGTCCGATGTCACGGCCTTCGTGCCCTGCTTGCCTTTCACCTCTCCCGTTTCGTGGATGACTCCACCGTGGTAGAGAAGTTTTTCGGTCAACGTCGTCTTACCCGCATCAGGGTGCGAGATGATCGCAAACGTGCGGCGGCGTTGAATTTCTTTTTGAACCTGAGGTGTGGCTAGCATAGAAAAGCATCCTGTCTGAAAGACTCATTTTTACGAGGAAAAGCTTTAGGTTACAAGCATTTGGCGCAGCGCCACCATGAAGCATTTCGAGGATTTTCGGGGAAAAAAGCAAATTTTAGGAATTTCATTCAAATCTGGGTGGATTTTAAGGGTTTTAAGCCACCACCTCTTGCGCATTTCCACACTTTTCCCTTATAACCTCGGTGAACTACAACTCCGATGGGTTTGGAGCCCTTTAGGACAATTGAGGTGAAAATATGACTGCCACGTCGAAGCATTATGTTACGACTTTCTATAAGTTTTTAAAACTTTCTGATGTTCCCACTGTACAAAAAGATCTTGAAAACAAAGCTGATGAGCTGAACGTTAAGGGCTTAGTGATTTTAGGTGCTGAAGGTTTTAATTCGACAATCTCTGCAAGCACCGTTGAGTCTTTTGAAGCGTGGAAGCAGTTTATTCGTGAATACTTCAATGCGCCGCAATTGTTCTTTAAAGATTCCGAGTCACACAAAGCTCCTTTCCGCCGATTCAAAGTAAAAATCCGCGAAGAGATCGTGACAACGGGCATTCCGGAAGTGATGCCTCCAGAGGGCAAGAATCATCATTTGACTCCCGCAGAGTGGAATCAAGTTATGAAGGAAGAAAAAGATTTTGTGATGATCGATACTCGCAATTGGTACGAGTATAAGATTGGCACTTTCAAAGGAGCTTTAAATCCTGATATCGAAAAGTTCACCGACTTTCCTCAGTACATTGAAGAGCAAGGCATTCCTAAAGATAAAAAAATGCTGATCTTCTGCACCGGCGGAATCCGCTGTGAAAAAGGGATTTTGGAACTTCAAAAGCAAGGTTATGACAATGTTTTCCAATTGGAAGGCGGCATCATCAACTACATAAAGGAATATCCGAACGATCAGTTTGAAGGTGAATGTTTCGTTTTCGATCATCGCGTGGCTTTAGATCAAAACCTTCAACCATCGACGAAGTACGGTCTTTGCCCTCACTGCGGTCAGCCTTCTGAAATCAAGATTGAATGCAAACGCTGTGATTCCGAAGAACTTATCTGTGTTGATTGTGCGGAGGTGGAATTTAAAAAAGACACCTGCTCTAAAAACTGTGCTCACCAATACAAACTTCACCCTGGCAAAAAAGGTCCAAAACAAATCGTACCTTTTGAAATTGAAAAATTAAAGGCCGAGGGTGCTGACGAGATCCCTACTATTCGTGTTTCAAAAACGAAGGTTGTGACCGTAAATGCCAAGGGCGAATCTGAGACGGTAACAGCCAAAAACTAGCCCGCTGCCGGGTTTCCGGCAGTGGTCTATTTTTTTAATTTTTTTCTTGTTATCTTGAGCGACATCGAAAGGTGGTTTCTGATGAAATCGATTTTAGTGACTTTATTTTCTTTGTTCGCAATTTCTTCAGCTCACGCACAGACAGCGACTTCCTCCGCTCAAGCTTATGGTGTCGGGACTTTTCTGATTTCTTCCGTAAAGCTAGATGAGTCACCAACTCAAGTTGCGGTACAGATCACTTCTTTAAAAACGGGAACTGTTGTCGCTGAGCTTTTACTCAATGTGGATCGACGTGTAACACTGAACCTTTTAAGTCCCGAGGGTGAATACTTAAGAGGTGATTTAGTGTTGAGGCAGGACAACACATTCTTAGGGGTGAGCGCGTACCTAATAAATGGCATCGGTGTTCAGCCGCGCAACACGATTGATGGACTCATTGCCTACTGGAAAAATACAGATCCAACTCCAGAGCCGGTCCCTACTTTTTAACTTAGGCCTTCCAATAACCTGTGGCCTTGATCCACTCTTCTTGGGCGCCTTTTGTGTGAAGAAGAAATTCTTTCATCTCAAAGGCGCAAGTCTTTTCTAAAGCGATCCACGCAAAATAGTCTCCGACTGGGAATCTCATCCTTTCCAGGTGAGTTTTTATGCGATCGCTTTTTCCGGGCGCTGAACCATTTCTAAAAACCCAGAACACTTCAGCAAGACCTTCGTGAGCGAATTCCATTTTATCTGATTCATTTTCCACTTCGATGACGACCAAAGATTTAGAACTCTTTGGAAGTTCTTGCAGGCGACGGGCAAACGAAGGAATCGCCGACTCATCACCTATCATCAGGTACCAATCAAAATTATAAGGAACGATTTTCGAACCTCTTGGTCCACCAATGGTTAGCTTCTGCCCCACTTGGGCCTGCGCTGCCCACTGTGATCCGGGGCCACTTCCGTGAAGGAAGAATTCGATATCCAGTTCTTTTGCAGAGTTGTCGTAACGTCGAGGTGTATAATCACGCATGATCGCAGGTCGACTGCCTTCAGGAACCTTGGGACCTTCTGAGGTCATCACGGGCAACACCGGAGTTTCTTCACCGGGATAGGGAAAGAACACCTTCACGTGATCGTCGGGGGATAAAGATGTAAAGTCTGAAAGCTCTTCGCCTGAAAAAGTGATTCGCTTCAAATGCGGTGCAATCTGCTGAATATTTTTAACCTTCAGAGTGCGCATCTTCACGGGATGCATGACTGTTTTCAATTCTCTTTCATTTGATGACATACGCTATCCTTTGATTTTTCTAATCTCTTCCACAGCGCGATCAATAACGTCAGCCACTTTTTGTTTTTGTTCTTTTGTTGCTTCAGTAAATGAGAATAGTTCGGCCTTCAAACGGTGCATAGAACCACGAATCGAGGAGCGTTCTGATTTTGCTTTTGCAATCTCTTCGACCTCATCTCGTCCCATCCAATGCTTCAGACGCGACATTCTTTCCCCGACCATTTCAAATCGTTGAAGAATCATGTTTAAGAAATCACGATTTTCCTCTAGAAGAATTTTTCCTTCTGCGGAAATCGTATAAAGTTTTTTATTTTGCTCTGTCGTTGCAGTGGCAAATCCACCTTCTTCCAGAAAAGTCAGTGTCGGATAGATGGAACCTGGACTGGGAGAATAAGCACCCGACGAAAGCTCTTCTAAAGCTTTGATAATTTCATAACCATGTCTTGGTTTTTCTTCTAAAAGAGACAAGATCACATAGCGAAGATCGCCATGGCCCAAGAGCCTTCCCATCTTTTCTTCCATACCATGATGGTGATGTGGATGGTGTTGATGGTGGGAATGTGAATGACGACCGAAGCGAAAACCGCCTTTACCATGTCCGCGCATAAGGACCTCCTTGAATTTACGTCTGGATTACGTAATATCTTTCGATATATCGTATTCAAATATTAAATCCGATATATCGAAATAGCAAGACGGTTTTTATTAAAACCATAAGTTATGGATTTAATTGAACTTTCATTATTACGAGATTCCTAAAAATGATCCTCCCGAAGCTTCAATTCGCTGTCCAGATATCCATCGAGCTTCTTCTGAAGCGACGAAAGCCACGACGTCAGCGATATCTTGAGGCTCCCCCACGCGGCCTAACGCTGATAACGACTCCATGAACTTACGGCTTTCCGGGTGCCCCAAGGCCTCGGCGTTCATTTCCGTATTTATCACTCCGGGAGCCACGGAGTTCACCGTGATTTGCTGAGGTCCTAATTTTTTTGCTAGAAATAATGTCAGTACATCCACGGCCCCCTTCGTCATTGAGTAAGCGCCCACTGAGGAACTGGCCATACGAGTGACAATGGAAGTGATATTGATAATGCGTCCTCCACGCTTCATCCTTTGACAGGCTTTTTGCGCTACAAGAAACGGAGATTTGATATTGATCGCGTGCAAAGCATCAAGTTGCGCTTCCGTAGTCGTTTCGAAATCTTGGATCATTCCGATTCCCGCATTATTCACTAAAATATCGAGATGGACTTCACCATCGCGTACAACAACCTCGTCTATCTGGGAAAACAGATTTTCCACAGCGTTCGATTTTTTAAAGTCAGCAGAAACTAAAACCCCCTCACCACCCATTTGCCGGATTTCTTTTAAAGTTTGTTCCGCCTCGACTTTATTACTTCCATAATGAACAATGACAAAAGCTCCCTCGGAAGCAAGCCGCAAAGAAATAGCTTTGCCAATACCGCGGCTGCCACCAGTGACCAATGCGATTTTACCGTTGAGTGATTTCATTCCATCTCCTTTTTTAACAAAAGATAGACTGCTTTAGACTCTGACACTGGCTGGAAGCGGTCCTGATCCCCGGTTCAGTTGAATTTACCAGGATGATCAAGTTTAATGGATACAAGAGGTTGATATGGATGAAAATGACTTTGAAGGCACGTTGGTTTTAGAGCAAATGGCTTCTATTAATAAGCTGGATGAATTCTTTGAGGCTATTGACTCTGATGACACCCAAGAAGCTGTACGCCTTATGAAGAAAGCGCAGGTCGATGCTTCAACGATTGCGATTGTTGTAAAGAAAATGCTAGAGGCAGAATAAGATACTGAACACTTAGAGTATGATCCTTTTATAGCTGTCCAACTGGAAAATATGCATTGCCAGTCTCCGAACACTTTCTCCATAGGGCTTCTAACAACTGAGTTAAGCTTTGTCCGGGTTCGAGACTCATCATCAAATGACTTCCGTCAATACATATAAAACTTTTGGTTCCTTTCCCCTTTAGGGCTTCTAAGGATTCCAATGTAAAGCCATTAATCGAAACAAACAATCCTCTCGTATCTAAGCTCTTACCTTGCAATTTAAAAACAAATGGTCCGAATTCAGCACCAGCACATGGATCCTTCGTCCACTTCGCCTCAAGCAAGTGAGTATTGTGTTGAAAAATGAAGCTACCATCAATCTGTTCGCCAACTATTTTAAATGAACCGCGAGGCTGCAAACTTTCGACCTCAAAAAAATTTGACAAAAATTTCTCGAAAGCAAATCCTCTTTGCTGACTATTCGAGATACCTTGAAGTCCGAGAAATTGCTCCCGCAATAGATCCTTTTGTTTCTGATAATCTACCATTTTTTTTTCTTGTTCGAACTGAGCTGCTTCTTTAGATTTTCGACGAAATTCTGCCTTTTGAGTCTCTTCATCTTCCTTAATTTTTTTGTTGTGTTTAATATGTTCATCCAATCGTTGAACATCGGCTAGAACGCCAGAGTTACTCACCACTCCCTTAAAAGAAGGATTCAAAATTTGTTGAATCATATTTCCAATAAATTCGTGGTTAGCTCCGTTAACTACTGCAAAGGTTGACAGTATTTCTTGTACGACAAACCGCTTAGGTGCTCTAGAGTATGCGCGTTTTGACTGTTTCGCCTTATTCTCAGCTTTAACCCTCGCAGCAGCCAAAGAACGGCTGTTCAGTCCACACCCCAGAACAAAAGTGTCCAACTGGTTATGGTATTCAAAAGCATCAGAAAGTATATCTTCCAAAAGAATCATTACCGCTGGTTCATAACGCATATACGGAAGAACCTCTCAATTCGAATTAAATAAACATAGTTTATCGACAAGCAATCCAAGAGTATAGATAAAACTTCAGCTACTTTGAGTTGGGCATAACCCATACAAGACTTAAGTTATACCCTCAAAATAGGCGATTATATAGGCCATTCCCTAAGTAAGTTTAATGCTCCCTGAGAGTATTAATGTCATCTGCTGTGCCAGGGAAATAGATCCCTTTCTGTCCGATTATATGGCCCGCTGGAATACCTGTTCCCAATTCATCTGCACGCAAAACAGACTCCGGCAAGTTTAAGGACTTGCGCAGTTCGTTCACCGTTTCAGGAACAAAAGGGGCCAGCATGATCATCAAGTTCTTTAAAACATAAAAACATGTGAAAAGAGCGTCTTTTCTTCCCGTCTCTTCCGCACGATCGTCGTGAGGCTTGTACTGAGAAAACAAAGAGTTGATCAGACGCGCGTAGTTTTCAATCTGACCTAACAAAGTGGAGTAGTCTCCCTTTTGCATCGAGCGCAGATAAAGCTGTACTAGCTTCAACGTCTCCGCTTCGGCCTTACCGATCAACTTACCTTCAGGCACTTTACCATCAAACTTCGAGTTGCACGCCGAAATCGGTTTTTCAAAAGCCGCGTTCATAGGACCGGCTAAGAATTTATTTCTTTCAGCAAAATGTTCGAAATCAAAGTTGGACGCTTTCACTGGCAAACTTAACATCGCCAAGAAATAGCGAATTTGATCTGGTGAATAACCCATCTCTAACAACTGATCGCCGGTATAGAAATTTCCTCTCGACTTACTCATCTTTTCGCCATTCACCATCAAATGGAAAACGCTTAAGATCTCTGTCATTTGCAAGTCACCTTTTTTCGGCAGCTCTTGCGGTTGGTCTTTGTGACCTAACCACATAGAGCCTTGCATGATCACGTAGAAGAAAACGTTGTCCTGCCCAAGGAACTGAACAACGGTCGCCTCTGGATCACACCAGAATTCTTTGTAAAGTTCTTTATCTCTTCCCGCTTTTTCCAAAGCGACTTTCGTGAAGACGATAGGCGCGATCAAAGAATCTGGCCACACGTAAAGAGTTTTTCCCTTCATATCCGGATCAAGCTCTGCCGGAACAGGAATTCCCCACGACACGTCGCGAGTGATCGGGCGATAGCCCCACTTGTCCGTCACAAAAGAAGGAATGCCAGCCGCCTCAAGAACTTCTTGGGCTTTTGCTAGATCAGCCTTGGTGTCGAAAAGACATTCCACTTTTTTACCCGGCACGTAACGAGATTTATGCTTAGGCAAAGTGTCTTTGATTTCTTTGTATTTGGCTTCATGCACGTTTTCAAAGCGACAGCCGATTAAGACGGTGTTGATAACCTCTTGCACGACAGCGGAACGCCATGATTTTTGTTTCGTCTCGATCCAAGCTTTTAATGGATCCGCCACTTTCCACATATCCAGCCACCAGTGAGCTGTGTCCTTCAATTCAGGCTTGGCATCACTTAGCTGACTGCGCGGATCTTTCAACTGACTGGGATCAAAGGAGCTGGCACACACGTCACACTCATCCGAGTAGGCTTCGGTGTTACCGCAATTTGGACACGTCCCACGAACGAACCGATCTTGAAGGAAACGATTCATTTTTGGATCATACCATTGTTTTGTTATGCGCTTTTCAAGCAAGCCGTTTTTAAAAAGACGGCGCAAAAAATCTTGTGAGTACTCTTCATGCAAAGGATAAGTTTCCGGGCGAGAAGTTCCCGTGAAAATATCTGTCTGTACGGAATATTTTTTTAGAGTCTCTTTTTGCTGCTCGTGAATAGTATCAATGAACTCACGAATTGTTTTACCGGCTTTGATCGCCGCAACTTCACTGGTCGAACCGTGATCATCATTCCCGTTCACGAATAAAACATTTTCTGCACCAATCAACATACGCATCCATCGAGCGTAAATATCCGCGGGTACGTGCGCACCGGCTAAGTGACCCAGATGCAAGGGACCGTTGGCATACGGCATACCCGCGGTCACAACAACTTTTTTTGGTTTTTTGAACTGGGCAAGAGCCGACTTCACATCTGTAGGTGGAGAGAACTTGTTTTCGGGTTTTGAAGATCCTGGCTGCATTTTAACCTCTAAAGGTTTTAATTTAGCTAAAATCCACGAGCGATGCACCCTTTTTGTCGGTCACTTAATAAATTTCTGTATCGCTTCTATCAGGCCTTTTTTGTCGATCGGCTTAGTTAAGTGAGCATTACATCCCGCTTCAATCGATTTTTTTACTTCTTCGGGCATGGCATGTGCTGTCAGCGCAACAATAGGCCGCGTGTAGCCTCTGGAACGCAGCTCCTTAGTCGCTCTAATGCCATCCAAGACAGGCATCTGAATATCCATCAAAACAATATCGAAATCTCCTTGAAGAGCTTGTTCCAGGGCTTCTGCACCATTATTCGCGAAAGCTATTTGCGCTCCCGCTTTTTCTAAATACTTACTCAGCAGAACCTGATTATCAACCACATCTTCGGCCAGCAACACACGCACATTTACCAGTTCAAGCTGATTCGAACCGGCATCTTTGGCTTCGTTGGCAACATAGATCGTGGGTTGATCCGTGTAACTAAAAGGTTTCGCATCAATTCGCACGACGAAGGTGGTTCCTTTCCCGACAACACTTTCAGAAACCTCAAGACTTCCGCCCAAAGTCTCTGCCAGTCTTCGCGACAGAACCAACCCCAGGCCGGTCCCTCCAAATTTTCGCGTAATAGAACCGTCCGCCTGTGCAAAAGGTTTAAAAAGATTTTTTAGATCTTGTTCAGAAATTCCAATGCCCGTGTCGCACACACTGAAAATCAAATATCGCGAGGCCTCGGCTTTGACACTCACGACCACTTCGCCTTCAGAGGTGAACTTGATGGCATTCCCGATAAGATTTACCAGGATTTGACGAAGACGCCCAGGATCGGAGGTGGCCTCACTGGGCACACTGGCATCTAACTTTAATTTCAGGGAAACGCCTTTTCTTTCTGCATTCACCCGCATAAACGAAACGATTTCAGAAACGATAGCGACGGGAGAAAAGCGCGACTTTTGAATATCCAGTCTGCCCGCTTCAATTTTTGAAATATCCAAAATATCGTCAATAAGACGAAGCAAAGCCCGCCCGCTATTATCGATGCGAGCAATCGCATCCATTCTTTCTGACTGCGTGAGTGTCGAGTCTTTTAAAATTTCGGTAAACCCCAGAACCGCCGTCATTGGCGTGCGAATCTCGTGACTCATGTTCGCAAGAAAGGCCGACTTAGAGGCGCTGGCTCGATCGGCAGCCAGCTTTGCTCTGTGCAGCTCTTCTTCAAGCTTTTTGCGTTGAGTGATATCTTCGATAACAGAAATATAGTATTTGGCGGCCCCTTGCGAATCACGAACAATGGATTTTGTCAGATGCACCCAGACGTAGTTTCCATCTTTTCGCAAATAACGTAATTCCATCGAAAAGCTGTCATATTTGCCGGCCTTCAACTCTTCAAGATGATGAAGCTCGATTCCTGCGTCGTCGGGATGGGTCATCTCAATACACGTTTTCTGGGTGAGTTCGGGTAACGAGTACTGAAGAATATCAAGAAGTCTCTCATTCACCAGTTCCCAACGACTGGAGGTGGACATACGTGCGATCCCCGAGGCGGCTTGGGTGAAAATAGCTCTGAAATTCTCTTCCCGCTCTTCCAATTCTGCGCGCAGACGATTTCGTTCTGTGACATCAAAAAAAGTTCCGACCGCACCACTGATTTCCCCATCATGGTTGATAATGGGTCCGGCACTGACGGAAAGATCAATTTTCTTTCCGTCAGGTCGCACATAGGTCATATCTTCATCGATGATAGTTTCGCCATTCTTGAAAGCCCTGACGGTTGGATACTCTTCTGCAGAATAAGGAGAACCATCTTTGTGAATCGCGCCCATTTTTCCATATTGATGATAGCCCTCTTTCACGTGGGACTCATGTCCAAGGATGGTGCGTGCCTGATTGTTCATCAAAATCATTTTGCCTGCCGGAGCCTCGATGAACGAAATGCCCATCGGTGCACGATCTAGTATGGCCTGCAACTTCTGATTGGCCAACTCTAGTTCTTTTCGGGATTCAACCTGTTCCGTCACGTCTTGAACAACAGTGAAAACGCCTCGGATAACACCGTCGCTTTCGACAAAAGGATGATAAGAAAGATTCACATAAAAATTCTGAGGAATTCCTTTTTCGTCAGGAAGAGACACCCGAATCTCTTTACCCACAAAAGGTGTTCCGGTTTTAATGACGTTATTTACAATCGGAACAAAATGCCCGACTTCCTCTGCAGTAAAAGACTCAAACACAGTTTTACCGGTAACTTTACGGCCCACAATTTTTTCATAGGCAGGATTGGCAATCACAAATCTGTATTCAGGTTCCATAACCAGTACCATTGCCACAGGGGCTTGCATCACCAACTCATTTAAGGTTTTTAGTGCGGCCTGGGATTCCGAAGTTTCTTTTTTTAGATTCTCTTGTGTGATCATTTTCTCGGTAAAGTCGCGTAAGACTTTAACAAAACCGACTAGCTGTCCGCGCGAATTTCTAAGTGGATTCATCACGCCGGTCGCAAAAAACCGGGAATTGTCTTTTCTAATATGCCACCGATTGTCTTCAGCCATCCCTTGAGCAATAGCGGTTCTCATTTCTTCAATGTCGACACCTTTTTCGCGATCCTCGGGGATAAAAATTCGAGACCCACTTCGCCCCAGCATCTCTTCACTTTTCCACCCCAAAAGATTTTCCGCTCCGGGACTCCAATAAATGACGTCTCCTTTTGGGTTCGTGCAAATGATCGCATGGTCCTTCACGCCTTCAACGACAAGACGGAATTGTTCTTCACTGGTGCGCAGACTTTCGTTGGTGGATTGATATTCCTGGTGTTTTCGCGAAGCGAACTCGATCGCGGCATTTCTTACACCCACACTGATCGCATCTAAAATAATGTCTCGCGCTTCAGAGCTCAGCTTTAATTTGCTCTCTAGGACTTCAAATAAAACCTGGCGAAGAATATAGTATTCATCGATAACCTGAGAAAGATTGTACCCCGGATGCTCACTTCTTTCCTGACCATGTTCGGTAGCCATTCTTCTTTCATCATCAAGAAAATGTTTTTGTGGTTGCGGATATTCTAAGGAATGAATCAGCTCATCCAAAAATTTGGGAAGAGAGTTTCGCAAAGCACTTGTCGCAAGATTATTCGCCGCCGGAACTTTTTTGCGACAACGCGTTTCCCATGTAGATAAGATTTGTTCCTTGCACTCTTTCAGCAACTGCGACTTCGCGAGTTCCATTATCTTCATTTTTCGTGGGAGTCATAAGGTTGCACCTCGAGCTATGCTTTAGCTTAGGGCAAAGCACGAAGGAGCCAAAAAAGAATGCCGCAACGGAATTAAAAAGCAATGTGAGGAACAACAATGCGTTCGGAAGGTTGAAAATAGAATGTCTAGATTTAAAAATGGAAAAGGCCCGAAGGTTTACCTTCGAGCCTTTATTGGTTGCGGGGGCAGGATTTGAACCTACGGCCTTCGGGTTATGAGCCCGACGAGCTACCAGACTGCTCCACCCCGCGACAAGGAAGTTAAGGTATAGGTTGAAAGCGTCGCAGCGTCAACCCCTCATTATTAAAAGAATGAATATAACAGCCTGTATCATTTGGCCTCCATTGCTCGCTTACGAAAAGCATGGTTGAACTCACTTTCAGAGGAGAATCTTATGAAACTCAAGAGTGTTCTAAAGACATTAGGAGCCAGTATTGCGATTCTGGCTGTGATATTCGTCGGTCTAGCTCTATGGGGGCTTTCGAAACTGCCTTCGGCTTTTGAGATCCGACAAGGGCTCACTCCGCCCGCCTTAAAAACAACTGCTGCAAAAACAAGCATGGTAAATCACACATCTGCTGTTGAAAACTCCCAGCTAACGACGACGTCGGATGCCACAGAGAAAGACCTAACTCGTCAACAAAACTCAAATCAAGACGCTTTAGCTGAACACACAGCGAAGGTGCTTTTAGAGGATTTTACAGATTCTCGGAAGCCGCTTATTGAAACTTGCCACAACTTAGGGAAGGCTTCTGAAAGTCATCTTCTTCGCGATCCCACAAACGCCAGTGCAAAAACTTTTTTTCACAGTCTAGCAAAAGGCGAAAAAGATCCCTTAGTTGAATCCGCAGCTCCCATCCTTCGCTACGTCTTCCGAGCTCCGGGAATGTCGAATGCAGTTGATATGATTCTGAAATCAGAAGAACAGAAAGATCCTTCTCTTTTGAAAAAGGCGGAGTTCTATTACGAGATCTACCGTGCTGGAGGTTTTTTAAAAGAAAACACACGGGCGATGGATGAGATTCTTCAAAAAACTTACAACTTGCACTACTTAGCCCGTGCGGTCGCACAAAAACCAGAGCTGGCTCGGGACCCGAACACACTGAGCTTCTGCGAGCAGATGGAAAAAAATATTAATCACAGCGACACCTACAATGCGGATGAAGCGGCTCAGGAAATGCAAAAGTTCTTTGCAGCCTCCGGGATCGATGCCAAGCAGTTAGGGTATGATCCGAACTACCGCTCACAAGTAAAAATGAACATCTCCAACTCACAAGTGCGCTTAAACGATGCTTGGGTCTTAAGACTTTTTACTCGGGATATTGAAAAAGCGCATCAGGAACCGGCGCAAAATTAGAAGTCTTGAAGATTCAAAATTTCTTTGCAGACGTCCATTTGCTTTTCAATCTCAGCCAAGGCTTTTTCCAAACGAAGTTGATCTCTGTCATCAATTTCTGTTTCCATTGCGGCAAGGACAATGGCATGTTTTTTCAACCATGCTCCTTGTCGAGAAGCGTAGTTTTCAGGAACGCCGGAGCGTAAAGCCGCAAGACGTGCATCGCGATCTTTAAAATACTCGACAATAAACTTCAAAGTTTCCAACGTCAGAATTTTTCGATGCGCTTTTAATCGAGAAGAAAATCCTACTTGTCTTATTCTCATGATTTTTCATCCAAAAAATAGTTTAAGACCCTTTGGGCGATGACGAATTCCTCTTCGAAGTCCAAGGGATCTTCGGGTAGATAATGAACGTCTTCCTTGGAATTTTTATGATACAAGAAAAGCTGTTCCTGGGCCTGCTTCCAATATCTTTTTTGCCATTGCAGATTCGTATTTAAAGTAAAGAGCTCGCTCAGCTCTAAACCGCGCTCGACAGCGTCCTTATTGATTTTCTTTTGGCCCGGCAGAACATAATCCAATGCTTTGGGAATGTCTTCGTGATGAACAAGCTCTAAAGCAAGGTAGCTTACGTACATCACAGCCAGAAGATACTGACGGTACTGCTCGGAAGATTTCAGTGACCAAGCGTCTGCTCCCGCAGGACGGTAAATACTTTTCAAACGTTCAAAGATGTCAGAATATTTCTTTCCGATTTGATCCCCGAGAATCAAATCCAAAGTAATCACCAGGCTTTCTGCAAAATTCAAATACCGACAGAAATCACGCTGCTCTTCAGGAGCCCGCGGCAAAAGATTCCAAAGGATGCGATGATTCTGTTCGTGATACAGAGAAATCTGATTGAACGCCGTCATCGCACTCACCAGAACTTCTGGATCATACACCTCTTGCCAGTGATCTTTAAACCAAGTCATTTCTGAAGCGAGTGGACTGAATTGCAACTCACTCTGAAATAAATCCGGAGAACTTAAAGAGCGCATCGTCGAACAAACACGGGGAACAAAGCTTCCACCTTGTTTTAGAAATAGCTTTCGGCTGGTACGATAGATCGAACTCAATGACAAAAGCTGTTCATCGAAAGGATATTCAGGAACAGCTTGTTTAGAAAATTTCTTATTAATGGGGATAGAGGAAAGAAGAGTGATGTCACTGAGGAAAGCTTGAACTTCTTTTTGGGGACCGCGCCCTTTTTTATTTGTTTTTTTCATATAACTACTCAAGAAAAATGATCAGACAGCCTTCATTTTGTTTGCCATTAGGAAGACGCTCGTACTGCCACGGATAGCCCGCCATCTTTAGGTATTTGATCGCGACAGATTTCACAACCCCGGACCCTTTTCCCGTCATAATCCGAGCACGTTTTAAATTTGAGTTCGAGAGTCTCATCAAAAATGCGTCAATTGCATCTTCAACTTCGTCTGACTTAAAACCATGCAAATCCAATAAATCTTTAGCCATATGCGTCCTCGACCCTATTGAAACAAGAATTAGAGGTAAAAGATAGGAGGAAAAACCAGGGTTTTAGGAAAAAAGTGCTAGTGAATCAGAGATTTATCCATAGCCAAAAATAGCGGATCACTATATGATAGGAGCTGAGGTTTTTATGAGTACAGGTATTTTTATAATGGGAAGTATTGCTATCGTGGTTATCAGCGTTCTGGCATACGCTGTCTTGGCCGTGTTTTTCCCTGAGTGGGTTGGAATCACAGGCAAAGTGGCTTTAGATGCAGAACAAAGCCACAATGAGGGCGCAAAAGCTAAAGTGCACCCTATGGATAAATTCTAATTCCCCTTCTTCTTTTGCGCTTCCTCCCGAAACAAGGAAGCGTTCATCCGCAAATTCTGTCTTAGAAATCGACTGAAATAATTGGGATCATCAAAGCCCAATGCATAACCGATATCCGCGACCGGTGTCGCCGAATAAGCCAACATTCGTTTTGCTTCCAGCAAACATCTTTCGGCAATAATTTCTTTAGCAGAACGATGAAGTTTCTGTTGAAGAACCGCTGAAAGCTGCTTCGGCGTGATCTTTAATTCTTTGGCGTAAAATGAAAGGCCATGTTCTTTTCGAAAGTGCTGCTCTACCAAATCTTTAAATTGATCGGCGATCCCGCCATGAAAAGAAACACTCTCGCCTTGGGTACGAAGAGCCTGAATCAACAAAAGTCCCACATGGTTTTGCAGGCAGGCCTCGTAATATGAAGGGCGACTTTCGTATTCGTTCCGCATGACCTCTAATTTATTTTTCCACACCGCAAACTCAGACTTTCCAAGTTTCCAAACATCGGGCAAGGCAAAAGCTTTCGGAACAAGGTCTAATAAAAACGAGTTTTTCGGCAAAGATTCTTCGGTAAATTCGACAATGATGCCTTTGGAATTGGCGGCAAGCTTCCAAGAATGCACTTGCCCTGGCTTCATCATAAAAACTTGCGGAGCACGCACTGGATGGCGCTGGAAATCAATCTCATGCCATCCTCGACCTGCGTACACAACAAGCAGTTGGAAGTAGTCATGCCGATGAGGAAATGGAACGCGTGGCTCCAAGCGCTCTTCCAAACGCTCCACACGTATATCACCGCGCTGTGCAAGCTGGTTTCCAAGCTCTTCTAAAGGGACAGGTTTCGAAAGATTCTTTTTAGGCATACCGAAAGAGAATAAAACTTTGTTTTCACCCGGGGCAATGATTATTGAGAAGCGAAAGAAAATGTGCCAGACTCGGAAGACCCTATTTCGAGGAGAATTCCGTGGCATTTCGTTGGATTGGTAAGTCAGAGGATGGAAACACTGTCACACTGAAACGTCTTGAAGGTTGTCCAGCACAAACGCCCCCTTATGCCACGCCTGAGTGGGCCAAGAACAACAGCGACGTTGTGCGAGTGGGTGTTGTTCTGGATGTGGAAACAACAGGCTTAAATCAATCCGAAGATAGCATTATTGAAATTGGCTTACGTCAGTTTCTCTTTAACAGAAATTCCGGAGAAATTCTGACGTTAGGAAAATCTTATTCTAGTTTTCAAGATCCGGGAAAACCCATCACTCCAGAAATCACCGAGCTCACAGGAATCACCGACGAAATGGTTGCGGGACAGAATATTGATTGGACCGAAGTCAATGCCCTGCTTGAAGAGTCTTCTGTTATTATTGCTCACAACGCCCGCTTTGATCGCCCTTTCATTGATCGCAAATCCAAAGTTTCTGCAGAAAGAGTGTGGGCATGTTCGCTAAAACAAATCGACTGGAGCACAAAGGGTTTCACAAGTTCGAAGCTGGAACTTTTAAATATCTATCACGGGTTCTTTACGGATTCACATCGTGCGATCAACGATGTTGATGCACTTTTATATCTTTTGAGCCTTTCAGATTCAAAAAGTCACAAGCCTTATTTGGCCGAACTTTTAGGAAATGCTCGTCGTCCCATGGCCCATGTCATTGCGAGTTCAGCTCCCTTTGAATCCAAGGATCACCTCAAAGGTCGAGGCTATAGCTGGGACAGCACAAATCGTTTCTGGTCCAAAATAATTTTTAAAGATGAGGTCGCGGCAGAAACCGCTTGGCTCGAAGAAATCGTCTATTGTGGTCCTTTCGCAGGGCTCACTCGAGATATCGCACTGATAGACGGATTTAAAGCGTAACAGCTTTTGTTTTATTGCAGGGCTAGCGAAACCGCCCTTCTTTCCAACCGCACAATGTTAAACTAAGAGTGTCGAGAACATTCCTGGGCTAAACCGCGGACTTCTCAGTTTCTGTAAGAAATTGGGACGTCCGACTTGACGAAATTTATATCGTGCTCATGTTTGTTACAATTAACCCTTTTGGGGTTGGAAAAGAGGTCCTCGATGTCTTACGTCTCAGGTTTTATCCCCGTGATCCCATTGAAGAATTCAGTGTTGTTTCCCGACATCAGCATGCCGCTTCGAGTAGGTAGAGAAAAAAGCATATCTGCCCTGCAAAAAGCTCTTCGTGAAAATCACTGGGTAGTCCTTCTAACACAAAAAAGTCCCCACGATAATGTGGAGAAAATGGAAGATCTTTATCAAGTGGGAACGCTTGCTAAAGTCGAATCCTTCCGTATGGATGAAGATGGAAGCTACAATATATTCGTGAAGGCGCATCAGCGCGTTCGCGTGGTGCAAAGCCGTGATCAGGAAGGTTTTTTTGAAGTGCAGAGCGAAAGTCTGGAAGACGTTGGCAGCATGGATAAAAAAACGGAAGAGGCTTTGTTATCCAGTCTGCGCATTCTAAGCGATGAATTGCTGGATCTGCTTCCTGGAAACACTCGTCAAGTCAAAGAAATGCTGACTGAAATTGAAGATCTGGCAACGCTCACCAATATGTGTGCGGCTTATGCGGATATCGCCATCACCGAAAAGCAAGAGATTTTGCAAATCAATGTTCTTCGTGATCGCACTTTAAAACTTTTAGATCGCTTGCAAGAGCTGAAAGAGCGTCTAAAAATCCAGCGCGGCATTCGCGATAAATTAAATGAAAACTTTCAACAAACCCAGAAAGAAACCATCTTGCGTGAACAAATGCGCGTGATCCGTGAAGAGCTTGGCGAAGGTGAAGGCGAAGACATGTACGCTAAATTTAAAGAGCGTATTGAAAAAGCCGGCATGACGCCTGAAGCGTTAGATCTGGCGCGCAGCCAGTTGAAGCGTCTTGAAACCATCAACTCGGCATCACCTGAACATCAGATGATTCGCACGCATTTGGAATTGATGCTGGATTTACCTTGGAGCAAATCTTCACCTAAAAAAGAGATTGATCTTGAAGAAGCGGAAAAGATTCTTAATGAAGACCACTACGGTTTAGAGAAAATTAAAAACCGTATCTTGCAACATTTAGCGGTGATGAAGTTACGCAAAACTCATCAAGGCTCGATCTTGCTTTTCATCGGCCCTCCGGGTGTCGGTAAAACTTCTTTAGGCAAAAGTATTGCGCGCGCTTTAGGTAAAAAATATGTTCGCGTCAGCTTAGGTGGTGTGCGTGATGATGCCGAAATTCGCGGCCATCGTCGTACTTATATTGGCGCTCTGCCCGGAAGAATTATCGCAGGGATTAAAAAAGCGGGCGAAAACGATCCTGTTTTCATTCTGGACGAGATCGATAAATTGACTCGCGGCTTTGGTGGCGATCCTGCGGCGGCCATGCTAGAGGTTTTGGATCCCGAACAAAACAACACGTTCCAAGATCACTATTTAGATACGCCTTTTGACCTATCTAAAGTGTTCTTTATCGCGACGGCCAACTCTTTAGAGGGCATTCCCCTGCCTCTATTAGATCGGATGGAAGTCGTTGATTTAACGGGTTACACTTTGGACGAGAAAAAACAAATTGCGCTGAAGTACCTGTGGCCGAAACAACTTCGCGAACACGGCTTAAGTGAAGAATCCCTTAAGATCACCGACGACGCGATGGTGAAATTATTAACTCACTACACACGCGAAGCGGGCGTGCGGGATCTGCAAAGAAAAATTGCAACGATCTGTAAGTTCATGAGTTTGAAACTTGTGAAGTCGCCGGATAAAACGCTGACCGTCAACGTCAAGGACTTAGAAGAAATTCTAGGCGCAGAAAGATTCTCATCAGACATGATTGAAAGTCTTTTGCCTCCTGGCGTGGTCACTGGTCTTGCGTGGACACCAGTGGGTGGCGACATTCTTTTTGTCGAGTCTGCTTCAATGCCTGGCACCGGTCAGCTCCTCTTGACAGGTCAACTGGGCGAAGTGATGCAAGAGTCTGCAAAGATCGCTCTGAGTTTATTGAAGTCGCGATTAGTTCTTATGGATCCATTGATGGATTTCAGTAAGAAGGACGTGCACGTCCACGTACCTGCCGGTGCTATCCCGAAGGATGGACCTTCCGCAGGCGTGACAATGTTGACGTCGATTGCGTCGTTGCTCTTAAATAAACCCGTGGATCCGAAGCTTGCCATGACCGGAGAGATTTCTTTACGTGGAAGCGTCATGCCCGTGGGTGGAATTAAAGAAAAAGTGATCGCAGCTCACCGTGCGGGTGTGCGAGAGATCATCATGTGTACTAAAAACGAAAAAGATCTTCGCGAAATACCTGAAGAGATTCGTCGCAGTATTCAATTCCACTTTGTCGATGATGTGAACGATGTTTTGAAAGTCGCTTTGGGAGTGGATCTTCCTCGCTGGAATAAATTTCCTATTAAACCTTCGGGAACTCCCCTGCTACCGGCAGGGTGAGTCCCGCTAAATTTATTAATCTACAACAACTAACATCAGGGCCGTCGTCGAACGGCCCATTTCTTCAAAGAAGCCGCGTTTATTCTGTGTGGGCGCGGCTCCTGTCGCTTCGGCAGAGGACTTCACTTCGTAATCGTCTGTTTTAAAAAACTCGCTCAGTTTAGAGGGACGCTCTGCCATATTATGAATATCAACGGACGGAACCTTGAGATCTTCTTGAAGATACTTCTTAATAGCCTCCGCACGCGCTTTCGCCAATTCTATCTGTTTTGGTGAGGCCTTCTTTTCTTTTTTATCGGGATACTCACGATCACCCCAAGCAAGAACCTTAATGGACTTGATTTCATGAGACTCTCGCACTGTGGTGACAAACGCCTGCATCTCGGCTTTTTCTGCCGCGGTTAAAACTTTAGATCCAGGATCGAAGAACACCGGTGCAACATTAGATGCACCGACCATTTTGGCCGTGGCCATTTCCGTGTCAGGCTGTTGCGCTTCTACAAATAAAGCGACAAGAGTGATAGGCAGCAAAATGGGTAAAAGGAAGCGAACAATTGACATCATGCTTTACTCTCCTTGTTAGCACGTAGGAAGAGTTTGCAATGTGTGCACCACTTTAAGAATGAATAGAAGCCATCTGAGAGGATGTGCGAGGCAGAATTCCCCTTTGATAGGGGAATTCTGATTCCACGATTACGTTGTTTCGATTTCTTGCAGCTTACGATACAAAGTTTTTCGATCAATGCCTAAGGCCTTTGCCGTCATTTCTTTTGCGCGATTGTGTCTTTCATAGACAAACTGAACATATTTCTTTTCAAGTTCATGCAAGGACGACACTTCTTCGCCGAAGCGGAAGATAAAGGCATTCTTCTTATCATCGTCCGCGATCGCAGAGCTTGCCGTGCCTTCGTCAAACAAAGTCAAAGCACTCACATCAATCTCGGGCCCGGTCGCCAAAACGACGGCGCGCTCAATGGTGTTTTCTAGCTCGCGCACATTGCCTCGCCAAGGATGAGTCAGCAAAAATTCTTTGGCGTTCTTTTTAAAGCCCTGAATTTGCGTGCCGTTCAAAGTGTTGAACTTTTTTAGGAAATGTTCAGCTAAAGGAATAATGTCTTCTCTTCTTTCGCGCAGAGGTGGAATTTTTATCGGAATCACATTCAAACGGAAGAACAAGTCTTCACGAAAACGTTTTTCCTGCACTTCCAAACGCAAATCCTTATGGGTGGCGGCAATAACCCGCACGTCGACGGCACGCGCCTGATTTTCTCCGACTCTTTTAATTTCTTTTTCCTGAAGCACACGCAGTAGTTTTGCCTGCAAGGTCAGATTCAAATCCCCGATTTCATCGAGAAACAAGGTTCCTCCGTCGGCTTCTTCAAAGAGACCGGTTTTTTTATCAACGGCACCGGTAAATGCACCTTTGGCGTGACCAAAAAGTTCTGACTCTAAAAGATTTTCGGGGATCGCCGAACAGTTGATCGCGACGAAAGGTTTTTTATTTCGCGGGCTCCAGCGGTGAATGGCTTTCGCAAAAACTTCCTTACCAGTACCACTTTCGCCGGTGATGGAAACTGTCGAAGAACTTTTCGAAACCCGGCGCGCCAGATCCATGATTCGATGAATGCTTTCGCTTTTACCGATAATACCTTCGGGGTGTAACCCTTTACTGATATCCAGTGTCTCTTTCAAAGTTTTATTTTCTGCGCTTAAGATATTAAACTTAAACGCACGTTGAGCCGAAATCAGAAGCTGCGGGAAGTGCAAAGGCTTAACGACGAAGTCGTATGCGCCCGCTTCGATCGCCTCCACCGCGACATCGACATCGTTCGAGACGGTAATAAGGATGATGGGAGTTTGGACGCCTTCAGCGCGCAACCGCTTGATAAATTCCATCCCATTGATCGTCGGTAAATTTAAATCAGTGATAATAGCATCAGGGCTGATCTTCTGGGTCACAACCTGCTGAAGAGCGGAAAGAGGATTTTCTTCGTGGATCACCGTGATGTTTTTCTGGCGAAAATAGGCCGTCGCCAATTCTGCTAAATCAAGGTCGTCTTCGATCAGAAGAATTGTTTTCTGCTTGTCCATGATTGCCTCCTGAATAGGTTATTCTTATCTCACTGGGGCATATATCCGCAATATTTTTATGGCATTTTGCCACATTAAGACGTTTATACACTTTTATATTCAATATAACGGCTTTGATTGATTTTCTGTAAGGAACCCCGTTTGCATAACAAATATGCGTCGGGGACATTGTCCCGGGCATTTTTAGCCATATTTAGTTCGTTGCTGATAATCCACGAGTGGCAACGGATAAGCGGCCCCCCTGCCATGCCATGTGAGGGGGGCCTTCCTAATTTGTGGAGAAAGGAAACTCTATGCTTTCATCAATCCTTCTAGGGTTTGCTGTGGGAATCGCAGCAAAGATACTCTTACCTGGAAAAGCGCCTGGTGGTTGGGTCATCACCTGTTTATTAGGTATCGCCGGTGGCGCGGTCGCGCATCTATTGGGCACTTCAGCGGGTTACTATCGCGACTACGAGCCTCTAGGTTTTGCTGCCGCGATTGTCGGTGCGATGTTCATTCTTTTTCTGTATCGTGTCTTAGTTAGACGGACGACGTAAGATTTTGATTTAAAGATTCAAGACTCGCCTGCAGTTCTGCGCACACATCTTTCAGTAAACGCGAGTCTTTGGTTTTACCTGCTTCTTCCAAACGACTTCCCAAATCACTTAAAGACGGAAACTCAAACGTTTTCGCATTGCCCTTTATTTGATGCCCTACTTTTGCGACAAACTCCCAGTCCGGCGTGTGAATCATCTCTTGAATTTTCGCTAACTCCCCCAGCCTTCGCGACAGATATTTCTGTTTGGACTCTAAGGGAACAACCATTCCACTTTCACTCATGCTTCCGCCCGGTGATTCAAATAGAAATACACTTCTTGAACCAAGAGTTCTCCAGAAACGGGTTTCGTTATTTGACCGTTGCATCCAGCCGCCAGACAGCTTTGCACTTCTTCGTTCAAAGCATGCGCCGTTAATGCAATCACCGGCTTCGTAAATCCGCGTTGACGAATCCGCTTGGTCGCTTCTTTTCCGTCCATTTTAGGAATTTGGATATCCATAAGAACAATGTCAGGTTCTACTTTAAAGGCACTCTCGACGGCCTTTTCACCGTCATCGGCCACGACCACTTCGGCGCCCGCCGCTTTTAAAAAGTGCTGGAAGATCTCTTGATTGTCTTCAGAATCTTCAACCAATAGAATGCGCACATCTTTCAAAAGGTTTCTTAAATCAAGACCATTCCAATCAATATCACGCACGGGGCCTTGCTCAAGTTCTTTGGTCTCTTTTTTAACTGGGGCTTGTCGCAGATTCAGAAATTCTTTATTTGCTCCACGCAGCGGAACACGCAAACAGAACGTGGAGCCTTTACCCACCGACGACGCTAATAGGAATAACTCCCCACCTAAAAGCTCCGCTAAACGACGCGACAGTGCCAACCCTAAACCCGTGCCGCCATACTTGCGCGTGGTTGACACATCTCCTTGAGAGAAAGGTTTAAACAGATTTTCGCGATTTCGTTCACTGATACCGATACCACTGTCCTGAATCTGGAACTCCAGGAATTCTTCCTGCATATCATTCACATAGGTCTTATAAAGAAGTTTCACACTGCCATTTTCGGTGAATTTGATAGCGTTACCGACGACATTTACTAGAATCTGCTTCAAACGAATGTCATCCGTGAATAAATATGTAGGCACGTTTGAAAGCTTAGCCACGTTGAACTGAATCTTTTTGTCGGAGGCGCGAACTTCCATGACGGATTTCACTTCATGAATCAGACTTTCAAGATTCACCTGTGCCATTTCAAACTGCAGCTTACCCGCTTCGACTTTGGAAATATCTAAGATATCGTCGATAAGTCGAGCCAGCTCCTTACCATTGCGCTTCACACTTTTGACAATTTGCTTCTTTTCTTCTCCATCGAGTTCATCATCGGCCAGGATTTCCGAATAACCCACGATCACTCCTAGCGGCGTGCGGATCTCGTGACTCATATTTGCCAAGAAGGAACTCTTCATAAAGTTCGCGTCTTCGGCCTTTCTTAAAAGAATCGCTTTATCGTAAGACATTGCGAACTGACCCACGATGCTTGCCAAGGCGTATTCTAAAACTTTTGAATCCACTAAAGTTTTAGGTCCTTTCACAATAATTAAAATAGAATTACTTTTACCCGATTCGTGCAAAACCGAGCGCATCATGAAATAAGGACCTTCACGCAGACGCTCCTGCATCTCGGAACTAAAAAATGAAATCACTTTGCGCGAAGATTCTGTATTCGACGCCAGAGCAAAGACGCCGTCTTTAAGAAAGCCATCAAATTCACTGGATAAATCCAGAAACTCCGGAAAGCTATCGATCACTTTTTGAAAGCGTTTTTCATAAGGTCCGCGATTCTCACGCACAAAGACCACGCAGTCTTCAATTTGAAAAACATCTTCCAAGTGGTGACAGAATTTTTCGAAGAGATCACTTCCTTCGATGGAAGAAGAAAGATCGGCAATAATCGCATTCAAACGACGGAATAAGGCCAACTCTTCGGACTTGCTCTTAGACACGAGCGCTAAAGAGTCTTGATGCTTTTCACTGAACTTCAAAAACTGTTGTGTGGACCACAACGCCAAAAAGATCACCGACAGCATGATCAAAGTCACAAAAGCAAAAAGAATCGGCACATAGCGCTCATACCAGTTGAAGAAATGAGGCAACGGCTCGAAATGCAATTTCCACACTTTATCAAGCACCTGAATTTCGCGGTCCACAGAAATATCTGAAACTACGCGATCTTCTTCTTTCGCCGGGAAGCGCTCATAAAGCGGCAGCGTTCGTCCGAGCTTGCGATCATAAATCTCAATTTTATAGTTTACTTTTTCTTCATAAAACTGAGGTGTGCCGAACGCCCCATTAAAAAAGCGATTGATTCGAATCACCGAGTAAGCAAAGCCCAGTAAAGAATTTTTAGGTTCGGCCTCCCCGGTGGCGTCCAAAACCTTCGATACGGGAAGATAGATCAAAACACCTTGAAGAATCTTTTGCCCTTCACTTTCATCTGACACCAAAACAACAGGATCCGACATCGCCAGTGTGTTAGATAATAAAGCCTTATCCATCGCGGACCGACGTGTGAGATCAGAATACGGGTCAAAGCCCAGAGCTTTTTTATTTCTCCAGTCATCAGGTTCAATCATCACGGCAGAGGTGTAAAGAGAGCGCTCCGAATCCGGCCAAAATTTAAAATCTTTAAAACCCTGTTCACGCATTCTACGTTCAAGCTCAGGGATTTCAGAT
This sequence comes from Bdellovibrio bacteriovorus, assembly GCF_001592755.1. Lineage (NCBI taxonomy): Bacteria > Pseudomonadati > Bdellovibrionota > Bdellovibrionia > Bdellovibrionales > Pseudobdellovibrionaceae > Bdellovibrio > Bdellovibrio bacteriovorus. Next base: position 134,690 of record NZ_LUKF01000017.1, on the reverse strand, counting down.
CTTTCTAGTTTTTGTGCAAAACCAATTCCCTGAAGACCCGGTGATCGCTTTAAAAGTTCCGTCGACTCTATATAGTCTTGATATTGTTTCGCCGTCGGAATCCCACTTAGCTGAATAAAGGCGCGGGTATCCAATAAAGCCTGACCATAAGCGGAAAATTCGCGATGAATGGTCGAACTCACTTTACCGATTTCAGATTCAAGACGTGCATTCCATTCTTTTTCCAGATGCACTTTGACGGTCCACCAGCTGAGCAAGCTGACAGAAATAATAATGAGCAGAACGAGGAACACATTCCACTCATGAGATAAGACAAAAACTCTTTTAAGTCGTTTCACAAAGCATCCTTACTGTTGTTGACGTCGCTCTGTCATATGACCGTATTTTTAGGTGAAGAACATCCCCACCGCAAGAAGGAAAATCGCCCAGGGTTTGAGGCATTTCACCCCGGAATTAGCCATTTTATTGCTTATAAGCAATATGTTTGATCTGAAGCCCGGCTTGTCAGTTGCAATGTCTCTATTACATGACAGAAATGACCTTGCGCTTTCACTACTTTGACCACCAACACTTCTCTAAAGAGAGGCTGCAATTCGTGAAAGAAAAGTTCTGTGATGGCACAGCCATTCATATCGGAGACAGCGTTTATGCGGTCTCCATTAAAATAGATCCCTTCCCTCCAGGTGGCGGCTCAGCGCAAGAGAGCCGTCACCTGCCCAATTCTCAAGCTGAGACTTATTTCATCTAACAGTGTTAGTGAAAGTTAGACAGCTGTTCAGGAATTTCTTCCTTAAACGACACACACCCAATTTCTAGTTGGCTTTGCATTTGCTTTAGGAGGAATCACGGGAGGAAATCCATGAATACACAGATCTTCATCACAGGAACACCGACAGTTCCAAATGTGTTAAAAAAAGAAAACACCTTTGATTGCCACATCATTGAAAATCCATACACATTAAGATCCGCACTACAAACGACAAAGGGGGAAAAAATTGTCGTCGTCTTTTTGCCATTCTTAGAGGTCCGTCATTTTGACATTTACGCGTTTTTACAAAAGACGATTGAAAACGTGAAAACCTTCTTCGTCGTCAGCGAGCTTTCCTCACCGATGAAAATGAAGTTGAAGACATTCAAAGACTTTATTGTCCTGTGGAAAACCGAAGAGGCTCACCTCGCCAAAGATATTCAAGCTTATCTTAATGGCAAGAATTTGGAATTACGCCAGGACAAGCGAGAGGTGCATGAGAGGCGCGCCATGCTCAGCCCCTCGATGCTCCCCCTCGGCACCGGGAACAGAAGCTTCCAACCCATTTTAGGTGGCGCTTTTGAAAACATCTCGCTCAATGGGTCTTGTGTGAAAATCAAAGCTCCTTTTTATCAGAAAAAGGACTTCATCACTCTTTCCTATCAAACCAAAGAGGGCGAGTACGTCAATGTCGAGGGCCAAGTCCGTTGGGCTAAGTGGGATGAAAAAAGCCAGAGCCAGGAATTGGGCGTGCAATTTCTGACACAAGCTTAATCGCTCGACGCCCTGCTTTGACAAAGCTACATATTGCCTCCCACTCTAAACTGTGCGTTCATTGAAAGAGTGGGAGACATTATGAAAACATCACTCTTCATTGGGGTATTACTGCTTCAACTTTTCGCCTTCACCGCTGAAGCCACTCGCCGAATCACCGTGACCGGACGTGGAAGCGAAAATTCTTTTTGCAATGCCAACAGCGGTTCTTTCTGTTTGTCCAATGCTAAAAACCGAGCAGAACAAGATGCCGAACGTGATGCACGATGGACTTGCGAAATGAGTCACCGCGGTCGTGCTCTTTCTTACACGGCTTTTTGTAGTACTTATTGCAATCCCAACTATCTTCCACCTCGCCACGATGGCACTTGGGTGAACTGTCGTTCAGACTGTCGCATGGATTGTGAAGTCCAATGATTGATTTTCTAAAAAACAAAGACGTGGCGGTTCGCTGGGGCGTTTTCCTAATTCTGCTCGTCGCGTTTCTATTTATTAATTTGCCGTTCTTAATGCCCTTTATGATCGCCGGTGTCTTTGCCTTGGGCCTTCATGATTTTGTCGAGCGTCTGGGTAAAAAACTAAAGGTAAAAAGAAAACCCGCTATTGCTCTGACACTTCTGGGAGGCTTTGCGATTTTCTGGATTCCGATTTCGCTCGCGATTTACCGACTGATTTCTTATATCAGTCAGCCCGAAGTTATTAAAACCGATAAACTGGTCGGGCAGATTCACGAACTTAAAGACCTAATTTTGGGATATCTAAAAAAGATTTCGGGATGGACTGGAACTGATATTGCGACTCCCGCGGCCGATATGGCCAACAGCATTCTTCGCAAGTCCGGAGAAATTGTTTTTCAGTATTCCACGGATATCCTAGGACAGCTGCCCGCTATTTTCTTAGCAAGTTTTGTTTTTGTTATTACCTTGGCGCTTCTTCTATCAAAGGCTCAGGCCATCAAAGAGTTTGTATTTAAATACAGTCTTTTGAAGCCCGATCTGACAGACCGCTTGATTGATGTTTCAAAGAAAAGTTGTTCAGTGACATTGTTTTCAACTTTAGTGATCGGACTTATCCAAGCCGGAGTTATCGGGATTGGCAGCTTGATTTTCGGCGAAGGTGATTTCTTCTTGGTACTGACACTCACCTTCTTCGTCTCTTTTATCCCGGTTATCGGGGCTGCTCCGGTCGGTTATCTCTTGGCGATACTGGCCTTTATCGGAGGAAGAACTGGGAACGGGATCGGTTTAGTTGTTGTTGCGACTATTGCCGGAAGTATCGACAATATTTTAAAGCCTTTCATGGTGGGTAAAGAAAATAAGATCTCGGCCGTGATTGGATTTACCTGTGTCGTCGGTGCCATCATTATGATTGGCCTACCGGGACTCTTGATTGGCCCTGTGATTATGAATCTTTTTGCGGGATTAAGTCCGCTGCTTCTTAAGCGCGAAGAACCTGAGATGATATAAAAAAAGGCGTCTTTAAGACGCCTTTTTTATTTTCTAAACTATAATTTGCGAATCACTGACTTGAAGAAATCATTTCCTTTATCATCCACAATGATAAAGGCCGGGAAGTCTTTCACTTCGATCTTCCACACAGACTCCATACCCAGTTCAGGGAAATCTAGAACTTCCACTTTCGTGATGCATTCTTTTCCTAAACGCGCGGCAGGTCCCCCGATAGATCCCAAATAAAAGCCCCCATAAGTCTTACACGCCTCTGTGACCTGAGGGCTGCGGTTTCCCTTACCCAACATAATCATCGAGCCACCTAAATTTTGGAAGGTGCCGACATAAGGATCCATACGCTCGCTCGTTGTTGGACCAAAAGAACCCGATGCATAACCCTTCGGAGTTTTCGCAGGGCCCGCGTAATAAACCGCATAGTTTTTAAAATACTCTGGGACGCCTTCGCCACGATCTACTTTTTCTTTAAGTTTTGCGTGCGCGATATCGCGAGCTACGATCATCGGGCCATTGAGCATCAATCGTGTGGCCACTTTTTGCGCTGATAAAATTTTAAGAGTTTCTTGAATCGGTTTATTCAAATCAATTTGAATAGCCTCTGCACTCGCATCCTTCAAATGATTCGGAAGATACTGTTCAGGGTGAAGCTCTAACTGTTCTAAGAAAATACCGTCGCGGGTGATCTTGCCCTTGATATTGCGGTCAGCCGAGCAGCTCACGCCAACACCGATCGGACAGCTGGCTCCGTGACGAGGCAGACGAATCACGCGCACATCATGCACGAAATACTTTCCACCAAATTGAGCACCGATACCTGTATCACGCGCCCATTGCTCCACTTGCTTTTCCATTTCCAAGTCGCGATAAGCTCGGCCGCCTTCACTGCCTGAAGTAGGAAGTCCATCCAAATAACCCGCAGAAGCATACTTCACAATTTTTAAAGTCTCTTCCGCAGAAGTGCCACCTACGCAAAAAGCCAGGTGATAGGGAGGACACGCCGCTGTTCCTAAAGAATTCAAAGTCTCGCGAACAAATTTTTCAAAACCATCCGGATTTAAAACGGCTTTAGTTTTTTGATAAAGGTAAGATTTGTTGGCACTCCCCCCACCTTTAGCCATGAATAAGAAATGATACTCATCCCCTTGCTCAGAGTAGATATCAATTTGGGCCGGAAGATTTGAACCCGTATTTTTTTCTTCAAAGAAAGAAATCGGCGCCATCTGAGAAAAGCGCAGGTTTCTTTTTTGATAGGTATTAAAAATGCCTTTTGAAAGATGCTCCTTATCGTCGGTGCCCGTAAAAACACGCTCACCTTTTTTACCGACAACAATCGCCGTTCCCGTATCCTGACAAGATGGAAATTCCATTTGTGCCGCAATAATCGCGTTTTTCAACAAATCCACAGCCACGAAGCGATCGTTTGGAGAAGCTTCAGGATCTTGCAAAATTCTTTCGAGTTTTTCTAAGTGGCTGGCACGCAAAAGATGAGAAACATCACTTAGGGCTTCTTGCGCGATAAGCTCTAAGCCTTCCGGTGCTACGACCAGGACTTCTTTATCTCCTAGCTTTTCGACTCGCACGTGATCCGAAGAGATTTTTTTATATTGAGTTGTATCTTTTTGTTTTTCGTAGAGAGGGAAATATTTAAATGACATGCCATTGAATGTAGCATTGCGTCTTAAGCGCGCGCAAGCCTCGGTGCGGCTTTTAGGTGGGCTTTGATGGTGGGATTTAAGGAGCCGTGAGTACGGCAAAATTTTGGGGACCGGGTCCTCTCTTTGCGTATGTGAGAGGTGGTCAAGGACCTTACCGAGGGTCGAAGAAGATTTCTTATGTCTCCTTCTGAAACAAACTTATCGCCCTGGACCTATAAGCACAAACTCATAATTTTTAGACTTTCCATAAGTTTTGCTTATGGATACTTGCGCCCGCGAATAAACACGTTTTGGGCTCCAATGAATGAAGTTTTTGCATCGTATCAGCGAATGATTCAGAGGGAAATTCACTCTGAGTGCGGCTCTGCGCCGTCTTAACAAAATCCTAAAATTTGCGAGGTGGATTTAGAGGCTCTTTAGATTGCCAATTCATCATTTATCAATTAGCTTCTCGGAAATTTTTACTGGAGGAACCATGGCTCTTTTGCTCGTAAGCTTATGTCTTGCAGCGGTGATCACGCTCTACTTTAAAAACAATCCGTTGGGACACTCGCGCAAATTCATGATCCGACGCTTTGTAAACTGGTTTCCTCTAGGCATGACTTACGCCTTCCTTTATATGGGCCGCTACAACCTGAACGTTTCTAAGAACGCTTTGGGCGATATGATGACGAAAGAGCAGTTCGGTCTGATCTTCGCTGCCGGTACAATCACTTACGGTCTTTCTTTCCTCCTGAATGGCCCTATTGTCGATAGAATCGGTGGTAAAAAAGGAATCATCATTGCCGCTTTAGGTTCCGCATTGATGAACATCCTAATGGGTGGTGTGACTTATCTTTATTTGATGGGTCGTTTGAAAACGAACATGGTTGTCGCATTCTCTGTCTTATTCGCATTGAATATGTTCTTCCAATCTTACGGTGCGGTTTCGATTATCAAAGTAAAAGCTTATTGGTTCCACGTACGTGAACGCGGTGTCTTCGGCGCGATCTTCGGGACTTTGATTTCTTTCGGTGTTTACTTTGCCTTCGACTGGGGTCAAGCCATCGTTGAAGCCTCTAAGCTTCATATTGAAGGTCAAAAAACGGCGTTCCAAGGTTTTATCCAACACATCTTCGCTATCGACACAGGAACGACAAATGCCACTTGGTTGGTGTTCACAATCCCCGCATTCCTTTTGATTGTTTGGGCTTTGATCGACTTCGTTCTTCTTAAAGACTCTCCAAAAGAAGCCAACTTTGATGACTTCGATACGGCGGATGCGTCTTCATCTCCAGGTGAAGATGACTCTAACTTGAAAATCTCTATCGGTTTCATGCTTAAAAAGATCTTCACTAATCCGGTGATGATCACAATCGCCTTAGTAGACTTTACTTCCGGCGTTCTTCGTAACGGTATCATGCAGTGGTACTTGGTTTATGCCCACGAAACAAAAGATACAAATCCGGTCTTCTTTGAAGGTTCCCAATTCTTCATTAAAAACTGGGGTCTGCTTCTTTGCTTAACGGGTATCTTCGGTGGATTTGCAGCAGGTATTGTTTCAGACCGTTTATTCCAATCCCGTCGTGGACCTCCAGCGGCGATCAACAACGGTATCATGATTATTCTTTTGATCATCATGGTGTTCTCTTTGATGAATCATCCAACAATGCTAGGTCTTGCAGCGGTTATGATCACGTTGACAGTTATCGGCGTTCACTCGTTGATGTCGGGTACCGCGGCGGCGGACTTCGGTGGTAAAAAAATGACAGCGACAGCCTCTGGTATCGTCGACGGCTGCGTTTATTTAGGAAGTGGTATTCAATCTTTGGCGATTGGTTATCTTTCACACAAGAACTGGATCTACTGGCCTTTATTCTTGATCCCGTTTGCAGTGATGGGTCTTTTCTTAGCTCTTAGAATGTGGAATGAACTTCCCGCAGCTACTAAAAAGTACATCTTGGAAGTAGAGAAAAAAGAAGAAAAGCTGCAACAACAGCAAGCGCGTGCCTCCACAGATCCCGCAGGCGTCCCCAACTAAGCTTGGCACCTTGACGAAATCTTAAAAAAAGCCCACTTCCGAGTGGGCTTTTTTATTTTTCTCGATTAATGTGGGCCCATGTCGTTTTTAATTTCTTCCGGTCGTTACATTCTTCGTCTTGTGATCTTCGGGATGGTTCTGCGTGCTGTCGTAGCTCTTTACCTGAACCTTTGGGATTTTTCAGCTCCAGCAACTTTCGACAACACCCTTGGCCCTTTTCTATACGGATGGCACTTCGATCTAGCGATTGCCAGCTTTCTTTATCTTTTGCTTTATGGAAGCTCTTTGCTGTTTTCGTTTTCAGAAAAAACGTTTTCGCGCATCAACAGTCTTTTGCTTCTTTGTTATACGATTCTGATTACTACGGATGCGATCTACGCGAAAGAATCGGGCCGTCATATTTCCTATGAGGTCTACAACCTCTTTACGATTCAAGGCTCTTTGGGAAATCTTTTAAAGCTTTACTGGTTGCAGCTGCTTTTCGCTTTTTTGGGTGCGTCCTTCGTCGGTCGTTTTTTCACTCCCCGCTATAAGCCGGTGCACGGTGTCCTGAAAAGATCTTTGGCTCTGCTTTTTGTTTTAGTGATCAGCGTGGTATTTGCTCGCGGTTTTGAAGGCATTCCTCAAGATCCCTCTTGGGCTTATCGTGCCGGAGGCGGCAGCAAAGGTGCGACTCTAGCCTTAAATGGCGCTTATGGCATCGTATGGGCCGCCTTCGCCGGCAAAAAATCCAGCAAAGAAAATATCGAAGTTCCTCTTCATGTAAAGAGTCTTGATATTTTCAATGAATGGCGCGTTCGTCGCGGAATTGAAAAAGCGGTCGGCCACTTTGATGGCAATATCGTTATCGTCTTTATGGAAGGCTGGCCCGGAGTTTACGTCGACAAAAAAGTCGGCGAAGAAGAAGTGCTTCCTTTCTTTAACTCTCTTCGTGCCGAGTCTTTGCGTGTGGACTTGATGCTGGCCGGTGGCCACCGTACGACGGAAGGTTTATTTGCCACTCTTTGCAGCCTTCCAAATCCTCCCGGAAAAAGTATTATGTTCACTGAAATCGAAAACAAAGATTTCAAGTGTTTCCCGCAATTCCTAGAGAAAAAAGGCTACAGCTCGGCCTTCTTTCAAGGTTCTGATCAGTACACGAGCGGTGTTGGTCTTCTAGTTTTAAAAACAGGTTTTCAAAACTCTTATGGCAAGCGCGAGATTCCTGATTGGACGATGATTGAACAAAACGCCTGGGGCGTGTTCGATCAAGATCTTTATAAATTCGCGGCTCAGAAAATGGACACCATGACGGAGCCGATGCTGATTGGGATAAACACCAATACAACGCACGACCTTGCTTTACCTAAAGGGGTTCGTCCGGCCTTTGGCGAAGAAAATAATCAATCTTTGCATTTAAGTGTCACACATCATGCGGATAAAGAACTGCGTGGATTTTACGAGGCCTTAAAGAAAAGATCGTGGAAAAAGGATTGGCTCTTTGTTTTGGTGTCGGATCATACGAGCTTTGCCGCGAATGGAATTTTTGAACATTACTCGATTCCTTTCCTTATGAAGTATCATTCTGTCGACGGGAATAAAAAAGCTCCTTTCGAACCTAAGTTGATTCACGGTGCATTTTCACAAAATGACGTCGGCGCAACGATCGCGGACCTTACCGGAAATTCCGCCCCTGAATTCTTAGGCAGATCTTTGCTGCGTCCTCAGGACTTTTCAACGGGCGCGAGTCTTTTCCACTTAGGAACTTCAGTTTGGTTTGAAGGAGAATGGGCTGTGGTCTTTAATATCCGCGATTACGGCAACTATAAGTGCTATCGCTGGCAAAACGACATGCTTTTTCATTATCCGCTTCCCTGCCCTGCTGATGGCGAACAGATGTATACAAGAGGTCTGAGCTATCTTAAGGAATCCCAAGAGCTTCTTTTCAAATAACAAGAGTCTGTCGTGAATTCTTGATTCCTGACAGACAAGCCTCGCCGTCCTTTTATAACTAAGAGCCTTCAGCGCAAAATGAATGTGTGGGAGGTTCTTATGAGAATCATCTGGGCTATGGACGCGTTTGAGGATAACAAAGAGCTAAACCAGAAGATGGCGGACTACATCACCCATCTTCATGAAACCACTCAGGCAGAGATTGAACCACTTTATCTGCTCAGGGAAAATGAAATCGTTCTTCCCACCTACGAAGTACCGGCCTGGGTGACGGACCATTCAAAAACAGCAGAATCTTTATTTCGCGAAGTTCTTTCTGACTACAATCTTCCATTTTTAAAAGAACCCAAAGTCATTCCGCACGCCTCGCAATCACACGCAGGTGCCGCCGAGACACTTTCGAATTACGCTTTAAAAAGCCACGCGGATCTGATCATCGTGGGAAGCCACGGACGCCAGGGCTTTCAAAGATTTATCTTAGGAAGCTTTGCGGAAAGTTTACTGCTGCAATCGGAAGTGCCCGTGTGTGTGGTTGGCAGTCACGCTTTAAAAACACGCAGCAGTCGTAGCATTTTGTTCCCGACGGAGTTTGGAGAGCATTCAAAAGACAACTTCCGCCATGTTTTAGATCTGGCCCGTAAATTCAATGCCGAAGTTTTGCTTCTGCACGCTATCGCCCGTCCTATTGAAAGTCTTTTTGATCTGGATACACGTCCTCGCGTTTACAACTACGACGGGAAGATGATGACGCTAGAACAAATCGTTGAAAGTCAGATCGAGGCGCAATCTCATCGCGCCCAGCAATGGGTGGATTGGGCCGCGAAGGAAGGCGTGATCGCGCATTTCCATATTGATAATACTTTTAAACCGATTGATGAATTGATTATCGATGCCGTAGACACTCATCAGTCTGACTTAATCGTGATGGAAGCACAGAGCGGCCCTATGAGTGCGGCCCTCTTAGGAAGTTACACACGCAATGTGGTTCGTAAAGCGACCTGCCCCGTGTATGTTCTGACTCGTCACTTCTACGACAAACAGGAAGACCGCTTTATTGATACGCCTGCACCTTAAGCGCCCCGCCCCTGTGAGGGACGCATAGAGTCTGGAAGTTTCTTATAGATATTATTCAAATGCGTTTTCAAAGTCGCCTTAGAGATAAAAAGCTTTTCGGCGATAGCGGCATTCGTATGACCTTCTAACACCAAGCTCATGATTCGCAATTCGCTCTTCGTCAGACCTTTTTCGCGGAAGAAAGCTTCTTGTTTAAGCTTGGCTTGCTCTTGGTTTTCCAGAAGATACATGAACGTCATGATACGCTCGCCATCGTTCACAATCGTGATATCCACTTTTTGACCATCAATTTCGTGATCTTTAAAAAGATGCATACCGGGAGACACAGCTTTACACTCGTCGATCTTTTTGCAAAGAGCATTGCATGTCTTATTGCAAATCTGCCCCACCATCGGGCCGCAGGTATGAATGGAGTTGTCGTTTTGAAAAAGCACTCGCTGCTCCAAATCCTTCACACAAACACCCATTTTTTTACCTAAACTCATTTCAGCATTCAGCATTTCATTTAGATTCACGTGAAGCCTCCTGCCTTTCAGTTTCGTGAATACAACCTCGTATGTCGATGATGCAGATCATGATTGGAATTTATTTTCCCCTCACAATTGTACGAGATGAAAATGTGAGGACGACAGAAAAAAATGGCACGCGCAGCGCGCCAGACGAGGTTTCATGAATGGCGGTGGTGACACCGAAAACCTCTGTTTTTAGGCGTTCTCCCGGGTATCTACGGCAAAAAAATGATGAAAGACACACGGATCTTCATTAGAAACTTGAAATCTGAGAGATGGTTTTTGCTTTCGGCGGGGAAAAAGATATTAGAAATTTCGTATTTCAATCGATCTTTGATTGCATTTAAGTAATATTGCTCGACTTAAAGATCTCTGGACTAAAATGAGACTAACGTTCGTGATTTATGTTAAGTTTCAGTCAAGACGTACTCTCCGCCGGCACTCCAGTACTGCTAATCGATACTTTGGTTCCTAGTATTGAATATTGCCCCTCAAAGACCGAATATGAATACGAGCAAAGTTTATAAGCCTCGAAAGGAGGAAGTTATGGGTGCTGCTCCTATCAGCCACACAAATCCTGAAAAGAAATATATGCTCAAAATTCCGGTTCAAAAACGTTCCAAAGAGACCGTTGCGAGCATAGTGGAATCTTGTGCCCGACTTCTCGTTCAAGAGCCGTATCACGCAATTACAACAGATAAAATTGCAGAGATGGCCGGAGTGAGTATCGGTTCTCTTTATCAATTCTTCGCAAACAAAGAAGCCATTGTTGCCGCAGTTATTGATGATCTTTTGCAAAAAGACCTCGCCTACATCGAGGAAAACTTAGCAAAACTTCAAGCGACAGATTTGGACTCTAAAGTTCATGCTTTCATTGATATCGGGTTCACACGCTTTCACGACAACCGTCCCCTAAGAACGGCATTGCAAGGCGTTCAAGGAATGCTGGATTACTGGGATACTCGCCGTGTGTTCTTTGAACACTATCAAAAAGCGGTCTTAGCCCACATGCCACCCATTCCAGGTCGCGATCGTGATATGATGGCGCTTTTCATCGTCAGTTGCTTTAACAATATTTTGCATCTGGCGTTGCTAGGACCTCAGTCGCAAGAGCGTGAAGACGCTATAAAGAAAGAAGTCTTCTTGCTGATCCGTCGCTATTTGAATCCTTAGGATTAAATCCAAGAATTCCCTTGCCTCTTAAACCCCTCCTCGTATCCTTAAATGGGACTCTAGGAGGGTTTTTTTATGTTAAAGAAAATCAAAACGCCATTCACCGAGATGATGAAGATTGATTATCCCATCATCGCCGCGCCGATGTTTTTGGTCAGCAATACTGACATCGTCGTACAAGCCAGTGAGAGCGGCGGCATTGGAACCTTCCCGGCTTTAAATTACCGACCTATTGAAAAATACGTAGAAGCTTTAAAAGAAATCAAAAGCCGCACGAAAAAACCCATTGGCGTTAACATCATCGTCAACAAAAGCAACGCTCGCCAGTCAGAAGATCTGAAGCACGCTCTAGACAACGGTGTGGAACTTTTTATCACCTCTTTAGGAAGCCCCAAGGAAGTGATCAAAGAAGCCCACAAAAACGGCGCGAAAGTTCTTTGCGATGTCACAAATCTAGAACACGCTTTGAAGGTTCAAGACATGGGCGCCGATGGTGTGATTGCAGTGTCTAGCGGCGCTGGTGGACATGCGGGTCCCATTTCTCCTTTGGTATTAATTCCTTGGCTTAAAACTCGCTTGCAAATTCCTATCGTGGCCGCGGGAGGAATTTCTCATGGTTCGATGATGTCAGCGGTTTTAGCTCTAGGTGCCTCTGGTGTTAGCGTAGGAACAAGATTCATTGCCAGTCGTGAAGCGCAAGTCGACGAAGCTTATAAAGAAGCGATTATTAAATCGTCTCCGGAAGATATCGTGATGACCACGCGAGTGTCGGGAACACCTGCGGCAGTTATTAACACGCCCTACGTGCAAAAAATCGGAACAGACCTTCCGTGGGCCATGAAGGTTTTAAAAGACCACAAGATGACGAAGAAATACATGGTGCCACTGATTCATCTTATGGGAATGAAGTCTTTAGAGGAAGCAGCCAGCAAACCCACCTGGAAGACTGTTTGGACCGCGGGCCAGTCGGTGGGCTTAGTGGAAGAGATTTTAAGCGTGAAAGAGATCTATGAAAAACTCATCACAGAGTATGATCAAAGCGTAAAAAATCTTTCAAGCTTAGGACTTGATTGATCTGTTACGCACCGACAGAGTGAGCTCGTAAGTCATTACGGGCTCGGTCGGATTTGATTTAGGTACAACCGCATACCCTTTCATCTTTCTTTCAAGACGAGCCGGGTTGGTTTTTGATTCTTCAATCAAACCCCGAACAGCTTCGATCTCATCACAGATAAAATGCACATCGCCATCGGCGCGTTTGATGTACTGACCTGAGAAATCTTTAAAAATAAAATCAATTTTCTGCTTACTTTCTGAAATCGCCACCACAGCTGCTGCCGCAATTGAAAGTTCAGCACCTATTCCTAAAGCCCCGAAGTACATGGAATTAAGATGATTCTTAGTACGATAGTTTAAAGGAATTTTTAAAACGAAACGTTGCGCTGTTGATTCAATCACGCGTGGATTGACGAATAAGACCAACGGAATTTTTAAAAGACCGTAAAGATTCACAAAGGCTGTCAGTTTGAAATTTTTCATGTTCATATTTGAAATTCTAGGCCCACGCCTGAAGACCTACCAGCATTGACAAAATGCACCATCAAGAATGAAATAAGGATATAGAAGCAGGCTCCCGCGAAAACCCCTCTTTGCGGTCCTGCCCTTTTACTTGACCCCTTAAACTAAGCTCTTATAAAGGAAAGAAGACTTCAGTTAAGGGGCCTTTTTTTATGGCAAACTCCGCAAAACCCAAATTGCTCGACCGCCTGACGCCAAAAGTTGTTCGTGAGGCCAAGCAGGTCTTTCGTGAAAGCGGTCTGAAGGGCGTGATAAAACGATATGGGTGGAAGTTCTTCGCGGTCTTTTTTGCCTACTATCTGATTCGCGATGTGACGTTGTATATTCTGTTGCCGTTATACCTGGCTAATAAATTGTTCTAATTTTCAGAGATCGATACCTAAAAAGAAACTGCCAATCAAAACAACGAACACTGCAAACGCCATGAGGGCCAGCTTGTTTTCTTTTTGCTTAATAAAAAGAATTCCCGTCAAGAACACACGCACAACCGGCAGCGACACCAGAATAATCAGTCCCGTATAGGAAATAAGCATCGCGCGATCTTGCATGAGCAGAGCCCATTGCAGATTCTCAAACAAGGATGTTGGTTGATATTCAGTTAAAGAGGAAAGACTTTGCTCCCCTTTCCACCACATCCACAACCAACCTACCAAAAGAAAGATTCCCGCAAACAAGACACCACTGCGCAAAAGCTGGCTGATACGATATTCCAAGCGGTTCAATGTTTTCTCTTCCGAGTTCACCGATTGCACCGTCATGAAAGCCCCTTAATAATCATTTGCACGGAAACAACTACAAGAACGACCACAAAGATCTGGCGAATTCTTTTGGCAGGCATTTTCGTCATGGCCTTGGCTCCGATAAATGAGCCGACGATAATCCCCACAGCAACCGGAGCTGCGATCTGCGGATGAATATCTCCGCGTAAAAGGTAAGCCCCGGCACTTGCCGAAGCTGTGACCCCGATCATGAAATTTGACGTCGCGGAAGAGACTTTAATCGGCAGCTTCATCGCGCCGTCCATCGCCAAAACTTTAAAGATGCCGCTGCCAATACCCAACAGAGCCGAAAGAATCCCCGCACCAAACATGGCAAAAAGACCGAAAGGAACATTCTGAACTTTGTAAGACATCCATTTGCCATCAGCTTCTGGATAGGAGCCGTCAAGCTTCAAAGATTCCGCCCACGGGTGATTTTCGGCTGTCAGATGCTCGGATCTTTTTCTAAACATCATCAAAGCGGAAAACAATAAAAGGAGTCCGAAAAGAAGAAATAAAAATTGAGCCTGAATATAGGAAGCAATAAAAAATCCGACGATGGCGCCAGTCACGGTGCCGATTTCAAGAAACACCGCAAGTCGTAAATTAGTCAGAGAGTCTTTCAGGTAACTGGCCGCCGCTCCAGAACTTGTCGCCACAATCGAAATCAAACTTGCTGCAATCGCATATCGAATATTGACGTGATACACGAGAGTCAAAACAGGAACGATAATCAAACCACCGCCGAGCCCTAAAAGGGCCCCTAAAAATCCAGCACCGATGGCCGTGGCGAATAGCAAGAGCTCTAACATTTTCTAAGGCCTACTTCGCGCATTCGTAAAGACGAACTAAGCGAGCCCCGAAGAAAGTATCTTTTTTTGTAAACTGCCAAGGTGGGTATGGCAGGAACACCGCTTCTGCACATTGCCCCTTTTGCGCCACCGCCCATTGACGATCTTCTGAAGAGGCGGTGTAGATTTCGCCGGTCTTACTATCTTTGATACCGATCGCAAATGAAAAGACTTTCGAGGTAATATCACCTTCTGCTCTGGTTACCAAAGCAACTGGAAGCTCTACGCGCTCAACAGCTGTGATTTCTCCGATAATGGTTTTAGAAAAAATAACACTGTAATTCGCCATAACAACCCACACAAGCGCGATGACGAGAACAAGTCCCAATACGAATTTTGTAAACTTCCAAATTGTTGCCATAGAAATGAATTATCGGTTACTTTAAGTGGCGTCAACAAAAAGGACCCCCGCCGTGTTTTCAAAGCAAGAAAAGATTCTCTTAGGCATTCTCGCAGCAATTCAGTTCAGCTCTATCGTCGACTTCATGATCATGATGCCGCTGGGGCCGCAATTGATGCGCATGTTTGCAATCAATCCCCATCAGTTCGGACTCCTCGTGTCATCGTATACATTCTGTGCCGGCATTAGCGGATTCATGGCTTCCTTCTTTATGGATAAGTTTGATCGCAAACTCAGTCTGTTATTTTTCTTTATCGGATTCTCTTTAGGCACGGTGGCCTGCGGGGTCTCTCCCTCTTACGAAACCTTGCTTTTGGCTCGTGGATTGACGGGAATCTTTGGTGGAGTTTTAAGCTCCCTTGTTCTTTCTATCGTCAGTGATGCGATTTCTTACGAACGCCGTGGAAGCGCCATGGGTGTTATCATGACCTCTTTTTCCATGGCTTCCGTTTTAGGCGTGCCGTTCAGTTTGTTCTTAGCAAATCAATATTCTTGGCATGCTCCCTTTGTATTTTTGGGCGTTATCTCTTTAGCACTCTGCTTAGTCATTTGGTTCCATGTGCCTCCGATGCGTTTGCATCTGATGGAAGCCCGCGCCAAAGAACCACCTCATCGGGTTCTGACTCGCATTCTTCACAATAAGAATCAGCGCCGCGCTTTATTGTTCATGTCCTCAGTGATGTTTGGTCACTTTGCGATCATCCCTTTTCTTTCACCTTCGTTGGTCGCCAACGCCGGAATGACCGAGGCGCAACTTCCGTTCATGTATATGACCGGCGGAATCTTTACGATCTTCACATCGCCTTGGATCGGTCGTTTGGCGGATCGTTATGGTAAGCACAAAGTATTTTTGTGGGGCGCTTTAATCACTTTGCTTCCCTACTGGGTGATCACGCATTTAGGTCCGACACCTCTTTGGATTATTCTAGCTATTTGCGCCTTCTTCTTTGTTTCGTCGGGAGGACGTATGATTCCGGCGACCGCATTGGTATCTGGAACGGCCCTGCCACAGACTCGAGGAAGCTTTATGAGTATTGTGAGCTGCGTGCAGCA
The DNA here is from genome assembly GCF_001592755.1 of Bdellovibrio bacteriovorus. Lineage (NCBI taxonomy): Bacteria > Pseudomonadati > Bdellovibrionota > Bdellovibrionia > Bdellovibrionales > Pseudobdellovibrionaceae > Bdellovibrio > Bdellovibrio bacteriovorus. The sequence continues at coordinate 118,699 of NZ_LUKF01000017.1, read as the reverse complement.
GCTGTCATCAGCAGTTTCTAGTTACATCGCCGGTTGGATTGTGACGACAAATGCGGCAGGACGCTTGGAAAACTACAACATCGTTGGTTATGTGGCCGTGGCGTTTACTTTCGTAGCGATTTATCTTTCAAAGAAAATTCAAGCGGTGGAAACATCGCCGACGAAATCTGCCGATGCTCACTTAGCAGAACCTGTTATCTAAACTTTTACTTTCTGACGCAAAGACTTGACCTCTGAATGCTGCTTCTTGCTTTCAAGTCTTTTGCGTTGAGAGCTTTTTGTCGGTTTGGTAGCAATGCGTTTTTTCGGAACAAAAAGAGCTCTCTTCAACGTCTCATGCAAGCGACGAATGCATTCGGACCGGTTTTGATCTTGATCCCGGTGCACGTCGCTGCGAATGATAAGATCCCCTTCTTCTGTCAATTTTCCCTTTAATTTTTGCCCCAAGCGCTCTTTCAACTCGTCTGTCAAAGAGGTCGAGGCCCACAAATTCCATCGCAAAATGGCTGCTGAATTTGTGCGGTTCACATTCTGTCCTCCAGGACCTCGTGACCGCGCGTAAGTAAAGTCCATTTCATGAAAGGGAATCTGAATAGAAATCATGTGGTGACAGATTCCTGGGCGAAATCCGCGTAGGCCTCACCGACTTTCACGTCATTCACAAAAACTTCATAGTGAATCGGAGACGCCTTCACAACCATGGCGCTCACGCCACAGTATTTTGTCATAGACAAACGAACGGCTTTCAAAGCCTGCTCGGGCTTAACGTCAGGACCCACAATCTTGTACTGCAATTTCACTTCTTTAAAAATTTTGGGATGAGTGTCCGTCGTATCGGTCTGAGCCAGAACATCGCAAGACTGAAGATTTAATCGCATTTTTTGCAGGATCGAAACCACATCCATTCCTGAGCAAGTGCAAATCGCCGTCAGCATGATTTCTTTAGGCGTCGCTGCCTGATCCATACCTCCGTCTTCGGGTTTTCCGTCGATAAGAAATTTGTGATGGCGTACGTGAGCTTCAAAGCCCAATTTACCCACCCATTTAGTTTGACACTCCATATGACCCATCAGTTCCTCCGAGGACGTTTTTAAGAAGGCTACAATTCATAACGCCAGAAGTAAAGCGCTGCCCCTATGGCCGGATCATTTGCGTTGGAACACAAGGGACGGTAGACTAAGAGGGTTAGGAGTACCCTTATGATTGCAATGATTGCTACAGCTCTATTCGCTCTGATCGCCGGTGGTGGCGCAGGCTGGGCCTTGCACAAGATCTTAAACGCGCGCACTTTGCGTCATGCTCGTGAAGAAGCCTCTGATATCGTCGGTGAAGCTAAAGAAGTGGCTGAACTGAAAGCACTGGAAGAAAAAGAACGCGTTCAAGAAATTGAAATGGAAATGTGGACCAAAGTGGAACCTGAAATGTTGAAGGTGGAAGGTCGCATTGAAGAACTGCAAGAGCTAGCGAATGAAAAGAAAGCGAAAGCCGATTCAATAGTTCAAGAAGAAAAAAAGAAGCTGCAAGAGCGTGAATCTGAAGTGAAAACTCAGGAACAAGCTTTGCGCGCGCAAGAGTCGGAACTGAATAAACTTAAAGACGCTCAGAAAAACCTCAATAAAGACTTAGTCCTAAAATTGACTGAAAGACTGGGCACTTCTGCTGAAGAATTCAAAAATCAGCTCAAAGCACAAATGGAAGAAGAGTCTCGTCGTCGTGCGGCTCGCTATATTCAAGAGTCTGAAGAAGACTTGAAAGAACATGCCGAACAACGTGCGAAGAAAATTCTTAGCCTGGTGATCGATCGTTTCGCCCGCCCTTACTGCGCGGAACGCGGTATTGGTGCTGTGAACTTCCCTGATAACCATATCCGCAAACTTTTCTGCGACCCTAATGGAAACAACATCAAAGCTGTTCAAGATGCTTGCGGTTGCGACATCATCGTCGAGGAAGGCATGGACATGGTCGGTGTTGCGGGTTTTGATCCGGTTCGCCGCGAACTGACACGCAGAACTTTAGAGCGCATCTTCAAGGAAAAGAAAAACATCAATCCTGATTTCATCAAAAAAATCGCTGAAAATCAGAAGAAAGAGCTTTTCAAAAACATCAAACACGATGGCGATGCTTTAGCTAAAGAGTTGAAACTGGAAGGCTTGAACGTCGAAGTCCGTCAGATGATGGGTTCTTTGCGCTATCGTTATTCTTTCACTCAAAATCAATACTTCCACTGCGGTGAAGTTGGATGGCTTGCGGGCTTGATGGCGGCCGAATTGGGTTTAGATATTAAAAAAGCACGCCGTGCAGGTATGCTTCACGATATCGGTAAATCCATGGATCACGTGATGGAAGGCGGCCATGCCGTAATTGGTGCTGACTTTATCGCGGCTCGCGGAGAAGCTCCGGATGTTGTTCATGCGGTCAAGGCCCATCACTTTGATGAGCAACCTTCGACAGATCACGCTTTCTTAGTCATCGCTGCCGATGCTGTTTCGGGAGCCCGCCCGGGCGCTCGCCGCTCAACGATTGAATCTTACAACCAGAAAGTTTCTGAACTTCAAGACATCGCCCGCTCCTTCCCTGGAGTTACGGACTGTTTCGTTCTTAGCGGCGGACGCGAATGCCGTGTCCTTGTTAACGGGAAGAAAGTTGACGACTCTCAAGCTTTAGATCTTTCGAAAAAAATAGCTTCGCGCATCGAAGAAGAATGCAACTACCCTGGGCAAATCAAGGTGGTTGTAGTTCGTGAAACTGTTGTTACAGAACAAACAAGGAAAGAACTCGCTTAAAATGCGAGTTCTTTCTGCATAACAACAGACCTTTTATTAAAACCCCATCATCTTTGCTGTTTTAGAAGATTCTCCGACCCACTTTAGGTTCAAATAAGGTGGTAACGAAGGAGAACTCATGGTGATCGAGACATCTTTAGAAAAGCAGCACGCACAACGCGTGTTGGTCATTGATGATAGCTTAGATTCTGTAAAGCTCATGTCACACATCCTAGATCACTACAAATGCGACGTGACGATGGCATTCGACGGTCAAGATGCTATTCCTCTTCTTGTGAACCGACATTTTGATTTGGTTGTTTTAGACTGGCAAATGCCACAAATGGGAGGCCGTGACACGCTTCTATTAATGGACCGTCTTTTAACAGAAAGAAAGGTTCACAAGCTTCGCAAACCCATCCCTGTCGTCATTTATACGGGCCATAGCGAAGAGGAGCTAGAGCTCCCCTTGGTGCGCAACTTCACGTACATGGGATTCATTAATAAGCGTCAGGCGTTCAGCTCGATGATGCGTTCATTTAATTTTATTTTGCGTTCGGTTTAGGGAAACCTATTGAACGACGAGAGGGGCCCTTTCGCAGGGACTGCAAAGGGCCCCCACATCCAAAGGCCCTGCTCTAGATCAGATTAAGGACGAGCGCACTCTTTGCGATTTTGACAACGAATCATCTCGTAGCGGTAGTTGTGCATCTCTTTTAAAGTGTATTCGAGTTCTTTGTCATAACCCGCACTCACCGTGCCCTTTTGTCCCATCGAGAAAAACTCGTTCACGAATTTAAATTGCTCGGGAGAATAAGCTTCTTTCGTCGAAGTGGAAAAGAATCTTAAATTATTCGCTGTAGAACGAACTGTTTTCAAGAAACGAGCACGCTGTTCTTTGGCTTTTTCCAAACCACCACGCATGTCCTTCCAGCACTTCACTTCGCCAATTTTGATAACCTTATTGAGGTTGTTATCAAAGACAACGATATCCAACTCACCGATCACACGGGATTCATTTCCGTAAGCGATGCCGACAATGACATCATATTGAGGCTTCTGGTATTCACGTTGTACTTCAATGCGCGCGACTTCTTCACAGATAGATCCGGAATCTTCGTAACTACGAGGCACATCTTTAAGAAGTTCAAAGTCTTCGGCCCACGTGGCAAAAGCTGTGGATGAAAGAAGAAGAGAGAAAACAATCGTCATCATTTTCATGGGACCCCCTAAGTCATTAAGAATGTACAGTTGCTGTGCCGCTTCTTCTGCCTAGGAGCGACATAAAAGGCAATTAGAATGTCCACATTTCATTAACGCAGCGCAAATAACTTAGCTAGAGCCCTGCTATATTTGATATCGTTATTTTCAATCTATGGATCCTGACCCTTACCCGACCTATAAAGTATTTCTTTCTCTATTAAAACCGGAGATCTCCCCATGATCGAATTTATAGTAGTGCTAGTGTGCCTAGCGCTGAATGCTGTATTTTCTGCGGTGGAGATGGCTTTCGTCAGCGTCAACCGCGTTGAATTAAGAAAGCTCGCCGACAAAGGCGACTCCAACGCAAGTTTGATACTTCGCCTGCGTCTCACTCCTGAAAGAACGCTTTCCGTTCTGCAAATCGGGATCACCCTGGTCGGCGCCATCTCTGCGGCGGTCGGCGGAGCGGGGGCTGAAGAATCTCTGTCACCTATTTTCGAACGCCGTTTCGGAATCAGTGAGGACTTTGCCGAAGCTCTTTCAATCTTGATCGTGGTTATTCCAATCACTGTCGCGAGTGTTGTGATCGGCGAACTCGTGCCGAAAAGCTTGGCTTTAAAGAACTCAAAAAAAATCGCGTTGATCTCGGCAAAAGGCCTTTTCACTTTCGATAAGGTTCTTTCACCCGTCGTGAACCTTTTAGAAAATATGACCCACGCGATCGTGCGCATTTTCCAAAAGAAAGCGGCGCGCGGTGCTTTAGCAGAGCCTTCTCCGACAGAAGAAACTTCGATTAGCATCGACTCGCTATCAAAAACTCACAGACAGTTCGTGATCAACCTCGTGAATATCGAAGCCAAACAAGCCGAAGATATGATGGTTGATTGGGAAAACACCGTAAAAGTCTCCGTGGATCTACCCGTCTCAGAGGTCTTAACTCTGGCCGTAGGCTCTGGCCATACAAGACTTCCGGTAGTGAATGAGGCCGGCGTCCCACTAGGTCTGTTACACACAAAAGAATTCATCACCTATATCGGTAGCGGCGACACCAACTGGCCGTCCATAGTAAGACCGATCCTCAAAGTAGCCGAAGGCGACGACGCCCTCAAGGCACTAAAACTGATGCAAGAAAAGAAAAGTCACATGGCCCTTGTCTACGACAAAGACACGGTCGTAGGCATCATAACCATGGAAGACATCCTTGAAGAAATCATCGGCGAAATAGCAGATGAAGACGACGACGGATTGATAAAACGTCTGCTAACAACAAAATCCCGCAGACCCTTTGGCCGCCGCTAAAAAAAAGAGCGCCCCCCTCCAGGCGCTCAAAAAAATCACTAGCCATCCCAAAAATCTGCCGTCTGCAGGACCCCACTCCCAACGAAAAACCATCTTGGTGATTCAAAAGAAAAGATCCACCAACATTCTTCATTCAAACTCTCTATTTTAAAACACCCGTTCAAAGCTGTTTCCTTTTAGACGATGAATTGGAAATTCGAGCAGTTTTGCGTGGGAAGGTATTTGTGGAGATTTACTGAAGAAAGGCCTTTGCCGGCGCATGGATGCGCGAACCGCACGAAGTGCGGCGGCAATGAGCCCGGATGGCGTGCCGCCCGAAAGTAAATATCCACAAATACCTTCCCACGCAAAGCCCCGCCCGAAGCCCAACCCAGCCACGAAAAAAGAAAAAGCCCCGAACCAATAGGCCGGGGCTTCACTCACAATTCAAAGTCCTAGATTAAAGAACTTTATTTGCGTGGTATTGTTCTTCTGAGAAGTCATCCACCAGGATAGCGTCATAACGAACTGGCTCGGCTTCCTGCATAAGTTTATACTCAGCTTCAGTAATAATATTCTTACCTTTAGCTTCGTCCAACAATAGATGCGCCTTCTTCTTAGGAAGAGCTCCATCACGGATGGCTTTTTTGATTTTCTTTTCTGCTGCTTCCGCTTGCAAAGTCACAGACATTGCATACTCAAGGCGACCCAACTGATCATTGCGATTTGTTGGCATATAGATACCCGCTGTCAAACGATCACGGATGCCGCCTTCTTTCATCATCGCTGAAGCAATCGCGTGGGACCAACCGTCAGAAGCTTGTGAACCGATAGAGTTGATACGAGACCAAGCACCGATCCAACCTTTGAAGAACCAACGAAGGCCAGGGATCTTCAAGTTGTCAAAGATACCATCGAAACCTTTTTGGATTTCAGCCATGTTGTATTTCAAGTTGTAGTGAACGAAAGCCAGATCCTCTTCACGACGACCTTCTGCTTCGAAACGACGAAGGATCGAAGTCGCGATATACATATTTGCCAAGATATCCGCAAAACGACCCGTGATTTTCTCTCTCATTTTCAAAGATCCACCCAATACGCCCATCGCTACGTCAGCAAGCAATGCGTATGTTGCCGAAGTCCAAGAAAGACGACGGAAGTAGATTTTCATTTGTGGATGACAGTCTGGAGTTGCTGCCAAGTAACCACGAGACAATGAAAGAAGGATCGCACGGCAGGTGTTGCGTACGATGTGACCAATGTGACCGAAGAAGGCTTTATCAAACGCTTTCAAATCATTTGCTTCATAAGCTTTTACTTCTGCGTAAGCAAATGGATGCGCACGAAGAGCCCCTTGACCGAAGATGATCAAAGTACGAGTCATGATGTTCGCACCTTCAACCGTGATACCGATTGGAGTCGCGATATAGATTTCAGCCAAAACGTTGCGAGGTCCCATAGAGATACCCGCACCACCCATGATGTCCATCGCGTCGTTGATCGACTTACGGCCCATCTCAGTAGAATAGTATTTTTGCATCGCTGTGATCACACCTGGCTTGATACCTTTATCAAGAGCACCCAAAGTGTAGATTCTCATCGCTTCTAGAGCGTATGTCGAAGCACCGATACGAGCCAAAGGTTCTTCAACACCTTCAAATTTACCGATAGAAACACCGAACTGACGACGAACCACAGAGTGAGCTGACGTCACGCGAGTCGCAAGTTTTGCGCCGCCTGTTGCTTGAGCTGGCAATGAGATACCGCGACCTGCAGCCAAACACTCCATCAACATCATCCAACCACGACCGGCCCCACCAAGACCGCCGACGATAGCTTCTTCAGCATCGACGACAACATCTTTACCTTGCGTAGGACAGTTGTAGAACGGAGTGTTCAATGGATCGTGACGACGGCCCAGAACAACACCTGGAGTTTTAGAAGGAATCAAGGCACAAGTGATACCTACGTCCTCGCCTTTACCCAAAAGATTTTCCGGGTCACGAAGACGGAATGCCAAACCAATCACTGAAGAAATCGCCGCTAGAGTGATCCAACGTTTATTCCAGTTCAATTTGATCTTAATTTTACCGTCAGTGTCTTTAAATAAAATACCTGTTGATGTGATCGCACCGGCATCCGAACCCGCTGTGGGTTCTGTCAAACCGAAGCAAGGAATCTCGCGGCCATCAGCCAAACGAGGCAACCAGTAGTCTTTTTGTTTGTCAGTCCCGTAGTGAGCAAGAAGCTCTGCAGGGCCCAAAGAGTTTGGAACCATCACTTGGATCGCGACCGAAATAGAGCGCGAAGAAAGTTTCATAATCACTTCAGAATGGCAAAGAGCCGAGAAGCCCAAACCGCCGTACTCTTTCGGAACAATCATGCCCAAGAATTTTTCTTTACGGATGTAATCCCAGATATCTTGTGGAATTTCTTTTGTCTTATAGATTTGCCAGTGATCGATCATCGCACAAAGCGTGTTCACGGGGCCGTCCATGAAAGCTTTTTCTTCAGCCGTCAAACTTGGATAAGGCTCATTCATCAAGCTCGTGAAGTTAGGTTTACCAGAGAAAAGATCTTTTTCTACCCACACCACACCGGCATCCAATGCCGCTTTTTCTGTGTCAGAAATTTTTGGCAAGAATTCAAATTTCTTGAAGATGCCAAACACGCCCGAAGTCACCAGGGCCGCGCGAATTGGTGGAATGTTGAAGATCACTGCCAAAACAGCGAACACAATCCACAACCATGTTGGAGCTCCGAAACCGAACAAGATCGCTGCAAGCGCGATCGTCCACACGATCAGCGGGCTGCCAAAGAACCCGACAAACAACAAAAGAGCGACGGAGCCCAAAACCCAGGCCCATGTGCAGCTCTCTAAGAAAAACCCATAAAGAGAGTTGATAGAATCCACGATGTATCTCCTTTAATCCTTTAAATTGATACACAGTAATTAGACTCTGGAATGTGAGTATGTGCAAGCGGTTCAGACGCTTGTCTATATATACGGAAGGTAGAAAAAATATGAGGAAGAGTCTGAGAAAAAACAAAAGCCCTCTTTCGAGGGCTTCGTTTGTAGCTCTAAGCTATTTTTGCCCGAAGGCTAAAATTACTTAGTTTCGCCAGCAGGAGCTGCAGGAGCAGTCTCTGTAGTAGCAGGAGCTGCTTCAGTAGTAGCTGCAGGAGTACCTTCAGCTGGAGCTGCTTCAGTAGCAGGAGCTGTTTCAGTAGTTGCAGGTGCTTGCTCAGCAGGTTGGTTTTTAGAGCAAGTGAAACCAGTTGTGAAAGAAAGTGCTAGCAAAGCAGCGATAACGATTGCTTTCATTGTTGTTGTCCCTTCGTTTATTAATTTGTGCATTCCACTCAGCCACGTTCTTTAACGTTTCGAGACGGTCCGCATTTTTGTTTTAAAACTCGACTAAGGACCAAATTACACAAAAGTGCCGCCGGATAGCAAACGAATTTTTAAAATTATTTTTGGCAAGTTGAACACCAGAACGTATTTCTTCCGCCCAAAACTTTGGATTTCACCTGTTGCCCGCAAGTCACACACGGCTGTTTCGCGCGATCGTACACTCTGAAAGTTGATTGGAAGTAACCGCTCTCTCCACTGGCTTGAGCAAAGTCACTGATCGAGGATCCACCGAGTTCGATGGACCGAGATAAAATTTTTTTAATCTCTTTTGCAAGCACGTCCGCACGCTCCCGTGACAGCTTTTGCGCCGATAAAGTGGGCTTAATTCCCGCCGCAAACAAGGCTTCGCTGGCATAGATATTCCCCACCCCTACGACGATCTTTTGATCCATGATCGCGACTTTGATGGCGACTTCTTTACCGCGCAGACTTTCCCAAAGTTCTTTGCCGCTAAAGTTTTTGGTTAAGGGCTCTGGCCCCAAACCCTTTAATTTCGGGTGTTCCAAGGGATTTTGCACAAAATCAAAATAACCAAATCGCCGCGGATCCCGGTAAGCCAAACGCAGATTTCCAGAAAAATGAAGATAGATATGATCGTGCAACCGCTCGTCTCCGGGAGGAGCCACGCGCCACGTCCCCGTCATTCCTAAATGTGAAAGCATCGCGCCTTTTTTCGTCCAAAGCAGAAGATATTTCGCTCTTCTTTCTACGGATAAAAGTTTTTCCCCAACCAAAGTGCTTAATTTTTTAGCAGGAATAGGCTCGCGCAAATCGGGTCTTTTCAACTCGATCTTTTCTAAAACGGGTTCATCTTTAAGGATTTTTTCTAATCCGCGGCGAACGACTTCGACCTCGGGAAGTTCTGGCATTTGAGCACCCACCTTGTGGCAATGCTCTTATAATAGTGCATTTCCAGAAATTGACCAGTCGCAGCGCGAAGCAATGACGAGTCTTAGACTTTGATCAACCTTTAACACGGCACCTTTTGTTTATTTCTGCCAGCCTGGGACCCAGGCGGTGGTGCGGCCGCCGACTTCTTCATGCATGATTTTTCCTTTGGAAGTTTTCGCGTTTTTAGCTTTTCCCCAGCGTTCGTGGAAAAGCCAGGTTTTAGGGTATCTTTCGTAGTCTGCGTCCACGGCGACGGCTTTTTTGACGACGGCGAGCGTTTGTTGGTGCAGTTTTTTTATTTGAGCCGGCGTCAATTGCGAAGCCAGATGATGTGGAGAAATTCTTGATTGATATAAGATCTCGTCGGCGAGCCAATTGCCGATGCCGGCGAAGAGAGATTGATCCAATAGAACAGCTTTAATCGCCTTTTTTCTTTTCTTTAGTTTTTCGGAAAGCACTTTCACCGAAGGAAAATCTAAAAGTGGATCATAGCCTAACTTTTTAATGCGTGGATGAGTCCACGGATCCTCCGTCAACCACATACGACCGAAACGACGTGGATCGACGATGGACATTTCAACTCCACCTTCTAGATGTAAAAGCAGTCGACTGAACCAAAGTTTTTCAATAAGTTTTTTATCGCGCTCTTTCCAAAGCTGCGCTCCTCCCCAGGTATGTTCGTGAGATGATCCTTTGATCTTTGGATTTAAGAATGTGGTATTTCCACTCATTCCTAAATGGATCAGCGGCCAGGGTTTACGATCCAGCTCGATCCAAAAATACTTTCCCTTGCGACCTGCCCCAGTGATACGTGCACCGACCAAAGCTTTTTCGACTTCTTTGACGGGAGCAAAAGCGAAAAAGTGCCGGTCACTTTTATCCAAAGTGATTTCTTTGATTTTCTTTTTCTTAAGCTGCTCTTCGATGCGACGACGGACTGTTTCGACTTCGGCTAATTCAGGCATAGCCCATGTTAGTCCATTTCTGCGGATTATGTAGACCCTGTGCTAATTTGCATTTCTACGCACAGCGCAGCTTGCCTTTTTTAGATAAGCCGACAACTATGCTGGGATGCAATCTGTCCAAGAAAATCCGCCAAAGGAAAACGGGCTTTTGAACCTCGTTTTCAATATCGTACTTCCTGTTTTAATTTTAAATAAATTAAGCAAATTCATCGGCCCCTTTTGGGCATTGATCTTAGCTCTGGCGTTTCCTTTAGGATACGGCGCCTATGATTTAATCAAGCGCAAAAAAGCCAATGCGTTTTCGGCGCTAGGACTTCTCAATGTCCTTCTCACAGGGGGCCTGGCTTTATTGGGTCTGCACGGATTCTGGTTTGCCGTTAAAGAGGCGGCCTTTCCAGCGCTCGTGGGACTTTTCGTTTTGGGTTCCGCTTTCACGAAGCGCCCGTTTATCGAGACTTTGTTTTTAAATCCCTCGATCATGAAAGTAGATCTGCTGGAAGACCGTTTGAAAGAACATGGCAAGCAGGTCGAATTTCACGATCACATGAGAAAGGCGACTATATGGCTTTCTCTTTCTTTCGCATTCAGTGCGGTTTGCAACTTCGTACTGGCACGACGTATTTTCATTAATATCGATTCAAACTTGTCATCGGAAGCACAGTCCTTAGTGCTCAACGATCAAATTGCAGAGATGACGACGTGGTCGATGGCCATCATCATGGTTCCTTCTATTATTTTCCTCTTGGGAATCTTTTGGTATCTCATGCGAGGCATCAAAGAGTTCTCCGGTCTTTCAACAGAGGAACTCATTAAAGAAAGTTAGAATTCTCCACCTTCATCACCAAAAGGCGGCGGTGGAGGCGGTGGCGGTGGGAAGTCAGATCCACCTTGGAAGCCTCCAAAATCATCTCCAAATCCTGGAGGTGGCGGCGGCGGCGGTGGCGGAACATCACCGAAATCATCAGACATATTGGGAGCCGGAACGTAACCTCCGTCTCCTCCCCCGAAATCATCAAACGTAGGCGGTGGTGGGAATGAAGAGCCTCCTCCCCCACCAAATCCACTGCTTCCACCTGAACTTGAAGAAGAACCAGGACGAGCAAACTTCGTCTGAGCACCAAACATCGCACGCTTGCGATAATCATAGCGCGGACGCAATTCATCGAGTCCTAACTCTGTAGCCTCGGTGGGCAAATGAAGAGCTTGTCGGTCCATCGCTGTAAGCTTTGATTTTTGAGCGGCATACTGTTCGCGAGAATTTTCATATTCCTGCGCCACTTTTTTCTTAGCAGCCGCATCAGCTTGAGCTTCCGCGCCATCCTCACTCATCTTCACGCTCGATTTACGTTTTTTGTAATCATCGAGGGCGCGCAGTTTTTGGTTCTCCCACTGTTCTTCTTCTTCGAGATGAGCACGTTCCCCTTTGCTACGAGCGACGTCGAATTGATCGAGATTTTTTTGATGCTGAGCAAAACCGGAAAGGCGTTCAATTTCAGCATTTTGCGCCCACGAATTGGCACAAAAAAGAGCTACAACAATGCTGATGAAAAACGCGCGTGAATGGATCATCTTGGCACCAGCTTATCAGGCTCCCAGAATTTTTTTGAGCAAACAAAAAAGATGCTCGACCTTTGGCCAATTCCTGAATAACGTAAGCCCTTGTTCGAAGGAGCCTCATGAACGCATTAGAACACATTGGTATTTTCGCAGCGCAGACATTTTTGATTCTTTTTGCCATCATCGCCGTCATTTTGGTGATCGCCATGGTCGCGGCGAAGGCCGGTCATAAAAACGAAATTCAAGTCGAACTTCTTCACAAGAAATACAAAAATTTTAAAACCCTTCTTAAAGCGCAAACTTTAACTAAAAACGAACGCAAAGAGTTGCGTAAAAAACTTAAAGAAGAAAAGAAGAGTTCTGAAAACAAATCCCGCGATCAAGAAAAGAAAATCTTCCTGATTGATTTCGAAGGCGATGTGAAAGCTTCAGCGGTTGAAAACCTGCGCGAAGAAGTAACTGCCATCCTGACAATTGCCACGCCCAAAGACGAAGTCGTGGTTCGCGTGGAAAGTCCTGGAGGCGTTGTTCATGGCTATGGACTGGCGGCTTCTCAACTTTTGCGTATCCGTGAAAAACAAATTCCTCTGACAATCTGTGTGGACAAAGTCGCGGCAAGCGGCGGCTACCTAATGTCTTGCACGGCGAACAAAATTCTTTGTGCGCCGTTTGCGATCGTGGGCTCTATCGGCGTTGTCGCCCAAGTTCCAAATCTTCACCGCGTTCTTAAAAAGCACGACGTGGATTTCAAAGAATACACAGCGGGCGAATACAAACGCACGGTCAGCCTTTTAGGAGAAATCACTCCCAAGGGTGAAGAAAAATTTAAAGAACAACTTGAGGATACTCACGTTTTGTTTAAGAACTTCGTTCATAAATCCCGCCCGAATCTCAATTTGAATGAGGTCGCGACTGGCGAATATTGGTACGGTGAACAGGCTATCGCGAAGGGTTTGGTTGATGAAATCCGCACCAGCGACGATTATTTGCTCGATCTTTCACAACAGCATCAAATAGTTAAAGTAAAGTACGAACATCATGAGAGTTTTAGTGATAAACTCACGGGAATTATCGGCAAGGCGTTCAAAAAAGGCAGCCTTTCCATTTTGGAAGAATTAGAAACTCGACGCTTTCTTTAAGAAGGACATGTGACGGTGCAAACTCCAGTACTTGAAGTTAAAAACTTAGAAACGACCTTTCACACCAACGCCGGACCTGTGCGCGCGGTGAATAACATCAGTTATTCCATCCAAAAAGGACAGACTCTGGGCATCGTGGGCGAATCCGGAAGTGGTAAATCCGTCACGTCTTATTCTTTGATGCGTTTGATTGAAAAACCGGGACAAGTTTCCGGGGGCCAGGTTCTGTTAAATGGCCGCGATCTTTTAAAACTTTCTGAAGGCGCAATGTCTGAAGTTCGTGGCGGTGAAATGGCCATGATCTTTCAAGAGCCCATGACAGCTTTAAACCCCGTTCTTACCATCGGCTATCAGATGGATGAACAAATTATGAAACACAAAAAGTGTTCTCCGAAAGAATCAAAAGAGCGTGCGATTGAAATGCTTCGCTTGGTCGGCATTCCTTCCCCCGAAGAGCGCTATACCGCCTACCCTCACCAACTTTCAGGCGGTATGAGACAAAGAGCGATGATCGCCATGGCTCTTTCTTGCGATCCTACATTCTTGATTGCCGATGAGCCAACGACGGCTTTGGACGTAACAATTCAAGCGCAGATTCTGGAGCTGATTCAAACCCTCCAAGCTAAATTCAATATGACCGTTCAGTTCATCACCCATGATCTGGGAGTGATTTCTGAAATTTCCGACCGCGTTTTAGTTATGTACGGCGGACAAACATGCGAGCAATCTGAAACCCAAGAACTTTTCTTAAACCCTCGCCACCCCTATACAGCAGCCTTGATCTCTTCCCGTCCTAAATTCGGCGAAAGAGTGAAACGTCTGAATACTATCGAAGGCAGCGTGCCAGCTCCTTTTGATCTTCCGCGCGGCTGTCCGTTTGTAAACAGATGCACTCGCGCTAAAGGTGAATGCACGGCGAATAAACCACCATTGGTGGAAATCAAACCGGGTCACAATGTGGCTTGTTTTAATCCACTTTAATTGCGGGGAAGAAAATGAGCGATATCATTCTTGATGCAAAGAACATTAAAAAGCACTTCCCGATCCGCAAAGGTCTTTTGCTGCGTGAAGTGGCTAGCGTAAAAGCTGTCGACGATGTGTCCCTTTATGTTCGTAAAGGTGAAACTTTAGGTCTTGTTGGCGAATCTGGCTGTGGAAAATCCACATTAGGTCGCACCTTGATTCGTCTTTATGAGCCCACAGGTGGTGCGATCAGTTTTGACGGGCAAGACTTTTTAACTTTAAAAGGCGAAGCTCTTCGTAAAAAACGTAAAAACATGCAGATGATTTTCCAAGATCCGTATGCATCGTTGGATCCACGCATGACCGTAGGACAAATCATTCGTCAGCCGATGGACATCCACGACGTGGGGACACCGGCGGAACGCAATGCCCGTGTTTTGGAATTGATTGAACTTGTGGGACTTCGCAAAGCCCACGTCAATCGTTACCCGCATGAGTTTTCAGGGGGCCAACGTCAGCGTATCAGTATCGCCCGTGCCATCGCCTTGAATCCCGAACTTATCATCTGTGACGAGCCTGTCAGCGCCTTGGATGTTTCGATCCAAGCGCAGATTTTGAATCTTCTGAAGGACCTTCAAGAGAAATTAAACCTGACTTATATCTTTATCTCTCATGATCTTTCTGTGATCGAACACACTTGCGATCGTATTGCGGTGATGTACTTGGGTAAAATCGTGGAAATCGCTTCCCGCGACGAGCTTTTCAGCAATCCCAAACATCCTTACACGCAAGCTTTGATCAGTGCGATTCCTCGCGTAGGTCACGGTAAAAAAGTCATGAAGAAATCTTTGGGTGGAGAAGTTCCAAGTCCGATCAACCCACCATCGGGTTGTACTTTCCATCCGCGCTGCCCACATAAGATGGATGTCTGTGCTTCACAGATTCCAGTTTTAGAGGGCGAAGGCACGCATCAAAAGGCGTGTTGGTTGACGACGGCAAAATAATAATTTTTGGGAATTATTTTAATCAACAAGGAGTACGTATGTTGAATAAGTTAGCGAAAGGACTCATGCTGGTAGCAGGTGTTGGCTTTACAAGTCAGGCCTTGGCTGCTCCATCTAACAATGAGCTTAAAATCGGAATCTCTCAAGAATTTGAGACGATGAATCCGTTGATCATGACCATGTCGGCTTCTGCTTACATGTACCGTTTGGTAGGCCGCTCTTTAGTGAACCTGACACCAGAAGGTAAATGGGTCGCTCAATTGGCTAAAGAAATTCCTTCTTTGGACAAGGGCACGGCTAAGATCGTCGATGACGGTGGTAAAAAGAAAGTTGTTGCGACTTGGGAGATTCTTGAGAGTGCAAAATGGGGTGATGGAAAACCCGTTATCTGCCAAGACTTCATCACAGCTCACACAATCGCCACTAGCAACAACGTCAGCGTTGGTGAAAAAGAAAATTGGACGCAAGTTGAAAAAATCGACATTGATCCAAAAAATCCTAAGAAATGTACGTTCAAATACGACAAGGCGAAATGGGATTTCTATCAATTAGCTCAGTTCTTCCCGGTTCCTACTCATATCGAAAAGCCGGTTTTTGATAAGTACGGAAAACAAAAAGAGGGCTACGAAAAGAACTCAAACTATGTTCGTAACGCGACAAACCCAGGTCTTTACAACGGACCCTACGTGATTTCTGAAGTGAAATTGGGATCGCACGTGGCGTTTGCTCCAAATCCTCATTTTTATGGCAAACAACCTCAGATCAAAAAAATCATCGTGAAGTTGATTCCTAATACAGGAACAATGGAAGCGAATCTTCGTTCGGGCACGATCGATATGATCTCTACTTTGGGTTTGGATTTCGACCAGGCTTTGGCTTTTGAAAAGAAAGCTAAAACAGAAAACCTTCCTTATGACGTTCACTTCGTTCCGTCCGTGACTTACGAACACATCGACCTTAAATTGGACAACCCGATTCTTAAAGATGTGCGTGTACGTAAAGCTCTTCTTTACTCCATCAATCGCGATGACTTGGTAAAAGCTCTTTTCGAAGGCAAACAACAAGTGGCGATTCACAACCTGTCTCCGAAAGATCCTTGGTTCACGGCAGATCCTAAAGTGGTCACAGTGTACCGCTATTCTAAGCGTGAAGCCGGTAAACTTTTGGATGAAGCTGGCTGGAAAATGGGTGCTGATGGATACCGCGCAAAAGATGGCAAACGTCTTTCTTTGGTATTCCAAACAACAGCGGGAAATAAAACTCGTGAGTTGGTTCAGGTTTATTTGCAAAATCAATGGAAACAAGCGGGCATCGAAGTTCTTGTGAAAAACGAGCCGGCGCGTGTGTTCTTCGCCGAAACTATGACAAAACGTAAGTTCGACGGATTGGCCTTGTTTGCTTGGGTGTCTTCACCTGAAAACAGCCCCCGTTCCACGGTTTCTTCTAAAGCAATTCCTAACAACTCTAACGGTTGGTCTGGACAAAACTTCCACGGTTGGGCAAATCCAGCAGTGGATAAAAACTTGGATGCTTTGGATGTCGAGTTCAACCCGCAAAAGCGCGTCACTCTTGTTCATGACATTTTGAAAGCCTACACAATGGATGTTCCAGTGCTTCCGCTTTACTACCGTTCAGACATTTCTGTAACGCCTAAGAATTTGAAAAACTACAAAATGTCAGGTCACCAATTCTACGAAACTAACAACGTAGAAGACTGGTCATTGAACTAAGATATTTTTTAAAGGCTCTGTTTTGAAATTCAGGACAGAGCTTTGAGTGAGGAACCATCATGACTACATTTATTACCCGTAGAATCTTACAAACACTCGCTGTGATTGCCGTGCTTTCGTACGTGTGTTTTTATTTGATGAGCTTAATGCCCGGGGATCCTGTAGACATGATGGTCGCTTCGAATCCTAAGATCACTGCTGAAGACGTAGCCCGTCTGAAAGCTTTGTATGGTTTAGACCAGCCCGTTTACAAAAGATACGCAAACTGGGTGGCTTCTATCGCCCAAGGTGATTTGGGTTACAGCCGTACCTACCGTGTTCCTGTTCAAGAACTTATGGGGCCTCGCCTTTGGAACACATTTATTCTTTCTTTTGCCTCCTTGGCACTTTCGTTATTGATCGCAATACCGCTGGGTGTGATTTCGGCGCTGAAACCAGGAAGTAAGACAGATTACTTCGTGAATCTTTTCTCTTTTGCCGGCATCTCCATTCCCTCTTTCTGGCTAGCGATTGTTTTGATTATTATTTTCGCCGTGAAGATACCTATTCTTCCTGCGGGCGGCACTCAAACTATTGGTGCGGGCCCTATGGGTTTTTGGGCGGATCTTGCGGATCGTTCTGTCTATCTCATTCTTCCGGTTCTCAGTTTAGCTATTCAACAGATTGGTCGTTTTTCTCGCTTCACTCGTTCGGCAATGCTTGAAGCCATGAGAAATGATTTTATCCGCACGGCCCGCGCCAAAGGTCTTTCGCGTCGTCGCGTGATCTGGCAACACGGATTCCGCAATGCTTTGATTCCTTTGATCACGATCCTGGCGTTAAGTTTCTCGGGTCTTTTCTCGGGTGCAATTTTAACGGAAACCGTTTTTGCTTACCAAGGTGTGGGTAAACTGGTTTACGACTCCATCATCGGTAACGACTACAATGTCGCGATGATTTCTTTTGTTATCTCTGTCAGCATGGTTCTTTTGGCGAATCTTCTTGCTGACATCTTGTATGGATTTGCAGATCCAAGAATTTCGTACCAATAAGGGCTAAGACGATGAGTTCAAATGAAATCACAATGAATGAAATTGAAATCGACACCGGCCTTTCCCTTGAGGAACGCGCCAAAATTGAAAAAGCCCAGCCCATGTGGAAAATGGTGCTTACGCAGTTTATGGAGCATAAAGCAGCCGTAGCCGGTGCTGTTGTTATCAGTTTCCTGATGCTGATTGCGATCTTTGCAAATCAAATTCAAAGCATCACAGATTTAGACCCCGATGCACAGAACGTAGGAAACCGTTATTTAGCGCCCATGACAACGGCGCAAGTAGGTCAAGACGTTCGTGAAACTGATATCGAACGCTACATCACGGTCCATCCAGAGACCGCTGATAAAATTCAAAAAGCCCTTATCGAAAAAGGCATTGTGCAAGTTGCAGAGGCCGATGCGATTTATGAGCTAGCGGCTCAAGATGTAAAACAAGCCGTATCTCATCTTGAATCTTTGAACCTGGCAGAAGCTACAGGCTTGATTTCATTATTTAAAAACTTTGAGACCTTCCATCTTTTTGGAACAGATGAATTGGGCCGCGATGTTTTCATTCGTCTGGTCTATGGAACGCGCGTTTCTATGGGTGTCGGCGTCCTTGTCGCCATCGCCTCTGCTTTGGTGGGACTTCTTATCGGCAGTATCGCGGGCTTCTATGGCGGACTGATTGACACTGTTTTAATGCGTGTCACGGATGCCCTTCTTTCTTTACCGCACATCCCGGTTCTTATCGTGATTGCCGCCATCGATTTGACTAAGATCCCTTGGCTGAAAGCTTTGGTAAGCACATCGAATGAGAGTGTCTTTAAGATGATCATCATCCTTTGTATTTTCTCTTGGATGACGGTCGCGCGCTTAGTGCGAGGAAGTATTCTTTCAATTCGTGAGCGTGAGTTCGTCTTAGCCGCAAGAACACTCGGCGCAAAAGACAGCACCATCATCGTACGTCACATGTTCCCGAACGTGATTGCTCCCATTCTGGTTTCCATCACTTTGGGCGTGGGCGAATCCATCCTGTTTGAAGCTGCTTTAAGTTTCCTTGGATTGGGTATCATGCCGCCGATGCCAAGCTGGGGAAATATGCTTAACAATGCGCAAGAACTTATTTACCAAGCTCCGTTCTTAGCCATTCTTCCCGGTGTGATGATCCTTATCACGACTATCAGCTTTAACTATCTTGGCGACGGCTTACAAAACGCCATTGATCCAAAAGCTATTCGTCGTTAAGAGTATTCCACGGTCCCTGAGCCCTGCGATGATAAAACTCTTGCAGGGCCTCGTGATTCTTCTTCAAAGTCTGAGGCTCCATCCAGGCCTCGATGGCTTCTTGATATTCTTTGGTCGGCGCGATTTTCTGCATAGCTTGATCCACCTTTTGCACCACGCTTCGACCCCAGTCATTTTTCGTACATGCAAAATAAAGCGGTACATAGCCCGTCGACTCTAGGATTGGCTTCATCATCAAAGCCGGTTCGGTGATATTGCGCGCGTTGTAAGCGTTGACTACCGAAGAATACTCAATCGTGAAGTCATATCTTTTTTTGGCGACCACTTTAAGAATGCTGCCGAAGTCTGGGGTTAAAGTCCGAGACTCTTTGGCGTCCACCAAAACATAGTTATCTTTGATGATTTTATCGACGTTCTCGCCGTAGGATCTCTCCATCGGGATGAAGCCTTTCCAACGATTCTCTCGGAGAAGCTTTTTCAAGGACACTTTTTTCGCCGGCGTTTCTAATAAAGCGCGGTTCATTGTTACAAGCATCAGCTCGCTACCCGGCTGAAATGCAGAGACAGTGAAGTAAGCCCAGCGCATGCGTTCTTTGGTTTTCAAAGCCGATCCGAAGCAAACTTCTTTATTCATCTTCCACAATTCGACGGCGCGACCGATGCCGATATTCATATCCACAAACTGAAGCTCGGGAATTTCTTTTTGAATCAACACACGGATTCGATCTATGCGGCCTTCCCCAGCATGCGGGCCTGATAGAACATAAAAGGGAGGAAGATCCGTCACGGCCCAAGGCACGGTAGGCCGATTACTTCTTTGCACAAAAGTGTCTTGGGCATAGGAGATATTTATGATTAAACCAATAAGTAAGGCGAGCAGCACTTTCACGGCGACCCCCGTCGTCCTTTAATTTTAACTGGGCTCTACCCGCACGCCATATGTAATTGGGCAGTCGCTTTAGGGACGCCAATTGTCTGTACACCAATGTAAAAAACACAAGGAACTCAGGTTTAAAAGGCCTCTTGAGCAACAAGGGCGCGGCACGGATCTTGGATTAGGAAGCCCTGTTGAATGGGGTAACTTATGAAAACGATTCTTTCATTTTTTGCGACAATCTTGTTTGGTGCGAATGCTTTTACTCAGCAGACTTCCGCTGAGCTTACATGCCGCGCTTCCGCTAAAGAAATCGCGATGCAAACTTACTCTGCGTGTATCACAGAGGCTCGCAACAACCAGGTCGAAGAAATCCGAAAAAACTATCAAAAAGAGCTTTCTGAGCTGAAAGCCAAATACGATAAAGAGTTGAAAAAGATGGGCGGAAAGAAATCCGCAAAAAACTCAGCTCCGACAGTTAAAGAGGTTCAAGCTGCTCGACCAGTTAAAGGTATTGCTAAAGAACTTCCTGGCAGAACCGCTATTACAACGGAAACAGCCCCGGTACAGACAGTATCTGAAGGCACGAAAGTTGTTACAGTGGGCTCTGAAGACGCTCCAAACGCTTTAGAACAAGAAGCCTCTGACGCGGATCAGGTTGAAATCGTCGAAATGCCCGTCGAATAACCGCCGTTCTCGTTGATTTTCCTCCCAGACAGGTCTAAAAAGTGTATTCTTAAAGAAATTTCTGGGAGGAACCCCATGGGTGAGTTTAGCCTTACGCACATTCTACTTCTTGCAATTCTTGGTTTGATTTTCTTTGGACCAAGCCGTCTTCCACAATTGGGACAAGGTTTGGGTAAAGCCATCCGTGGTTTTAAACAAGGTCTTAATGAAATCGACGTGGATCCAAAAGACATCCAGGATCACAAACAAGTGAACCACACGTCTCAACAAACGACTCAATCGCAAAAACAAACAGAAACACAAAATTCTTAATTGTTTTTATCGGAAAGCCTTCACAGATTTGCTGAGGGCTTTTCTCCTAACGTATCTGAAATGATACTCAAAGCTCCCGCCTTTAAGTAAGCTTCGGCCTTTTCTTTATCATTCACCGTCCAGAGCGCCACTGGCACTTTTCTTTTCTGCCACCGCTTTAAGTCTTCGACACTGACATAGTGATAATCCAAATGCAAAGCGTGAATACGCACATAGGGTGCCAGCCACAGATGCTTTAAATAGATTTTATTTTCTGGTTCTTCTTCTTGCGTTGCTAAAAGCGCGCGCGGGACCTGTGGCAGAAGACGACTGAGTCTCCATAAAGATAAAGGGTTAAAGCTTGAAAAGAGGACCCGCTTTTCCATTTTATATTTTTTAATTAAATCAGCGACAGCTCTTTCTAAAGTTCCATCCCACATGGCTGAAGTCTTCAATTCGATATTGATAAACGAAGGAATAAGTTCAGACTGAAAAACCTCTTCAAGACTGGGGGCTCCAGCTTCCGCTCTTAATTCTGTCGCCGTCATATGCAAAACGATCTTTTCTATTTCTTTAAGGCGTTTCAAATCCGTGTCGTGAAAAACAACCGGCACACCATCGCCAGACAATCGGATGTCCAACTCGATCATCATCAGGCCCCGTCGTTTTGCTGCCTCAAAAGACGCTAGAGTGTTTTCTTGAGCTCCACCCTTCCAGTAGCCTCGATGCCCTTGGTAAGGAGGAGGTTTCACCGCACCTTCTGGCCAAGGTAAAGCTTTCCATGTGAAGTGTTTTATGAAAAGAAAGAGTCCCAGCAGTAAGAGCGCGACGAAAAAAATCATCACTTCCTCTTATCCTCAACAAACACCGGCGTCTCACGAGTTCCCTCAATGATCCAGCGACGATGAACTTTGCCTTCGCGATTGTGCACTTGACCCTTTAAGCGGCCTTCCTCATTCCATGATCCCTCTGTCAGCAATCGACCGTTTCTACTGGTGTGCGCTTGGAAGTTCTTCCACGTTAAATTCTGAAGACTTTTAAACTGAAACTGCCCCGTCAGGTCGGACATGGTTAAAGTATTTCCGTTCCACCATGCAGGTTCCGTTACTTGCTTTAAAATTCCAGCTCCCGCAGAGGTGTCACTGACTTTCAGTGTGCGGACCTGGGTGTTAAGTTGAACTTCGCCATGAGCCCAATCCAAAGTCGCTTTGGTTTTATTAAACTGCATGCCTTCGACATTCATGGCGTCGACACGCACAAGGCCTTTTAAGAAATCCAGCTGTCCTTTTTTTAAACGAATATCGCCATCGATGCTGACAAGACCGACTTCTCCACCATTGGTCATCAAGCTTTGCACCGGGGCTGCAAAAGAAATTTCATCCACACCCGCTTTGATATCGATCTCTTCAAAATCACGGTCCGCTTTGACTTTCACATCCCCGATGAAAACGCCGCCACGTGGTTCAACACGCTTTACTTGAAAGTTCCAGGTATCGCCATCAAGACTGATATCACCCACCATGTTTTCGATGACTTGTGTTTCTCTTTGGCCTTTATTTGAAAATACGAATTCCAGCCCGCGATGTTCTCCGGACATTTTCATCTTCCGATCCGAATGAATTTCGGCGCGGCCCGTGAAGCTTCCAAGATCCCCTAGAACACTTGTGTCCTTAGGACGATTCAACAGCACTAAGAGCTTTGCAATATCCAGCCTCTTTACATCCACGATAATTGGCGAATATTTCAAAGGCTCTAAAGCTGTGATGTCGATTTTATCGACCTTCATTTCACCCAGGTCGCCTTCAAGTCTTAAATCACGCACTTCCAAAGGAATCTTGTAAAGATCATCAAGAGCTCCCATCATGCGAGCCTTAGAAGAGATCCACACTTGACGACCGTTTAAATCCTTTGAAGCCAGGTTGTACTTTTGAAGAATGCCCAAGATTTGACTTAAAGGAATGTGTTTTAAGTCCGACTCGATGGCCAGCATGCGGTCATCAATGGTGTAGTTGGCGATAATACTGTAATGCCCTTCGCGCCAGTTTCCGAAGAAATGCGTCTGCACAGTGGCTTCAGGGGATTCTTTGTACTGCATGTACAAATTAGCATGGGAAAGATAGTCTCCGACCTGATCGTCTTTCAGCAGATGACTTTTCGCCGTGAGTTCGATCACGCGGGGTTCGAAAGATTTCACCTTCACGGCAAAATTCAAAAGTTCAGAATAATACTGCGGGTACTTTTCTGCGGTGATGCGCAGTTTTTGTACGAAAACTCCACTGATGTCATTGCGGTATTTCGTTGAAGGCTCTGACGGAGTTAAGCTCACCAGCGGCGCTGCAACAGTCCCGTTTTCTTGCATTTGCTCTGACTCTTCGGCAGCACAATCTTTAATACTATTTCGTAGATTCAATTGCACAAGATTGGCTTCAATATTCTTTATCGGACCACGGCCTCTCAAAACATTCAAAAACGAAAATGGCAAACGCAACTCATCCACTTCAAGAACCGGAGCTCCCCAACATTCTTTTGCGGACTCCATACGCACACCGGTGATAATCACCGCGATACGTGGAAGAATTCCATCAGCCAAACTAAAGTGGGCCGAGTTGAAAGTGACTTTGATGTCTTTGTGAATGTGGCTCGCTGCTTTTTCAATTCGGGCCGCTACACGCGAGGGCGACAACAATGACTTCGTTGTATAGCCAATGAAAAACGCCAATAAAAAGCCTGAAATAAGAAGGACCATTCCAGGCTGTTCAGCAATGAGATGTTTATCAGATGCGGAGCGAGAGTAAGAGCGTTTGCGCGAGTCCATGACCTATTGTCTCTTGGAGGCCATGGACCGACAATGTCTTTTCAAAGAAAATTACTTATAGTGGAAGTTAAGAACTTCGAATTCTTTGTCACCTTTGGGGCTTTGCACCGTAACTGTGTCACCCACACGTTTACCGATCAAAGCACGAGCCAATGGAGAAAGGATAGAGATCAAACCACCTTTAACGTCAGATTCATCGACGCCTACGATTTGATAAGTCACTTCCTCTTCAGATTCCGTGTCCACGATTTGAACAACCGCACCGAAAACAATGCGATCTGCTTTGATTTGAGCCGTATCGATAACTTCAGCGCCGGCAAGTTTGCCTTGAATTTCAGCAATACGACCTTCGATCATAGCTTGGCGTTCTTTTGCAGACTCATATTCTGCATTTTCTGAGATATCGCCTTGAGCGCGAGCTTCTTCGATCGCGCGGATCACAGAAGGTCTTTCTTCCAACAGAAGTTTCTTGAGTTCGGCCTCAAGCATCGCTTTTCCGCGAATTGTCATGGGAAGTTTATCAGTAGTATTAGTGGCCATTTCTTCTCCGTTGTTAGAAGGACACTTGTTTTACAGGATTCTCCTGGACTTATCAATGCAATATAACGCACCGCACTTTTGGCCTGTCCACCGTATCCTTTTGCATCGCACGGCATTACAATCGTGAGATGGGCGCCAAAAAGAAGAGCGAAATCATCTGTCGCTGCAACAATATAAGCCGGGAAGCCATTGAAGAAGCGATTCGCAATGGCGCTCATACATTGAACGACATATTCGACACCACTTCAGCTGGCGTTGGCCCTTGCGGAGGTTCTTGCCGTCGCAAACTAGGTCCTCTGCTAGAACATTACCTTAAAAATGGCACCTTCCCCGATAAAATAACCGAGGACCTGACTGGAAAAGTCCCAGGACCCAAGAAAGACTAGGCCGTCTTTTTTCCTAAACGATAATCAATGATTTTTTGAACATTAGGACGGCAGGTGCCGCAATTAGAACTTGCCGATGTCTGACGAGTCACGACTTCCGGTGAATGTGCTCCAGCAACGATCGTCTGATCTACCGTATGAGCGGGAACACTTCGGCAATGACAAAGTTCTTCTTCGTCATAGGGAAAGTTCCACTCTCCACGCAATTTTAAAATCATTTCTTTAAGCAAAAGACTGGAATGATCGTGACCTTCGGGCACGGGCCACTTGCTTAGATCATTTCCAAAATGACGACGCATTTGTTGCATCATTCCCATGAATTCAGAGCAGCCCAAAATAGAGACTTTTTTAATAGCTCCTGGTTTCTGAAGATTTTCACCTTCACAATCTACTTCAATTAAATCTCGGCCTTCGAGTTCCACTTTGATTTTCATAGGAATACTTATTTTAGATGGAAGTCTGTCATCGTCCAAGGCCAGTTATTGTTATCAATCAATCCCACCTAGGTCTTGTCGTCCCTACAAATTAAAGGGACAATAGTGGGATGAGCTCAGGCCTATTGCGAGTGGAACTCGTCCCTATCTTTGAAGACAACTACGTGTTCATTTTGATTGATGAAGATGAGCGCAAAGCTTTGATCGTGGATCCCGGCGAGGCGCCCCCTATTGTTCAGTATCTGAAAGACCGAGAGCTCACTTTGGATGGCGTTCTTCTGACCCATCACCACAACGATCATATCGGTGGCACGAAAGAGCTTGTCGAAGCTTTTAAAGCCCCGATCTATGCCCCCTTGAAAAATAAGAATCAAATCCCCTTTGCCTCTGAATACGTGCAAGAGGGCGACAAAGTTCAACTTGGAAGCTTTTCTTTTTCAGTGATGGAACTTCCCGGTCACACCTTGGGACACGTCGCCTACTGGTGTGCCGATAAAAAGTGGCTTTTTTCTGGAGATGTGCTTTTTGGATTAGGCTGTGGACGTCTTTTTGAAGGCACTTACGATCAGATGTATCAAAGCTTGCAACGTATTAAAGCGTTACCTCCAGAAACTCTGGTTTACTGCACTCACGAATATACAGAAACCAATCTTCAGTTCTGTAAGATGCTTTCTAGCTTGGATGATTCACCGATCACGGGCGATGATGAAGACTTAGAGCTTTACGAAAACGAACTCACCAACAGACGCGGCCTTGATATCCCGAGCGTCCCTTTAAAACTTTTTATCGAAAAAAAGGTCAATCCGTTTTTACTTGCACGCAATGTGCAGCAGTTCACTTATTTACGCGAACTGCGCAACAAAGGTTGATTTTAGATTATAAATACCAAGATAGATTCACGCCCAGCTCTTGAGGTGAATTGACTTGTTTGTAATTCACGGTCTGCCCGCCGATAGAAGAGGTGCGGTCATAGATCACATACTGTGAATTCAAAATATTTCTGACGTAAAAATCCACGCCCATATTCCATTGGCTTAAAGCATACTGAACGGTGCCATCCCAATAGAATTGCTCCGGAGAATCAATCGTATTTTCGGCATTGCCGTAAGATGTTCCCAAGTATCTTAGTGTGCTTGTGAGAGTCCATTCAGCACTGACTTGATACCCGTAATTGATCTTACCCGTCCAGTTAGGTGCGAATGGAAATTCATTGTTCGAATAATCTTTTGTTCCGCTGACGAAGTCCTTAAAGCGAGTTTTCACGTAACCCGCGCCCACGGTGACTTGGTGGCGAACAGCGGGAGTCATCGTCAGCTCGACCTCTGCACCATAAAGCTCAGACGAAGCCGCATTGACGACTTGGGTATCAAAGATGTCGCTCGAAAGCTGAACCAAGACTTGTTGGTCTTGCCAGTCTGTATAAAAAACGTTGGAGCTTAAAGTTCCAAAGCTTTCAGCGAGCTTGTAAGACAATTCATAGTTGTTCGTTTTTTCGGGATCGTACTTATCTACTTGAACACGCTTACGGTTGATACTTAAGCCACCCGTTCTATACCCTTCTGAATAAGTTAAGCCGTACGTATGTTGATCCTGAGTGATCATGTACGCCACTTTGGGAAGAAGAATGGAATTTTCGTCAGTATCTTCGTAGCTGCCCGATACGCTGTTCAAGTAATTATCGACAACCGCATTCATCCCGGCACCTAAGTTTTGAGTTCTCGTCGCGTCGACCAAAGCACCGTATTTGTTTTTCACGAACTCATAACGCAGGCCCAGGTTGATCGATTGATTCTGGGTAAACTTCCAAAGATAAGAATCAAATAGGGCAAAGACCGTGCGGTATTTTTCAGTTTCTTGAATGGAATCAATCGGCGTATAGACGTTGCCAGGTAGCGGGTACAGAATATTAAAGTGCGCATAGTCTTTAAGATAATAATCGTGCGCGTGGAAACCCAAGACGTTTTTCACATTCGCACTTTGGTATTTTAAAAGATTTTCGATGCTGATGAAACGGTCGTTATGTTCTTCGGTACGTACGCCCGCTGAAGGGTTGCTTGTACCGTCGGCATCACTTGTTTCATCGTTTTTCGCCATTGAGTACGCAGCGATAGTTTCGTTTCTCCACGACTCATTGATTTGTTTTGAATAAGTCAAAGAGGTCTGTTGATTGTTTGTCTTGCTGTCAGAATCAACGTCTTCACTCACTTCATAATCAAACGG
Organism: Bdellovibrio bacteriovorus; assembly: GCF_001592755.1. Taxonomy (NCBI): domain Bacteria; kingdom Pseudomonadati; phylum Bdellovibrionota; class Bdellovibrionia; order Bdellovibrionales; family Pseudobdellovibrionaceae; genus Bdellovibrio; species Bdellovibrio bacteriovorus. The sequence goes on along the minus strand of NZ_LUKF01000017.1, from coordinate 91,285 downwards.
ATTGGCGCTTTGCACGTAGTTTCCGCCTGTTTCGTTTTGAAAGAGTTTTGTATTCCAACGAAGAAAATCCGTGGCGTTAAGGTCGTAAACCAAGTCCACTGTTAAAGCGTCTTTTGATTTTTTGCCCCATTTGGAATTGTTCGTCGTGATGTTTTTGATAAAGCCGTCATCTTGATCGTGATTATAAGAAATACGACCTTTGAGGGCGCCTTCAAGCCAAGCCGTATTTCCCAAAGCGGCTAAGTTGAAGTGGTTGTAACTTCCATACCCCAAACGTCCCATCACTTCGTTTTGCTCCGAAGGCTTGTTATGGAAAAGCAAAATACTTCCTGCCAAGGAATTCACACCTTGAGTTGTCGACTGAGGCCCTCGGTAAAGCTCCAGTTGTTCTGTGTCCCACAGCTCGAAGCTTCCTGCTTTGATCGCCAGATCTGTTTGAAAGACGTTGTCGATAATAACGGATGAAAGATTGTCTTTTTGGAAGCCCGTGACACCCGTATTATTAATACCGCGAATACTAAAGCTGTCGTCATTCTTGTTCACGGTGACGTTCGGAGCGGCGTTAATCACCTGCAAAGAATCCTTTTGCACCGGAGCATCAACTTCATTGCTCTTTAGAACCGAAATACTTTCAGTACTTTCTTGATAAGTTTTATTTTCTTTATTTCCCTGAACCTGGATACCTTCAATGCGGCTTTCGGTGGGCTCTGTGGCTGCAGGTGGAGTCTCGGAAGGCGTTGTTGTTTCAGCATCTTGGGCTAAAACGCTGATCGGAAGAAGCAATAATAGAAGGGCTAGTCTTTTCATAGTGTCACCTAGGTGTATGTCGTAAAATTTGGTACTGCTCTGTTGATAGGGAAAACTTCTTTTTGCATTAAATCGTTGATGATTTTCGCCGAACGCCACGCCATCAGACTTGTTTGTGGTTCTGAAATCCCGTGACCGTGACGGCTAAAGTTCAAGGCATAAACTTTGTTTTTCTCGGACCCCTTCCAGGAAACCTGGAAGTTTTCTTTCATGATGAAACGTCCGTCGCCATCAAATTCAATCAAGGTGCGCAACGGTTCAATAATATTTGGAATATTGACTCGGAAGCCTGTGCTTAGAATCACCGTATCCGCATTCGAAGTTTCTTCAGCTTTATTGAAGCCGTTTTTAATATTCAAGGTGTAACGCTCTCCCCACTTTTGCATGCTTGTCACACGACGATAGGGAAGAATTTGAATATCGCGGGAATCACCCCACACGTGCTTTAACTGATAAAGATCGCGATACAGTGTATCTAAGTATTCTGGAGTATTTCCGTCACTCGCAAGCTTTTGATACTTCACGATAGGATCTTTTAAGGATTGATCCAGTTGCAAGAACTCATGCACGTAGGAAGGCGCAAAGTATTCGTTCACAAATGGAGAATTATCTAGGGGTTCTAGATTGGGGCGACTAGCAATCAATTTCAAACTTTTCGGATGCCCCCATTTTCCTTGAAGACAATTGCGGAAAATCTCTAGGCCCGTTTGACCACCACCCACAACGACAACGTCTTTATTCGTGGCATCTAATACTTTGATGTAACTGGATTTAGCATGGAAAACATCGGGACCTTCCAGTTCTTTCGCAAAATCTGGCAAATGCGGAACAAGGCCTGTGCCGATGCAGATATTTGTCGCCGTATATGTTTCATTATTAATTTGCAAAATGAACTTCTCGCCATCATAGCGCACAGACTGCACTTCACTGTCGAAGTGAAGATGTTCAGGCATATTTTGGCTGACCCATTGACAGTACATTTCAAATTCACGACGTGTGATGGTTTTACGATTCGTGTTGATGAACGAATAAAACAATCCCTTTTGCACCAGATAGTTCATGAAAGTGAACGGGCTTGTAGGATCAGCCGCCGTAACCAGATCTTTAAGATAAGACGTCTGCATTTCAGAGTCGGCGAACATGATTTCAGAATGCCAATCAAAACGGTGCTTACGATCAAAAAACGCAAACTTAATGCCCGGAGTTTTGTGCAGAAGAGCGGCCACACTTAAATTAAAAAGACCGATACCGAGTCCGATTAGGTCATAATGTCTGTTCATAAACTCACCTTTTTCAACGCCTGGGCAATCGGATTCACTAAATCATCGCCCAGTATTGGCAGCGGACGCTCGGCAGAATCCGCGTAGCCAATCTTAAATCGCACTTTATTCACCAACACGCGGTGAAACTTTTCCTGCAGAAGATCCACGCTCTTAAAGTCTTTTGAAGTCGCGAGCGCAGGATTTTTCTGTAAATAGTCTTGCAGACATTGTCCGAGAACTGCGTAAAACTTGTCCTCGGGATATTTATCGCATTCTTGCAAAGTTTCAGAGATAAATCGTAAGACCGTGACTAAATGACCAGTCAAAAGATCATGAATCAAATAGTGTTTCGGTAAACGAGTCAGATCAAATCCAGAAAGAGCCTCGGAATCCTGGCTCAGTCGCAAATCACCCTGAAAATCTTTTAGGAAAAGCCCTACAGGCGTGTGATTTTTCATACGCACAACGACGTTCTGCCCATGAGCCACAAGCCCCACCCCGTGTTGAACTTGAAGGTGATAAAGCGGAATGAAAACACTATTGAAATATGCTTTTAGCCACTCGTCGGTGCTCAACCCCGATTTTTCAATATAGGCGCCGACCAAAGAACGACCGCTTTCGTCGACGTGGAAAAGACTTCCCGCGATTAATGCCTTCTCACCGTCCTTTAAGTGCGAAGAAGAGCTTTGGCGCCACAAAACACCCAAGAACTCGTTATAGCGATACGGGGCTTCCCCTATTTGTTGGTAAAGAGGATGAGAAACCGAAATACCCGCTTTTTCTTCTAGGACGGTGACGGCGCTAAGTTGATGATCACCGCGACAAAGCGCTGTCAGCGCATGACTGAGCGCGGGCCCCTGCTTCATGTATTTACCTGGGATGCCACGAATCGCTGACGTATTTAAAATCGTGATCGGAAGTTTTACGTCTAAATTTTTAGGACGAGAAATATTTGAAAAAGTGCGAAGACTGATCTGTGGAATGTACCGATCACCCCAAGTTCCCAAATAATGTGCTTTCCCCGTGTGGAGATATTCGGCAAACTGAATTTTTATGTAACGCTCCCATTGCCATGGGTGAACCGGGACAAAATAGACATCGGCTTCTTTGATAGATTTTTTGGTAAGTTCTAATTTAAATGCGTCTACGTCTTGAATGCATTCTGCTAAAAAGGCCTCACCTTCTAACGAGGTATCAATTCCCGCAAGACACAATGACCGGTTCACGGCAAGCCATGCAAACTGAATGGGCTTTTGAAATTCAGGACCATACTGATCTTGATCGTTCGCGCTCCAACCGATGCGTCCCTTGTTAAGTAAAATCTTAGGATGCCCTTTCAGAACTGTTTGCACGGATTCACCGCTCATGTCGGTGATTTGTTCTAGACTGTAACCACGATTTCTTTGCAGGATATGCAGATCCGCGTAAAGCGTGTTGTGCATTTCTTCTAAAAAATTACCAAGAATGATATCGTCCATTCCGGTCTCTTTTTGAATATCGATGAAAAACTGCCCCGCGCTTTCGGCTAATTTGCCGTTGCGAAGAATGCTGCCCGCTTGCACTTTCAAATCAGTCCAAGCGCCACGCCAAGCTTGAAAACTGTAGTTGACGCCTGAAGAAAGTTTCACTTCATAAGGACCGACTGTAGATTCCTCGCGAGTCTCTGTCGCAACAGGATTCAGAACCTGTTCATAGGTCAACTCTTGCAAACTTTTTGCGATCATTTGCAAATTGATTTTTCGCCAGTCGGTCACAGACATCATAGATAGTTATTCCCAAAGAAAAGTTCACGCTTGCATTCAAGCAAGGCTGCACGTTTGTGAGGGAAATCAAATTCCTTCACTTTTCTCCACGCTTTAAATGTTTCCAGATACTTCAACACATTCGTATTGTCAGAGCGAGGTTCTGCCATGATTTTACGTGTGCGAGGCTCTTCCAAGAAAAGATAGTGACATACAGCTTTTAAAATCGCGTCTGTGTTTTTAAAACCTAGCACTTCGATATTTCCGATAAGAAAATGGAAGCCACGGTCAAAAGCTTCAGAGTCATAGTAGGGCCCCAGGCGGTCTTCCTTCGTCCAATACATTTCAAAGTAACCAATCGGAGTTTCATCAAACTCTAAGATCACCGGGAATTGATGAGGGTCTTGAAGACCTTTTTTTAAGTAGTCGCGCAATTCTTCTTTCGGCTTATCAAGTTCCCAGAATTTGAGGACGCGAGGTTGATTGTGCCACTCGTGGAAAATATCCAGGTCTTTTTCAATATCAGCAACTCGGAAACGCAAAACTTTATCGATCCCCGGGATGGTTCTTTGATAAAGCACTTGGCCTTCTTGAATACGCGAACGGACAGGATGCTGTACTTCTTTAGTTTCAGTCCAACGCTCAGGACCGACGTTTTCAAGACCATTATGAACCCATAGAGGACGAAGTTGGAAGAAGTCCGTACGACTGACTTCCAATGAATCTGTCTTTGAAGCCAAAAGGTTTTTTAGTTCTGGATGAGCCGAAGATAAAGAAATTTTCTGACAAGCGGGATCCAAACCAAACAGAGCTTCAAGAGTCGCTAAAGCGCCCGTTAAAGAAATAGACGTTTCTAAAGACACAATCTTCGTTTGCTCTGTTTGATCTAATTTAAAGTTCCAAGCTTGAGCACCCGTTTTCACAGTACCGCCCGAAGGTTCTAAAGAAACTTGAAAGTTTTCGGCCGTCGCGCAGGCATAGGTTTTAAATACTTGTATCGTGCTCATAGAACGGTCTCCGTTTTCTTTGTAGCAAGAGGATTATCAATTAAATTGTAAATCGCCAGAGGGTTGGTGGCGGTATTTTCATTCAAGTTTTGCAGACTGCAAATGAAGTTTCCCTTTTGATAGATACGTGCCTCTTTAAGGACGTAATCTAAAAAGCTTGAGTCCGGCAAGGTGGGCTTATTCATACTTGTCATAAACTCGATAAGCATTTCTAAAAGACGCTCTTCACTCACGCCGTTGGGATGTGATAAAGCGGCCATCACGTTCCATGTCGAGTTTACTAGAAGGTAGTAAGCAAAAAGAATATTGCCCTTGTTATCTAGGACATTGCCATTTTCGCGGGTTAAAGAAGCCACGTCTTGGTGAAAGAGTTTAAAGCCATGCTCGCTATAACCTGTGCCCTGGCAATCGCGGAAGTAGGCTTTGACCGGCAAGCCGTCTTTGATTTGCAAAATCATATTCTGCTGATGGGCGCCTAATAAAACGCCGTACTCGGATTGCGCAACTACGAAAGGCCTTAGAGCTACGTGAAGATACTGTTGAAACCACTGTTCACTAGCTTTTGCTAAAGAGACCTTCGACAAACCCGCGTGCTTTTCCACCTGTTGCCAAATCAAGGTTTCGCCACCTAATGGGTTGTCTTGAGCTAAAGTGGACACCACAATGTTTTCAAACGCCGCTTCTTCCTTCTGGAATGGATTTTCGCGACAAACCACGATGCTCTCAGAAATAATACCGCCTTGTTGATTTTTAAGAGCGGCAAACGCAGGTTCAAAGATAATTTCAAACTGCGGATGTTCTTTGCGGAATTGTTGACCGGTCGCTGTGTTCATCACGTCATAGACTTGAAGGCCTCTAACAACTTCGACGTCCGTCAGGTGACGAATTGAATTCGTCAGTCTGAGTGTTAAAGAGAACTTCAGCATATAAGGACTTTGACGAGAGTACACCGAGCGTAAAGAGGAAGTTGGATACCAAGTCTTCGGCGTGCTCAATCTGGCGTCAACGAGCTGTCCTGACTTAAGATAGCTTTGTACAGCCTCGTTTTTTAGAAGATGCTGTGCTTGCCAAGGATGTACGGGGAATGGAATCATGCCTTCAGGAATGACAGAGGATACTTCTGATTCAAAAAGCATTTTCGTCCACGCCGACGTGGTAAAGGACGCTGCTTTTTGTAAATGCAAGATTTCTGGCTTCGCAAAAAACCAATGCAGACCGAAATGCCCGCCCATTTCTGGAGAGTAAATTTCAAAATCCTTGTCATCAAAACCTTCACGCATTTTCGGATACGGGTGAAAGTTGTGACCAATCATCAAGCCCTGCTCCGCCTGTTCAAAAGAGATCTTTTGGCTGTAAAGGTTTTTTAAGTCCTGATGACGAGCTTTTAAAGAAAGCTCCATATTGTGCAAACTGTTCTTCAGACGATCGACGAAAATGCTTTTCTTTTCTGAAGGTTCGTTCCAATGCTGGCACAGAAGATCTAAAATAAGATCGACTGTTGTCTCAAAGCTAATAGCCTCGGTTCCCAGCGCGGATTTAAGAAGAAAGTCTCCTTGATATTCGTGGCGACCCAATAAGGATTTCTTAGCGAGTGGGATCAGTACGGTCCCCTTCTCTGGGACGTCGACAACGATTGCGACTTTTGCGTTTTCTGCAGAAATATTTTGGTAGGAATAATTCTGATACTCTCTAAATAAAGAGTTAAAGAAACAAGAGATCGTATGTTTCAGTGCCAAGCTCTGGAAGTTAGACATACTTCGCCTCGCGGTTTCTGTTTTTATATAACAGGGCAATACTTGCGATCATGAGCACAGAGACCAGAGTCATGACCATTTCAATGCTGATCAGATTTATTTTGAAAGTGAAAGAAGCAATAGCTCCGCCGACCGCATAGCCGATGGTGTTAGCAGCAGCCGCAAGCCCGGCTCTGCGACCGAAATGATCTTGGGAGCCACGAGCCGCCATCAAAGCAAGATAGCAAGGTGGAATCAGGGAAATACCCACCGATAAGAAAGTGATCGCAATCCCGAGCTCTGTTTTGTTTTGCATGTATTGAAGAACAAGACTGCCGAGCAAAAGGCTGACTCCTCCAAAGACCATCGCGCCTTGCCAAGGATTCTTAAAAAGCATTTTCCCGATGGCCTGGGTGACGACAGCAAGTATAGCGCTTCCCAATAATACTTGCGCCATAAGGACGCTCGAATCGGCACTGGTCAGCTCAAAAGTTTTCTTCAAAAGAGATGCTAATGAAAAATTCAAGATACCGATATAGCTCGTGAAAAGCAGAGCTAGAATCACGACGTCTTGAACACGCACCACATCAGACCACCAAGTTTTAATCAGACTTTGTTCTGAAGCCACTGTGCGGTTTGGTAATGATTGTCTAGTTCCAATAATATTAAGAACCAAAAGAACAAAAGACCACATTGTCGCTAATTGCAGAATTCCTAGCATGTTGCTAGCTCCACCTAAAAGCAGAGTGAGCGGACCTAAAGCGCGTCCGATGTTTAAACTCATCGAATTGCTCAGCATGGATTTTAGGGCTGTTTGTTCTGGATGCAGATCAATTTGTAAAGCCTGGGCTACTGGCACAACCGCTGATGCTGTTAGACCGTACAACAAACGACTGCTCCACATTAAAAGTTCGTTTTGCAAAATGGAGCCAGGGTTTAAAAGCAGGAACAGAATTAAACCCGATGAAACAAAAACTCCGAGCATGCCCACAGCTAAGATCTTCATGCGTCCGTAACGATCACTTTGGGCCGCCCAGAAAGGACTGGACCACAAAAACAAAAACGAGCCCACGCTGAAACTCAAGATTACAGAAGAAAGACTTAAGCTTCCCTTCTCCGCCATCAAGGGGATGAAGGTGAAAGTCATCATTTGAACCGCACTGAAAGTGGCGCTATTCAAGTGTCCAAGCAGGCTTCTTAAATTCATACGGATCCTTTACGAAGCCAGCGCACGACCAGGCGAAGAACGAAGTACGCAGGTAAAGCGAGGAAGAGAGCAAGGAGCGTATTCACGAGTCCCGTCGTTAAGAAACTTCCAACGACGGCTGTGACCGAAGTCAGAGCGATGATCGTGGGCATTAAGTACGGACGCTTAAAGAGTCTACCTTTTCCGATGGTTAAAGAAGACTTTGCCGCCGTTGCCGTGCTCGCTGCCCCTTTCTTGCTGCGACGATCCCACCAGATGTACAGGCCTGAGATCGGTAAGAATAAAGAAATCACTGAAAGAATCAGCCACACGATTTTTAAAAACAGACCGCCGTAATTACCAAAGTGAAGCGGTTCAGAAAGCATGGCCGCTTTTAAGTACCACGGTAAAGAGCGAACCTCGGTAAGCTTGCCAGTAACCGCGTCGACAACGACAAGCTCCACCAAGCGCTCCGTCCAAGCGGTATTTCCATGCATCAACACCAAGAAATGCCCTGGTGGAGAAAACTGGGAATTCGGAAACGCCAAGTAATCAAAGCTTGTACCGGGAAGAGCTTTTTGTGCCTCCGCCAAGACAAGATCTAACGAAGCATAAGGAGGCTCCGGAGCTTCCGGATATTGTGCTGTGAGCTTTTGGAGTTCACTGTATTGGAAAACCTTGATGAGCGTTGAAGACACTCCTAAAAGAAGACCTGTAAGCGCAATCATCAATCCCCAGGCAAAAATGCTCATTCCCAAAAAGCGATGAAGGTCGCTATTGAACATGCGTGAGGTGTTTTGGCGAACTTCTCCAAACTGCGTTTTTTTGGCGAAGTTTCCATAAATAAAAAATCCCGAAATAAGAACAAAGGCATAAAGAAGACCAACGAAGCCCACATAGATTTTGCCGTTGGAACCCATGAGGAGTTCACGATGCAGACGCAAAATAAAATCCATTAACGAACTGGTTTTCTGCGGCGCTGCGACTTCCTCGCCTGTGTGAATATTGAAATACACACGGCGAGATTCCCGAAACATTTTTGAGCCATTAAGACCCATGCGAATTTGCGCCACATCCGGGTCGGACTCTTCAATATTGAAGGCTAAGGGGCGATCCGTTGGATAACGAGCTAGAATTTTTTGTAAGTGAGCATCCAATGCGGGAAGCTGGATGGCTTCGTGATGTTCTGCGTGAGACTCCCCGCCTTCGATTTCATCTTTGAAAAGAAGAACCGCACCGGTGGTTATAAACACAAATAAGTGGATAGCGACAAAAAAGCCGGCGTAGATATGAATTTTATAAAAGAGTTTAAAAAAGCGACTTTTCACGAGCTACCTGCAAATAGGAATCAATACGGAACAAAGCTTTTAACATGGGGAATACAGTGGAACAAGGTGGTTTGTCCCTCGAGAGTCGACTGAAAGCCTATAGAGAATTTGTTGCAAACGTATTGAGAGAGACTCAGAGGGAATTTCCCTCGAGCGGCCCTATAAGGGACTTAGATTGGCAGAGAGCAAAAAAGACCGAGATTTACTCTAAAAAAAAGGGGCCTTGCGACCCCTCTATTTGCTATGCAAACGAGCAATTATTTCACGCGACCAGTAACTTGGATATGGATACCCACTTTGTCAGAAGAGCAAAGTTTAGCAGCATCAGCCACTGGAACGTAAAGCGCTACGCGACCATGAAGGTATTTGTAAGCATTGAAAGAAAGAAGATTGTCTAGGAAAGCTTTACCAGCTGCACATGTAGAAGTACCCGCAGTTGCATAAGCATTCGATTTTTCCAATTTTACAGTCCAAGCTGCGTTGTCAGCAAACAAAAGAGCGCTGTAGCTGCAAGTCGCGCCATCTTCAGAGAATGTCGCTTTCAACAAGATGTTATCTAAAGAGTAATCAGCAGAAGCTGTTGTGAATTGGATGCCTTTGGCAGCGATTTCTTCAGGAGTAGCAACTTGAGTGTTACCGTCGTCGCAAACGTAAGCAGTGAATTTAGCCAACCATCTTTCGCCATCAAGAACCAAGTCTTGATTAGTTTGTGCGTGAGCTTGAGCGAATGCCAGAGTCGTCAATAGAGCTAGAGCAAATTTTTTCATTTTATCTCCTTGTTGTTTTTAAAAATCGAATGCAGCGATTTCTAAAAACAAACCCACGGAGGGTCAATAAATATCGCTCCCATTGTCTTTGGGTTTTCATTTACACGGAATTTCCTGTTTATTGAAAACCTAATGATAAGATGGGAGCAAATACTCAACCCTTCTTAGGAATTTCCAGAGTGGAAATAAAGCGCTTTCTGAACGCAAAAATATTCTCTACATCCTTGCGAATCCATTTGCCTGCGACAAGCCAACCCAGATGTCCCAATGGCAAACGATAGCGAACGCGATCAATCATCAAAGTGCCGCCACAGAAAGGACGAAACTGATGAGTGTGATGCCACATGCGATAGGGTCCCTGAAGTTGTTTATCGACAAAGCGATGTGGCGGTTGCCACTCGTCGATCTCAGTCCGCCATTTGACGGGAACGCCGCGGATTTTAAGTTTATAATCGATCAGGGTCCCCTGCCGCACTTCCGGCGTTGAAATATTCTCGATATGAAAATTCAAAGTCGGCGGAGTGATTTGCTCTAAATTATAGGCATCCTGAAAGAAGTGAAAAATCTTTTCCGGTGGATCGGGAAGAAATTGTTCCGAGTAGAAAATATCTTCTCCAGATCTGAATGGCTCACAGATTTCTTCAAGAGCTTGATCGACCGTTCGATACTGGAATTCATATCCCAGAGCTTCACTTTTTTCAGTCGATCCGCGCATCGAAGAAAGCATCACTGTTGCAACTTCTCCGAAAAGAACTTTAAGGGCCGCGGAGGGAACCGGCGGTCCTAATTTTTTTCCTAATTTACTTGCTAAGACTTCAGACAACTCCCGATTCGTGACCGGCACAGGCGCAACACCATTGAGCGGGCCGTTCACTTGGGTGTTTTCTAAAGCGAATACGTAAAGGCCTACGATATCTTGAAGATGTATCCAACTCATGTAGTGCCGACCCGAACCTAGTATGCCGCCTACACCGGCTCTGAAGGGAAACATCATTTGCTCTAAGGCTCCACCCTGCTGAGAAAGAACGATGCCCGTACGAATAAAAACTTTTCGGCCAGGAGCTTTTTCTGATTCGGCCTCCCACGCAAGCGTCACTCGAGCTAAGAAATCATTTCCGGCAGCATGTTCTTCGCGCAAAACCTCGTCACCGCAATCACCGTAGTAGCCAATGGCAGAGCTAGAGATAAAAGTTCTTGTGGATTCCGGAATACTTTGAATCAGATGTCTTGTGCCTTGAACACGCGAGTTATAAATCTTACGTTTTTTTTCTTCCGACCAGCGACCTTCAACAACGGGTTCGCCCATCAGATTGATGACCGTATCGACATGCAAAAGTTTTGCGTCCTTTACTGGTCCATCCATCAAATCGCCGACCACCACCTCGCAAGGAAACGGCAAATTTTCGCGAGCTTTGCTTAAGCTGCGGCTGATCACCACGATCTCGTGACCTTTTTCTGCTAAGACTTTTCCTAATTCTTTACCGATAAGGCCTGTGGCCCCCGTCATCAGAATGCGCATCACTTCCTACTTTCTTAGAGCTTTTGAATAGGCTTGCAAACAGCGGCCGCGGGCCTCTGCGTGATCTATCATGGGTTCAGGATACTCATCCGTGCCTATTTCTGGAACCCACGTTTTAATATACTCTTCATCGGGATCAAACTTCTTTGCCTGGGCTTCGGGATTAAAAATTCGAAAGTAAGGAGCCGCATCGCAGCCCGTCCCCGCGGCCCATTGCCAATTCCCGTTGTTCGCAGCTAAATCATAATCTAATAATTTTTCTGCAAAGTATCTTTCGCCATCATACCAATAAGTTAATAAATGTTTGCACAGAAAACTCGCGGTCACCATGCGCACGCGGTTGTGCATAAAGCCTGTGGCGTTAAGCTGCCTCATGCCCGCGTCCACTAAAGGATACCCCGTTTTTCCTTCGCACCAACGTTCAAAATCTTTTTTAGATTTTCTCCACTCAATCTTGTCGTATTCAGGACGAAAACTCTGTTTTTCAACTAAGGGAAAATGCCACAGGATCTGCATAAAAAAGTCCCGCCAGATCAGTTCGCTCAACCAAACTTCAGAGTGCTTTTTCCCGATCCTTGCTAACTCACGGATACTCACTGTTCCAAATCTTAAATGAAGTCCAAGTCGAGTCGTGCCATTTTCTAGAGCCGGAAAATCACGGGTCTTTGCATATTCTTTTATTATTTTGATCGAAATCTTAGCTGGCGGAAAAGCTAACTCTGTTTTTTCAAAACCGATGTCTTTCAAAGAAAGCAGCTTTTCAGGACGACTGACTTTCGCGTAGGCCTTTTCGTATTTTTTATTCGGATAGGATTTTAAATAGAAGTCCGTCAGCTTCGAAAGGACCTTTTTCTTGTAGGGTGTAAAAACGGTATAAGGTTTTTTAGTGTCAGTGAGGATTTCATCCTTTTCAAACAGAGTTTGATCTTTGAATGTTTTAAACTCGATATTCTGCTTGGCCGCCCAATGCGAAACCTTTTCATCTCTTTCGCGCGCCGAGGGTTCATAATCGTGATTTGTATAGATCGCCGATACTTCCTTTTCCTTAGCCAGTTGCTTCAAGATATCTAAAGGCTTTCCATGTCTGACCAACAGGTCAGAACCTTTTTCGTTAAGCTCTTTCTTTAGATCGGCAATGGTTTGATGAATAAAAGACACACGCGCGTCACGTCGATCCTTTAACTTCTCTAAGATTTCCGTATCGAAGATAAAGAGAGGAAGAACATTTTCCTTCTTCTCTTTCAGTGCGGCATAAAGTCCCGCGTTATCATTGAGTCGTAAATCGCGGCGGAACCAGAAGAACGTCACATTTGCCATAATAAAAGTTTAATATTTCTGCGAGTTAAGGTAAATTTGGTTTCCATGGACGGCAAGAAGTCTGACAAAAAACAAACTAAGAATCTCGACAAGATCAAATCTTCGATGTTTTCCCGTAGTTTGTCTTTGGCAAAATTGACCATTCAAGCCGGCGCATCCTTGGCTTCACATGGTGTCACATCCGCTTTAAAATCCAAAGAAGATAAAGAAGAAAACTGGAAAAAGCTTTTGCAGAACCAAGCCTCCTTAATAAGTTCTGAACTTGGCGAACTTAAAGGCAGCCTCATGAAGGCGGGCCAGATGTTGTCTATGTATGGAGAACATTTTCTTCCTCCCGAGGCCAATCAGCTTCTTCGCTCTTTGCAGTCTGATTCTATTCCACTTACATGGGAAGCTATTGAACCAACACTGAAGAAACATCTGTCAGCAGAAAAACTGGCTGAGCTAGAAATTGAAAAAGAGGCTTTGGCATCTGCTTCTATGGGGCAGGTTCATCGGGCCCGCGTAAAAGCGACGGGCGAAAGTATTGTTCTTAAGATTCAATACCCGAATGTGGATAAAGCTATCGACAGCGATTTGCGTGCGATCCGCACTTTATTAGGCACGTTGAAGCTTTTGCCGAAGGATTTTGATTTAAATCCTCTTTTTGCCGAAGTTCGTGAAATGCTGGTGCAGGAAACGAATTATGACATTGAAGCTCAGTTGACCGAAGATTTTTATGCTCGACTGAAAGATGATTCTCGCTACATCGTCCCTAAAGTAATTCGTGAGTATTCAGGCCCTAAAATTTTAGCGACGACTTTTGAGCGCGGCATTCGTGTTGATGATCCTTTAATTCAAAGTCTGCCCCAAGATCGTCGCAACAAACTGGCGATGAATTTCTTGGAACTCTATTTCAAAGAAATCTTTGAATGGGGTGTGGTTCAAACGGATCCTCACAGCGGCAACTATCGCATTCGCTTGAATCCTCAAGGACATGATCAGTTGGTGCTTTTGGATTTTGGCGCTACACGTGAATACGACGTCGAGTTTTTAAATCCTTACCGTCGCATGGTGAAGGGTTCATTATACAACGACCGCGACTTGTTTCAATCTTCTGCATTAGACTTGCGCTTCATCCGCGAAGGTGACGCCGATGAACTAAAGCGACTTTTTGAAGAGTTCTGTTTTGAAACCGTCGAACCCTTTATTGCTCCCGAAGACCCGCGCAATCAAGAAGGTCGCGTCGATGCCGAAGGACTTTATGATTGGAAGAATACGGATCTGCCACAACGTCTTTCAAAAAAGGCCTTTCAGATCATTCGTCACTTCTCCTGGAGAACTCCGCCAAAAGAGATGATTTTTTTGGATCGTAAAACGGGTGGCGTTTTTATTTTCTTATCTATCATCCGCGCGAAGATCCGTGGACGTGATCTTTTACTGAAATATGTCGAGAGGATTTCTTAGGTGTTGGCTCGTCTGTTTTTTATTTCTCTTTTCTTTCCTGTGGCTGCGTTAGCTGCGACACCCACGAATTTCGATGTGGATTTTAAAAAGATCTCTGCCGCTCCTTTATCCCCCGCCCAAGGAATTTCTTTTGAGAAATTAAGAGGTAAAGTTGTCCTGGTGGACTTCTGGGCTTCTTGGTGCACACCGTGCAAAGAGGCTTTACCGCACTACAATCGCCTTTATAAGGCTTATAAGGATAAGGGTCTGGTTGTTATCGCCGTTAATGAAGACGATGACCTGAAAGAGCGGGATGCATTTTTAAAAGGCCAGAAATTCGATTTCTATATCTATCAGGATCAAGATAGAAAAATGCTGGGAGAATTTAAAGTCCAAGCTCTGCCGACGCTGTATGTATTTGATAAGAATTTAAAACCGGTGACTTTCTATCGCGGATTTGGCCCGGATAAGCCGGCACTTTTGGAAAAGACGATTCAGGATTTGTTGAAATAGTTTTTCGACGAGGACAACGAAGTCTATTTTACTTCCACTGTGGAAGTGCAGACGTTGGGTCCATTGCTACTGCCACGATGGCAGTGAAAAATAAAAAAGGCGGGATTCACCCGCCTTTTTCTTATCTTTGACTCAGCTTTGTTTCTGCTGGAGCCAGCCAGATATCTATGATATCCCCTTGCTTCACTTTGCCTTTTTCTTTGTACCAGAATTTCGCTCTTTCACGAGCTTCGGCGTAGCGGCCGATCGGTCTGACAACACCTTTTTCATAGTTCAAAGAAATCTTCGTGATCTTTTCAGAAAGTTTCACGACTTCTTCTTTTTGTGAAATACCGTCGCCGTTCGCATCATTCCACAGAACAAGTTTCTTAAACTCTTTATCTTTCTTATCGATAAAGCCGTCTTTGTTCGAATCGAATTGCTTTAAGACTTCAAAGCCATTTACTTTGTCTGCGTTATCACCAAAGAGCTCGTTACGTTGATCGATCATACCCGACTTATCGCGATCCAAAGCCACGAACCAACCTGGAGACTTCGCCTCGGGCCACATCGTTTTACCGAAGGGATTTAGAGGGAAATCACTGATCGCATCAAACTTCGGTCTTTCATCATCCCAGAACACCATCAGAGGTGACCAGTAACCACCGCAGAAGCCTGTTTGCCCTGGGAAAGAGACGTTGATGTCGATGTTGGATTTATCGGAGGATACGGAGATACCGCCGAAGGAGGCTGATAGCGCTCCATTTTTCCCCATGTAATCACCGCATGGATAAGTGGCATGACTAGATGAGTGTCCGTAAGCACCATAAACAGCTGAACCACTACAAGATGTGATTTCCTGATTGAATGCATAGCTTTTTAGATATACATCACCTTTTGCTTTTTCCGTTACGTTACCTTCATCATCAATCGTAACACTCGTTGGAATTGGCGTTTTCAAGATAACGCTGTTTCCGAAAATTCCTGCAGATCCACCGCCAGGGATAGAAAACTTATCTGCTGACATTGGAGCTACAGTTCCACCGCCGGACATGCCCGCAGCCGTTACTAACATCGCTGGATATTCAACTGTAATAGGATATTCTTTTCCACCAATCACCATAACAAAACTTGCCTGAATGATAGAGCTAGGCGCCAAAGGATTCCCTACACCGCGAAGGTTGGTTCCAAAGCAAGAATTATTGACTTTGATCATGACTTCCGTTTTACCAGATCTCGTCACCAACCCTGAGGCCGGCGCCGACACGACAGAGTCACCCGATGTCGCCGAGTTGACCGACATTGGAAAATCTTTATCAGCCGCCAAGGACGGAATACTGAAAAATACAAGCGCCCCCAGAGCGACACTGTTTTTTGATAACGTACCCATAATTCCCCCTGAAACCTTTAAAGACCGGCGGTCTTCGTCGGGTCCTTTTTATCCATTTTCTTAACTTTAAAATAAATCATTCGTTTCAAAACTGAATCGCGGCGAAGATGAAACTCTGCCACCGCATCGGCCATCAAGAAGGGCTCTGACCATCTCCCATCTTCATAAACAGATTTATAAAGATTCGCAGGCTTACCGACGTAACGGGCATCTTCTTGAGGTTGCAGGAAGTAGCGAATCAATCTTACAGCCCGCATACGCACGATCGATTGGCCCCCGCCAATAGACGGCGCCGCCCGCAAGAATTTATCTACCGAATCCAATGTGCTTCCAAACTCGGGCTCTTTCAGGTCAACAAGCCCCTTAATTGTCGCATCTATTTTTAAGGAGTTTTCATCAACATATCCAATAAATATTGGACTGCGAGGAGCGACCTTCATATCAACAGAACCATCCGTTCTAATTGGGCGCAAACGTGCTGGCGTATCTAACATCAAAGCTCTTCCACGCACCCAAAAGGCCGGTCTTTGCTTTTCGACCCATTTGCTTTTATTCAGTGAGGAAAAAGACAGCGTTGCTGATTTGTTGAAATCCGACGGAACAGCTCCAATATCATAAGCCGCCACCGGGTCATAGTTCATCAACGCGCCCGCATTGAGGTCTTGAAGCAGAACAAACATTTCTGTACGGCCGCCCAGCTTCAAAGTAATATTTCTTTCTAGATCTTCCTTTTTACCCAACAAGTTTGCTGGTACATCCGGATAATAATCGAAGAATGGAAGACCTCTATCGTCTTTCACCGTCAGATTATTGTACGACGGCTCGACCGCATTCAAGTCAGAGAAGACCACTCGTTCGGCCAAATTCGTATCAATGGAATCTTCAAGCTTGGTTTGAAGTTTCACCTGCTCTTTAGTGACCATCAACTGAGTCGCAAGCACGGCCGTTGTGAGGATTGCGACCACACCAATACCAATTGCAACTTCTATGGCTGTGAAGCCTTTTTTATTCATCAACATCATTTTGCACTCACCACGAAAACGTAATCTTTGTAAGGCTCTGTCCATGATTTGTGAGTCATGCGTAGAGTCACTTTGTAAAGACCACGGAATTCTTCATAAGGTTGAATCGTGTAACCGTAAGTACCTGCGCACTCTTTGCAGTCCTCGCGCTTAGCCACGCGTCCGGTATCCCACGCCATAGGCAATTTATCCAAAGCCAACACTGAAGATGTTCCCGACTCATAGTCAAAGTTCACTTGATAGTTTTCAACGCCGGCCTTGATGTTCTCTGCGATGTCATTGATTTGTTTATCCGATGACGAAAGCTGCACGGTCTGCGCCGTTGTTTTTCTTAACTGCGCCATACCACCGACGAAAGCCGTACCTACGACAGTCAATAGTGCAAATCCCACGATCGCTTCAACCAGCGTCTGACCTTTGTTATTCCATGTTTTCATTATAAGCCTCCTTCGCGGGACTGTTCTGCCACGAAGAAACGCACCAGACGACGTTTACATGTCGTATTCGATGCACCTGAAATCAGACCACAATCCGGATCAACCGATGTCCATTGGAATGGATCCGCTTTAGCTCTCAAACTGATCGTGTTACATGCCATACGATCAGCGACTCCTTGGACCGAAGGAATTGGATGCCAAATCGGGTCAACAATCTTGGCATTACAGTCCTCTCCTCCGGAAAGTGGCTTCAGAATTTTAGCAGCGCGCAATTCTTTCGTCGATTGCGGATGATAAATGGTACTCCACGTGATCCCCGCGCGAATCGCATCTGGATGCAGACGCAATTTACCTACGATGAAAGTACCAATGATGCGTAAAGGTTTAGAGCGAGCTTCAATTTCCAATTCATCACAAGCAAAGAAACCCGTGACAAAGTCAGATGTTGAATCGATCAAACACTTACCGACGATAGAACGAACCTGGAACGTCGCTGTACTTCTTGTTGAGTTCACGATTTCAAGACTAGGAAGACCTGGATCTTTACCTACTTCTTCCCCACCTGCGAAATTCCATGATGTTCTTGTGCTTGGTGCAAAGCTGGTATTCCAACCAGCACCACCGAAGGATTGTGAGGATTGCGCATTACGAGCATTTTCGCAGTCTTCAGCAAGTTTCGCCCAGTCCGTACCACCTTCATTCAAACTTTCAGCAGTACTTGCTGGCGTACGCGAGACGGCATTGGGAGGATTGAGGTTCGAAGTCGTTCCATCAAATTTAAAATTCAGATAGCCAAGAAGGTTGGCGTTAGCTGGATTCACGATAGGATTACTTCTCCAGTACGTACCATCGTACGCTTGAACTCCGACGACAGGAGCGATCTTAGTACCATCTTTTCCGATCAAACTTCCGGCATTTTTAACGCGCACTTGGAAATCCAATTTATCGTAAGACGTAAATCCCCAATAAGATTTTACTTTGTCAGTTTCAATCTCAATATAAGGAGGGTTTGCTACCAAATACTCGTAGTTTGAAACCGCACTTTTTGCGACACTCACTTGATAGTTAGCGTCTTCAACTACCTTCTGTTGATCTACCAATTGAGTATTAAGACTCGTGATAGTTTTCTTTGTTTCCTCAATCTGATCTTCATAGTAAGCAATCTTCGCTGGGTCTTGATATTCTACTTTGTCACCCGAAGTCGCCCCACTGGAAGTACCACTCGAAGTTGAGCCTTCCGTGGATGGTGACGTTTCAGTCACTGTCGTGCCGCTTGAAGAAGAGGAACTGCCAGATGACTCCGTCGAGGTAGATGCCATCTCCGTTTCTGTTGTGCTAGAAGGAACACTTGCACCACTCGTCGAAGTGGAAGTGGAAGTCGTGGAAGGTGCGGTAGTGCCGCCACCTGAACTTGCTTTTTTCTCGGGTTTCGCCTCTTCAGAGGCAAGCTTCGTTTCCCAAGATGTTAGACTTGCGCGAGCCGCCTCAAGGTCATCCTCTAATTTATCATATTTAGCAACGGCGCTAGTACGGGCATATTCTTTCGCTGAAACCGCAGATTTGAGGCTGTTGTAATATGTTGAGGATCCGACTTGAACTTTTAATTTCAATGTCGCATCACGCGGCATCTGAGCCTCAACCCATTTGTCACCGATGTCGACGCGCACTTTAACGACGGCGTCATTGTAGTCATCAGAAATCAGCTCAGCCGTTCCCGTCCCCCAATTGTCCTTATTAAGAGTTAAAGAATCCGTTTGCTTACTGAAATAATTCCCGTTAGACAGAAATAATCGATAATCAAAATTGTTGTTCTCTGATGAATTCAGGGTCACACCCAGCTTTGATTGGTACATATATTCACGACTTGATTGCTTTTTTGTCAGCTCAATACACTGGCTCATCAAATCACTTTTAGGTACCGTTCCTGATAAGATTTTTGCGAAATAGTGAAGACCTAAATCCAAACCACCGTCATTTTCGATTCCCTTTAGGAAACCACCGAAAGTGCGGGCATCAGCCCAGTAGCGATCGGTCATTCCACCTGAAGTTCTAGGTGTGTAGTTAGAACCGTTAGATTTCACCCAACCGTTTCCAAGATAAACCCGGTCCGCAAAGGTAACCGCAGAATACTGAACAGCACCAGGATCCGTTTCGTCAGTACCATTATCCACGGCGATATGAATGTTTTTATTCACAAAGACAGGACTTAAGAAAACCAACCCCTGGCTGTTACCAAGCTCCGCACGATTATTGAATTTATGAATCGAAAGATCACCTTTTTCCATTTGCGCGTCCCAAGTCGAATCCAGATGCAAATCATTTGGAACTAAGAGTGCAAACGAGCCCACTTCGCGTGGGTACACAACAATCTGAGAACTAATACTTAAATCTTTATTACCGATGCGAATAGGCTCCGTTTGATCACGATGAGTTTTCAAGAGTACCGTGATTGTCGCATAAACTTCACGGCCTGAACGAGGAAGAAAGGCACTGTCATCACGGGTGATCTTCACTCCAATACCATCAATGGCCACTGGTTTTCCATCAGCTCCTTTGACCATTTTCAAGCTTTGCAACACCGGGAACAACGGATGGTTTGTGGATGCCGCATTCACGCGGATGTAACGATCAATAGTTTTTAAACGAATATTATTCGGATCAACGTCTCCAACGCTTTGACCATTAGCAAGCAATTGACGAATGAAGTTTTCCTGCTCTACCGACATGATCAGACGTTCAACGCTGCCCGTGTTCGTGAGGTTGCATTTTTCAGCAGGCTCAGCTAAGAGCATGTCATCATTAGAAAAACAATACTTCTGACGAACGCCGAAAATCACATAGTCCATCGCACTATTCAGCGCGAAGCGAACATTCACGAGGTTCGCGGTTTTAGCTACTTGTTCTTTCTGGCCAATCACGTAGTTGGTGAGGAAATAAAAAGAGGTACTCATCACAGCGGTGGCCGCCAAGATTTGTAACAAAACGTTACCTGCAGAGTTACGTACCGTATTTCGCATAATTTTTCCTAACGTTTCCTTAACGTACTTATCGGACTTTATTAGGAAAAACTTTTATTAAACCGAGGGAATAAATAGATTTTTGTGCCTAAAACGTTTCGTGGTGAGACAGAAACATTGCACATTCTTTCATCATTTTTATTTATGTTCCGGATCGAGACACGTAAAACCAGCGACTTCGGTTTCGATCGTCGCTTCGACGATCCCAAAATCCTTCACCAGCTTTTTGACTTTTGTTTTTACGATTTCCATATCTGAAACAGTCGCATCAGGACCCAAGACCACATGTCCCGTGAAAATGTGATTCTCTCCATCCAAAGACCACAGATGACCGTGATGCACGTCCTGGACTTTTTCGATTTTACGAATCGCCTGCTCAACATGTTCAACTTCGATGTTGGTCGGCGATGCCATTAGG
Organism: Bdellovibrio bacteriovorus; assembly: GCF_001592755.1. Lineage (NCBI taxonomy): Bacteria > Pseudomonadati > Bdellovibrionota > Bdellovibrionia > Bdellovibrionales > Pseudobdellovibrionaceae > Bdellovibrio > Bdellovibrio bacteriovorus. Next base: position 70,416 of record NZ_LUKF01000017.1, on the reverse strand, counting down.
AAAACTTTCAAAGCTTCGCGCAGATTCTTAAAGACATTGTGCATGATCCACAAAGCCAATGCGATCGCCATGCCCGCATCCAGCTGCGGTAGATCGAAGAACTTCATGACGATGGCTCCGGTTAACACCAAAACCCACCCCATCACGTCTTCGATCATATGCCACATCAACATCTTTTCATTCAGGGATTCCCCCTTAGAAATTCGGTACGCAGCAAAACCATTCACGCTCACACCTAAAATGGCCAGCAAAATCATTCCGTCAGCATGAGGCTGTTGCGGATTCAAAAGTCTGGGCACGGACTCAATCAAAATCAACACCGACCCGACAATCAATATGATTCCGGTAATCAAAGCACCGAGGGTGGAAAAACGTCTATAGCCGTAAGAAAAATTCCCATCACTTTTTTTATGCGAGAACTTTTCAAGCACAATCGCCAGGGTCACGGCTAAGGCGTCACCGAAGTCGTGCAAGGCATCACTCAGAATCGCCACACTGTTCGTCCACAAGCCACCGACAAGCTCGATACAAGCAAAACCTAGATTCAATGCCAAAGCCCATTTCATACGACCCATAACGGCGCCATGCGAGTGGTGGTGGTGATGCCCATGGGCATGTGAATGATGATGATGGTGGTGAGCGGACTTTGATGTTTCTGACATGCCTTATTTAACTCTTTTCCTTGTCAGGAAGTCAATCGCCGCCCCTCGAGATTGACCGCATTTTCGGGGCATGATACTTCTTTTTTCTATGACGAAACCTACTTTCAAGAAATTTGCATTTGGCCTTTTGTTTTACACGATCTTGGTGATTCTTTGGGGCGCGTGGGTGCGCATTTCTCATTCAGGTGATGGTTGTGGCGACACATGGCCACTATGCCACGGGCAACTTATTCCTGAAGCCCAACGCGGAAAGACCTGGGTGGAGTACGGCCACCGCTTGATGTCAGGTATTTACGGGCTCGTCGTGATTTACTTTTGGTGGGCCGCCCGCAAAATTTATCCGAAAACTCACTTTGCCAGAAAGATGGCTTTCGCCACTTTGATCTTTACGATTACCGAAGCTCTTTTGGGCGCAAAATTAGTTCTGTTTGGATTGGTCACGACGAACGACACACCTTATCGCGCCTTTGTTATGGCTCTTCACCAATTGAATTCATTTATGCTGACGGGCTCTGCGGCTCTGGCTTTTTCGGCGGCGACTTTGCAATCAGAGTTGCAAGCGCCTTCAAAAGAAGACAAACGCTATCGCTATTTGCCGTGGGCTATTGTGATCATCGGCATCACTGGCGCTTGGGCGTCGCTTTCTAACTCACTCTTCCCGACTGAAAATCTGTGGGAGGGCTTGCTGGCCGATTTTGATTCGAACTCTCACTTCTTAGTTCGCTTGCGTGGCCTACATCCGGTGCTTGCCCTTTTAGGTGGAGGAAGTTTGGCCCTGTTCTTCTGGATCAAAGCGCAAACCGCCGAATCTCTTTTAGTGGAACGTCGCTCTTACCAAATGAGCTTAGCGCTGATCACAGCCATCGTGTTTGGAATTCTGACCTTACTTTTGCACGCACCGGTTTGGATGAAGATTGTGCATCTCGCGCTAGCGCACTCAGTGTGGGTGATTTTACTTCAATGGGTTTTCTTTGTTCGTGCAGAGACTGTGCACTTGGATAATTTAGAAGCGAGCCCGGTTAAGTCGTAAGCTCATTGGACTCAATCAGACGGTGCAGAAAATGCACCTTCTCGTTGATGTCGTCATATTCGAGCACCATTTGTTGCAAATCGTAATCACGCACTAAATAAGAAGCGAAACTTCCGATGATCTCTTCGGGATGCACAAGATTGCGCATGAAAATGTCTCGTTGCTGCGGATCTGGAATGTGCGTCTGTATCCAACGCACAAGAATGCGATGAATGGCGTTGAGTTCTGTCTGATAATTCGGCTCAAGAACTGTTTTTTCAGGAATGATGTGGCCTTCGCAAATGATGTAAGGAGTGCCGCGATCAAGGACCTTGCCCAAACGTAACTTGCCTTGCCCTTGCAAAAAGACCAAAAGAGTCCCGTTCAATCTTTCCTCTACGATTTGCGCGTATCCATAACCCGCAATTTCGCGAACAAAAGGGACGTTTTCACCCGGACGAACTGACGCGACCTTTGACGGGTCTTCGATAAAACCCAACGCAACTGGCGTCTGTGTGGCCACGGCTTCTTTAATCATGGAAAGATAACGAGGTTCAAAAATATTGAGAGGCTTCGTCGTTCGCGGAAACAAAGTGACGTTGACTAGAGGAAATAAAAAGACTTCCATGAACAGGACTCCTCAACTTGAAGTTTCATTATAAAGACTGTAGCCTGGAATTGCTATGGAAAAGGTGGATTTAAAAATGCGAAACGTTGTCTTTTTTGATGGTGTTTGCCACCTTTGTAATGGTTTTGTCGACGCTGTGATCAGTCGCGATAAAACTCATCTTTTCCTTTTTGCCCCCCTTCAAGGAAGCACGGCTGAAGAACTTCTGCCCGCTCAAGACCGGACAGATCTTGATACAGTGATCTACTTTGAGAAAGGTAAGATCTATCGTCGCTCCGCTGCGGTCATTAAAATTGTGTCGGGACTGGGAGGCTTTTTTAGAATCTTCTCTCTCGCGATGATCATTCCCGGACCTTTGCGTGATCTCATTTACAAATACGTGGCAAAAAATCGCTACAAGTGGTTTGGCGAAAGAGAGTTCTGTCGCCTTCCCACCCCGGAAGAGCGCTCTTACTTACTTCCCTAAGATCTTCTCAACAAAAGGCCGATCCGCTTCGGAAAGCTCATCGACTTTGATTTCATGAGGCAGACACCATTTAAAGGCGTCGTGTTCTGTCAGCACCAAATCACTTTGCAAGGTTTCGGCCCAGTACACGCGAAGACGTATGAGCTTTGTGGGATAAGAAAAGTCAGCTTCACCGATAAGATCTCCTACGCGGATAGAGATCCCCAACTCCTCATCGATTTCACGCTGCAAAGCTTGTTCAGGAGACTCCCCCAATTCCACCTTGCCACCCGGAAACTCCCAAAAACCGGCGCCACTTTGCTCTGGACCCCGGCGCACGATCAGAATTCTTTTTTCCGTGTCAGCAAAACGGCGGATCACCGCTGCAACGACTAAAACCGGTGTTTTGGCTGTCATGAGTCTTTCCTCTTTCTTAGGTCTAAGTATATAGGGGTCTTTTGTCTTTTTAGAAGAGTTGTTTTACTCTATTTCGAGAATGTTCTCCTATCACCAAACTCTTTCTCACTTCAGTCGCTCTAACGTCACCATCTGGCTTTCGATGGCCTTTCAAGCAGGAGCTATTAACACGGGCGGATACCTTGCCTGTCACCGCTTTGTTTCTCATGTCACGGGTTTTGGAACTTTGATCGGCACGGAGGCCGCACAAGGAAAGTGGATACAGTCCCTAGGAATGTTGACTGTCCCTGGCTTCTTCATCGGGGGAGCCATGCTTTCAGCTTTCTTCGTCGATCGTCGCATTCAAACCGGTCGCAAACCTCTTTATCCTTTTGTGATGCTTTTGATTCTTTTCTTAACCATCATGGTGGCGACTCTGGGAAATCTCGGTGTCTTTGGTGAATTTGGTGCTCCTTTGGCTCGTCATGGATATATCTTACTTGCAGCTCTTTGCTTGGCCTGCGGAATTCAAAATGCCACCGTCACTTCTGCATTCGGCGCCATTATTCGCACGACTCACCTCACTGGTATCACCACAGACTTAGGAATCGGCCTTGTGCGTGTGATCACGCGTTCTCACAAAATTCAGCCACGCACGAATGAAATTCGCGCCAACTGGATGCGTGTCGGACTGATTTCGTCTTTCATTCTAGGTTCACTCGTATCTGCTTACGTTTATCTTCACGCACAGTATTGGGGCTTCCTTATTCCTGGCATCATTGCTACAATCTTATTCTTTTGGAGCTTAATTCACTTTAATGAGCACAATGGAACTACATCATGATTGATACGCACAACTCCTATTTCATCATCCTGATCAGCGGGGTGGCTCTCTTCTTGTACGGGATGGGACTGGCTTCTTCGTCTTTAGAAAAACTAATGGCGGGGAAAATCACGATTCTTTTGAATCGTCTTTCGCAAAGTAAATTTCTCGCGATTCTTACAGGGGTTGTTCTTACGACATTGATGCAAAGTTCGGGCGCCGTGACCTCTATGCTTGTGGGCTTGGGCTCAGCACGCGTGATCAATCTTCGCCAAGTGATGGGCGTGATCATTGGTACGGCCATCGGTACGACACTCACGGTTCAGTTTATCTCTTTGGATTTGGGTTCTTATGCCCTTCCTGTATTTGCCATTGCGTTTGCGTTTTATTTTAAATCCAAGAAAACCGTTTTCAAAAATCTGTCTTTGGTTTTCATGGGCTTCGGTCTTTTGTTCTTTGGTTTGAATTTGATTTCGGTGTCTTCTCATCACTTTGCGGAAAATCCACTATTGACGGATCTTTTCCAAAACGTTCGTGACAATCCCGGATACTCGCTACTTATCTCTATTGTGTTCTGTGCTTTTGTTCAAAGTAGTGCCGTCACGATCGGTCTTGCGATGAGCTTAGCGGCCGTAAAAGCGATTACATTCTACGACGCCATGATTTGGGTGTATGGAGCCAACATCGGAACGACGTCAGTCGCTTTGATTGCGGCTGCGGGCGGTAACTATATCGGTCGTCAAGTGGCGTGGGCTCACTTCTTCTATAAAACAATCAGTGTCGTGATCTTCTATCCGTTCACTCAGCTCTTCATTGATTTCCTGAATACTTTCGACACGACCACGTCGCGCCAAATCGCCAATGCTCACTTAATCTTCAATATTCTGTCAGCGGTGATCTTTTACCCATTCATCAATAAAGGTGCAGAGCTGATCGAAAAAATGTTCCCCAAACAAGCTTCCGAAGAGTTTGGAACAGAGTTTGTAAAACTTGATAACTATCAGTCTTCAGCCTTGGCCGTGTCTTATGCGAATCGCGAAATCATGCGCACAGCGGATATCGTCTTAGGAATGATTAAAGATTCCATTCGTCTTTTTGAGACCAATGATCCTAAAGATTTCGATTCGATCAAAGACCGCGACAACAAAGTCGATTTCTTATACCGCGAAACCAAAATGTTCCTTCTAGATCACGCGAACAAGTCCAACACAGTTGTGCATCAGAACGTGATGAATATGATCATGTTCCTCAGCGACTTAGAAAGAGCCGCTGACGCGATTGACATCAACATCCTGGCTTTAGCCATTAAAAAGAACGCCTTAAAACTTGAGTTTTCTACCGAAGGTTGGTCGGAAATCTGCCAAATGCACCAACAAGTAGTGAAAGTGGCGGCGATGGCCATTAATGCCTATCAGAACAAAGAACTTTCAGAAGAAGCCATTCAGCTGAAACGTGATTTAGCGAAGACGGAAATCACTCTTCGTGAAAACCACATCAGCCGCTTGAACCGTGGAATGAACTCTTCGATCAATACAAGTTCCATCCATTTGGATCTGTTGAGTGAGTATCGTCGTATCGCAAGCTTGCTGTGCAATCATGCTTATAACCAAAGGTCTTCGTAATGAGCCAAGCCATCCTTCCTATCAGTCTTTTAGTTCTTTCAAATGTGTTCATGACCTTTGCTTGGTATGGACACTTAAAGTCCTTCAAAGAATCTGCCTTATGGGTGGCTATTCTTGTCAGTTGGGGCATTGCTTTTTTTGAATATCTGCTTCAAGTTCCTGCCAATCGTATAGGGTACACTCAGTTCACCCTGCCACAGCTCAAGATCATTCAAGAAGTGATCACCATGGTGGTCTTTGCCGGCTTTTCAGTTCTCTATATGAAACAATCACTGAAGCTAGATTTCTTATGGGCTGGCTTGTGTTTGATTGGAGCTGTTTATTTTATTTTTCGGTCCCCTTAAAAATAATTTTACTTTCGTGACTCATTTCAAGATATAATAAAAGTATGAAGTTCATATACGTCCTCGAAGATGATGAACGTATCCAGAAGGATCTATTCGACACCTTAAAAAGTATAGATCCCCAGCTTCATATTCGCTTCTTCCTCAACCTTTCAGAATTTCACGAATGGCTTAAAACTGCACTGACCGCAGGCCCCTTGGCATTAGCCCCGGGAGGCCGTAAACACAAAGACGACACAAGTGAAGACGTCTCTCCGGCAGCAACACACGAACTTCGTTTGGTCATCGCAAAAAATGAATTCCTAGGGATACAAAACATGGGCCTGATAAAACGGGCCCGTGATTTTTTTATGCGTAAGAAAATGTGTTCCGAGCAAGAACCTACGGCTCTGATTCTGACGGCTTTTGATAGCCCGGACTTTAATATCGCCCTGGCCGAAGAACGTATTATCAATAATGTCATCTTTAAGCCCTTTGATAAGCTTATCTTAAAGCAGCATTTAGAGTATGCACTGACAGGCCACCACCCGGTCACTTCAACGACCGTAGCCTCTATGAACATCAGCTCCACCATTGAAATGCTGAAAGAGGTTTCACTGAACTCGATTTCTGAAATCGGCTTTACGACGATGAATAATCACGAGATTAAAATCGGGGCTATGACGAAGTATTACAGTGACTCGTTCACCTCTGGCAATATCAAGAGCGTTCTTGCTTATTGCAAATCCTGTAAGCCCGTAAGCGACAAAGACTTTCTTTGCGAATTTCACTTTTTTGGGGCCGACAACAAGCAGGTCAGCCAGGTGCGAAGAAATATTCTTCAAGATAAAGCTCATCAAACAACGGAACTTTTAAATACTCATGGCCGTCAGACACGAATACTAGTTTTAGATGAAGACGCCGCTTTGGGTCTTGAGGTCAAAAACTTCTTTACGGATAAGTTTAAGAATGCGGAAGTTTTCCAATACTCTTTGTTGGGTCAGCTTCTTTCTGACCTTTCTGACAAAGACACGGTTCATCGCCAGCAGCTTCCAGAAACTTTCGACATGGTTTTTGCAAACTATGAAATCTTTGATATCGAAAAAAAGAAGCGCTGGGAACAAATTCAGCAATATCTTACTGATCGCGCCGCCAAACACGGAGTTCAACTGCAGAACTTCCCCGATCTTTATTTGGTTTCAAAACGAAAACTGAGCTTTGAAGTGATGAAGGACTTATCTGAATGGGTGAAAGAGATCTATTTCACTCCCCTTGATAAGTCGTACATCTTAAAAAAGACACTGTGCTTAAACCCGCACCTTCTGAACAAAGAAGCCACAACACTGGGGAGCGTGAAAGATTCAGGTGCTCTGAAAGTGGCTAACCCAGTTCAGATCACACAGATTTCCGAAGCAGGCTTAGTTCTAAAATATTACCGCGCCATCAGCATTGGAGCCTTTAGGGAGTTTATCTTATGGCGTCCCGAAGAACTCGATACGCCCGAGATCATTGGAACCGTGAACTTCAACGAACCCAATAAATCCGGGGAAGGCTATTTGAATCATTTCGTGTTTTTCGGAATGAAAGATTATTACCTGAAGCACCTTCGTAAGTGGCTTCTGGAAGCGTATATTAAAACGAAAGACAAAGAATAGCGCGCAACTTAAATGCGGCTAAAAAAAGGACCTCCAGAATTATCAGAGATCCTTCTAAGACACTATTTCTTAATTCCCGCCAAACGACGACGTAAATCCCCTAAAGTACTTCTTGGAATCCCTAGATAACGAGCCGCTGCCGATTCAGAGCCTTTTTTCTGCATAGCAAAGTCGATCAGCTTTAATTCAAATTCGGAAACCAAGTGACTGAAGCGCCCTTCTAAAGCCTTTTCGTCAATTTCCGTGATCGAATGATTCTTAAGAACTTCTTCATACACCGGCGCGGACTGAACCAAGTGAGGTGTAATATCCCCGGGTTGCAATTCATTGCCATCTGCAAGTACGGATGCCACTTCCACGGCCGACTTTAATTCACGGATATTTCCTGGCCAAGAATAGCTTAAGAGCAAAGCCTCCGCCTGAGAGCTAAAGTGTTTGTCGCCATAGTTCCCTTTTCTTAAAAACTCGTGCGCTAAATCTAAAATGTCTTCTTTGCGTTCACGCAACGGTGGCAGAGTGATCGTGAAGTTTTTAATTCTAAAGAACAGATCCTCGCGGAACTTTTTCTCTTTGATAAGTTCTTCTAGGTTTTCATTCGTAGCAGCAATAGTACGGCAATTTACTTTCTTACCGACATCTTGTCCTACTGGATAAATGTCGCCACTACTAAGAACACGCAACAGCTTTACTTGAATGTCCATATTCAAAGTAGCTAACTCATCTAGGAAAATATCTCCACCATCCGCACTTTCAAACTTCCCTGAGCGAGTTTCCGTCGCCCCTGTGAATGCACCTTTTTTGTGACCGAAGAGTTCCGACTCTGCGAGCTGCCCCGAAATAGCTCCACAATTCACAGCGATAAAAGGACGTGAGCTGTCGTTTTCAAGACTCCACAGATATTGCGCCATGATCTCTTTACCGGATCCACTCTCCCCGCGAATCAAGATCGACTGATTGGCGCCACGAATTTTTTTGGCTGTATCTAGGACCGCTTTAAAGGCCGGTGATTTTGTGTATAGATTGATGTGCTGAACCAGCTTTGACCCTGCTTGATGTTTCAAAGTTTGATTTCGACGAAGCAGACGATGCAACACCGGAGCCTTGCGCAGAACTTGAGTCAGCGTGGTGCGATCGAAAGGTTTTAGAAGATAATCAACGGCGCCAGCCTTCATACATGTTTCCACAAGAGGGCCTTCGTCATGACCAGTCATCGCCACAACAACCGTCGTTGGATGACTTTTCGCAATTTCTTGAATCAACTGCAAACCAATACGATCCGTGGAGTCATCTAAAGACAGATCTACAAAAGCAAGATCAATCACTTGCTTGTCCAGAATATCTAATGCTTCCTCCATAGAATCCGCGAGCGAAACCACATGCGGTGATTCGATCTGTGATTGCATGGTTTTTCTTACTAGCGTTTCGTCATCCACAATCAAAACACGCATTAGGAACCTCTCACTTTAATTTCAAACTGACTGACTAATAATTTCGGAATCAGGAAGCCATTGATTTTGCGCACTTGATCTTGAATCCACTTTTCGTCAAAATCCGTGGTGCAAAGATAAGCTCTTTTGCCGATGGCTAAAGCACTCATCACCTCAAGGCCTTTTTTAGTCTCACTTAAATTCTGATCAATCACCAGCAATGCTGTTGGGGGCCAATCAGATAGTGGGAAAGCCTTTTCCAAAGCTTCGATACTTTCAAAGAAATGGGCCTGTTTTAGGGAGGCGACCTGAGCCTTGGCTTTCCAGCTTTCTAAAATTTGGGCGTCGTCATCTACAAAACAAATGGTTTGATCATCCGCCAATTCGATCAAGGAAGGCAGCCAACCCGGAGTTTTCTCTCGAGGAATGCGAATAGTAAACGTTGTCCCTTTGCCTTCTTCTGATCGCAGCTCTAAAGTTCCGCCACTCCATTCAATGGCGGCTTTTGCTTGAAAAAGTCCTAGTCCCGTCCCCGTCGCCTTTCCAAAAGTAAAGCTGCGTTCAAAAATCTTATCGATAATTGTCGACGGAATACCTTTTCCATTGTCTTTCACTTCCAACGTCCAAGCTTTGGGTTGTTCGGAAAGAGTCAGATGAACTTCGGTCGCTTCCGCTTCAAAGGAGTTATTAATCATATTAGAAAGAGCGGTTTGGATTTCGTTCACTTGAACTACACTCCAAAGATGCGGAGTCGCACTCATCCCTGTAAATATCAAATTTTGATGATCGGCTTTACGCACACGGTGTTCGTTCACGACCGTTGCGATGACCGGCTCCATCAGCGTTAATTTCGGCTCTTCCGTCTTAGCGGACTCATCGGGTTTGGCCGACAATGAAGACAGCTTCTGTACGATACCAGCCACCCGGGCGACGGCGCTTTTGATTATCGCCAACGACTCTTTTTGCGGACTTTCGATTTGGCTGAGTGCCATATTCATACTCATCAGCGGACTGCGAATATCATGAGCCACTTGCGCCGCGATCTGTGCGCGAGCCTTATCGCGTTCCGCCCCTAAAAGTTGAAACTGATGGGCCTGCAAGGTCTCTAACATATGATTCAGATTACCGCCCAGCTCATCCAACTCATCTTTTGATTTTTCAACAATAGACACACGTTTTGAATAATCCTGGTCCCGCGTAATTCGTGATAGCAAGGAACGGATGGTTTCAACCTTAGCCAATAAAGTTTTAGTTAAGGCTTGCGACAACACCCAAGAAATCAAAATTAAAATAAGGGCGGCGACTGCCAAGGTCATTTGAATCTTCTGCAGCCCTTGTCGCAAAAACCGGTCTGAAATCACCGCAGCTAGGCGATAAGTTTTTTGATTCGCGTTTGTTGAAGAAGCTAAAACAATCAGCCGCCCTTGATCCCAATGAGCGCCGTCTTGCAAACTCAAAGACTTTGAAAGATCCAAAGCTTCGGTGAAGTCTTCTTTTTGGATGCGCCCTAAGCTCTTGCCGTCGGGCCCGAACATCTCGATAACAAGATTATCCACATCGTGTTCGGCCATTTCCTTCAAAAGCAGTGTCACGGCATCAAAATAAAGTGCGGCCTCAATATAACGATTCAAATCTTTCGTGCGCAGAATCGTGTGGTGACGAACCTTAGAGTCAGAATCACGTAAAAGATGAGTTTGATAAACAAGTGAGTTGATCGTAAGTAAATCCGGAAATTCTGTGAACAAAGGTTCCGGCAAGTCATCGGAATAAGCCAAGGCTTTGCCATCCTGATTGAAAACGTTCACTTCGCTAACACCCAGTTCATCAGCTAAAGCCCGAAGATCTTTATTCGTCCACTTCCCTTTAATGTCTTGATCACGAAGTTCCACAGCCTTAGCCGCGTTCAGAGCGATACGCGCTTGAGCCGATTCAATACGCCCTAAAGCTTTACCAAAAAGATTCATATGATCGACGTAACTGTCTTCAAAATCACTGGATTGATAGCGGGAAAGGGTCGCATAAAGCGAAAGACACAGAATCAGGGCCGAGAATGAAGCAGTGCCAAAGATGGCTAAAAAGATCTTCTGCGAAAACTTCATTCTTGAAAAACGCGTCATGCCTTAATCCTAAAGCGCGTCCTTTTGAAGTCAACGTTTTAGGAGGGCGTCATCGTTTTAGCTCAAGCTCTTCCTTTTTAAAAGCAATGAGTTACTTACCACGGACACAGAACTCATAGCCATAGCCGCTCCTGCAATGACCGGATTCAGCATGCCCAGTGCTGCGAGCGGAATTCCTAGAACATTATAGAAAAAGGCGAAGAATAAGTTCTGGCGAATTTTCTTTAAAGTGATCTCCGAAAGTTCGATAGCTTGAACCACAGACTGAAGATCGTTTTTCATCAATGTCACGTCTGCCGTTTCAATGGCAATATCAGTCCCTGAAGACATCGAAAAACTAACGTCTGCGACCGCTAAAGCCGGAGCATCGTTGATCCCATCGCCCACCATGGCCACACGGTTTTTCTGGCGCTTCAATGCAACAATCACACTCGCCTTATCCGCAGGCTTCACGCTGTGCTTGAATTCTTTAATTCCCGCTTGGGCAGCAATTTCTTTGGCCGTGCCTTCATTATCCCCAGTGAGCATCATCACGCGAATGCCTTTTTCTTGAAGTTCGGCGATGGCCTTTTTCGAAGTTTCACGAATCTTATCAGCCACAGCAATGTAGCCAAGCACGCGAGAATCATCGGCCAAGGTCATTACGGTCTTTCCTTGTCCTTCTAGACGGGAAAGGGTTTCTTTGTTCAAAGAATATTCCGGGGCCACCCAATGAGGACGACCTAAGCGCATTTGTCGCCCTTCAACCACACCTTCGACCCCTTGGCCCGCGACGGATCGGAAATTCGTCACTGCAGGTAATGACGGGCCATACTTTTGGGCTTCATCAACAATAGCTTGAGCCAATGGATGTGAGGAGCCCATTTCAAGACTTGCGGCCCAACGAAGTAAATCCTCTTGAGATCCCTGCGTCACCACTACATCCGTCACCTGTGGCTTACCTTCAGTGATAGTTCCAGTTTTATCTAAAACTAGGACTTTGATTTTTTCAGCGAGTTCTAAAGCTTTGGCATCGCGGAATAAAACTCCAGCTTGAGCTCCCTTACCAATTCCGACGACCACTGCTGTCGGAGTCGCTAACCCCAGTGCACAAGGGCACGCAATGACTAATACAGAAACAGATGCAATAAATGCGGAAGTCAGATCCCCTGCAAGGAACCAAGTCGCAAAGAATGTAATGATACTTATAAGAACAACGACGGGAACAAAGACGCCTGAAATTTTATCAGCCATTCTTTGAATCGGAGCTTTCGAACCTTGGGCCGTTGTCACAATCTTAATAATCTGCGCTAGCTGAGTTTTACTTCCGACCCCTGTCGCTTTGATTTTTAGTGTGCCTTCTTGATTCAATGTCGCCGCATAAACCGCGTCGCCCGCGACTTTCTGCACGGGAATGCTTTCACCCGTTAACATAGACTCATCGATCGAAGATTCTCCAGAAGAGACGACACCATCCACAGGAACGCCTTCGCCGTTTTTAACAACGACGATATCCCCCGCTTTTAATTCTGAAGTCGCGACTTCGATAATCTGCCCATCTTTTTCAACGAAGGCTTTCTTTGGCTGCAAACGAAGAAGACTTTCTACCGCCTCGGAAGTTTTTCCTTTAGCTCGGCTTTCCATTAATTTTCCAAGAAGAATCAAAGTGATGATCGCAGTGCTGGCCTCGAAGTAAACGTGTTGATCCTTCCAATTTAAAACTGTCACCACGGCGCTCAAAAGATAAGCCATAGATGTTCCTAATGCGACTAAGACATCCATATTGGCGCTTTTAGATCTTAAGGCAAAGAAAGAACCGCGATAGAATCTCCAACCGATCCAGAACTGAACTGGGGTTGCTAACACCAATTGCACCCAGCGCGGAATAAACTCGTGATGTGCTCCTGTGAACATCCAAACCATTTCGATAAGAAACGGAATTGTCAGAACTAAAGAAATAATAAAATGACGAAGTTCCTTTTTATATTCCGCCGCAGCCTCTTCTTTAAACTTGGAGGATTCTATTTCGTTACTGACTTCATAAGCTTGATAGCCGATATCCTGAATGGCTTTTAAAAGCTGAGAAACATCGGTATTTCCTAAGAACTCGACGTGCGCTTTCTCGGTCGCAAAATTGACCGAAGCCTTAATATCTGGAAAAGAATTGAGGGTCTTTTCAACCTTGGCCGCGCAATTTACGCAGGTCATACCCATAAGTTGAAGTTCTGTTGATTTTTCAGTTTGATCTAGTTTTTCAGCATCCATTTTAAACCTGCCCGTCTTCTGAACTGTATTAGGAGACCACCCCGGTTTTAGTGACAGAAATAAATATTTAGATTTATGTCACAAAACCCACGTCTCATTCCTAGAAAGACTGATAAATGAGGAAAACACTATGAAAATACTATCTCTATTGATTCTGACACCATTTATAGCTCTAGCTCATGGCGAAGACAAGGAAGGCCCTCACGGCGGACATATTCGCATGCCCGGAGCCTTTCATACCGAGCTTATGTTAGATGAAAAACAAGAAGCCCACATTTTTCTTTTAGACATGGAATTTAAGTACCCTACGGTCAAGAATTCTAAAATCGAGGTTGCTGCCGTGAATGGAAAGGACAAAGTGGATTTTAAATGCTCCGTCATGGGAGGAAATCACTTTCACTGCGTGCCTACGAAGAAGTACCCATTAAAAGGGGAACTGAAAGTGAAAGCCGTGCGCGATGGCGCTGTCGGAAACGAAGTCAGTTACAAGCTTCCGTTAACTAAACTCGCGGAAGAAAAACCTTCTTCCGCTCACGATCACCACTAAGAAACGGGGCGCACTTTCTGTGTCGCCACGACTATTGAATCATATTCTTTCTTAAACTTCGCCATCAGGTCCTCGGAGACTTTTCGAGGATCTAATTTCAAGTCCTGCAAAGACAAAGTTTTTACCGGTGTTCCGTCATTAGTGATATTCATCGCAAAATGCACCATCACTGAAACTGGTGACTTCGTAGCAATGCTGATACTCAGCTTACGATCATCCAGATAAATATCATCCCCATCACGCACCAATGACTTACCGGCCAAAACAGAAGATGCGGCTTGCAAGTAATCACGCGCGATCGAAGCAAAAAGTCTTTGCAAAGCCACGCCTGAAAACAAATCTCGATCAAAGACTTCGATAATGAAATGAAGCATTTCATCGCCTTTGATCTCCGCTTGTTCTAAAAGATCTTCTCCATCCACCATGTGATCAAAAGAGATAGAGCAAGCCCCCTGCCAAGAGACGATCGAAGGTCCTAAGACTTTATGATCCAGATAAGCAAACAGCGAATGCAGCTGAGTTCCGTCGTAAGGAAATTTCTTTTCGATAAAAAGTGTTTTCATTAGTAATCCTTAAACAGATGTTTCACGTCCACATTCGCCGACGCGAACGCGCGCTTAGAGCGTTGGCAAGATTCACACTGCCCACACCACTGTTCGCCCGAGAAGTAACAAGGCCAGATCATTTCCCAAGGAACTTTCAAGCCGTGTCCTAAGCGAACAATATCGGTTTTTTTCAAGTGAACAGTATAACAACCCACTGTCACATGATTGGACGTAGAGTAATGCAACGCCTTCGTCGCCGTATCCATGAACTCTTTTGAGTTATCCGGGAAAGTAGCCGCCTCTTCGACATTGAATCCCGGAATCACAGCTGTCGCCCCCAAAGCCTCCGCATAAGCCGCGGCGATATTTAAAAAGATCCCGTTGCGATTAGGAACCCACACGGATTTTGCCGACTCCGCTGACTTTTGTGCATTATCGATTTCAACTTGCGCTCCAACAGGAACAGCTTGGTCTTCAACTAACAAAGAAGACTTATTGAAATCTTTGAACCAAGGCAGATCTACGACTTTATGCGGAACCTTTAAGTGCGCCGCCAGTTTTGCGGCTGATTCGATTTCCTTTTGAGCGGCTCGCTGGCCATAGTTGAAAGTCAAAGCCAGAACAATTTCATGGCCGTGCTTAACGGCATCAAATGCGTTCACCGTCGAGTCTAAACCCGCCGACAAAAGAACAACGACTTTTTTTGCTGGTTTCATGTGCTAGCTACCTTTAAATCACGAATAAGAATCTGCACGGTTTTTTGACCGGCATAGTAGTTCCACTGAAGCTCTCCCAAGATATGGTAAAAGCCAGGAACGTTTTGCAAAGTGTCCAACTGACGAGGTGTCGGCGTGAATAACAGCGCTTCTGAAGAGGCGCGCCCATCCGGATCTGCGATTCTTAAACGCAGGTGACCACCTTTTAACTCTCGTTTGGATAGAATTTGAATATTTGAAAAATGAATCAATGGGATGGCAAAGCCAGTCCCGAAAGGCCCCACGAAGTCATACCACTTCATTAAAGGCGCCCCGACTTCGGAAAGCTTCGCTTCCACATCATAGAAGATTTCTAATGGCTTCGGTTTTTCGCGAAGATCAGAAAAGTGGCCACTCAGTTTTTCAATGAAATGAGCCACGCGAGTTTCCGCGATTTCAAATCCCGCCGCGGCCGAGTGCCCCCCGAACCGACTTAAGAAATCTTGAGCGCTCGACATCGCCTCGACCAGGCAGGCCTCTTGACCCTGTGGCAAGCGCGCACTACCCACGATCATGCCATCATCACCGACGGATCCCACAAAAGCCGGCTTATTATAAACTTGGGTGAGCTTCGTAGCGATAAGTCCGACCACGCCGCGATGGAAGGTTTTTGAAGCAACGAAGACAAAATCTTGATGAGGCCACTCTTTAAGTAAAGCTTGAGCTTCGATCTCGGCGTCATTTTGCAGCTGCACACGAGTGGAGTTATTTTTCATAACTTCACGAACCATGTTTCGCGCCTTTGCGGCGTCATCTAAAAGGAAAATATCAATAGGCAATACGCCGGACTCCATACGCGAAAGCGCATTGAGTTTGGGTGCAAAGCGGATGGCGACGTCTTGACTTGTCAAAGGGCGATCCACAAGATCCAACTCTTCAAGTAAAGCTCGAAGTCCTGCCTTTTTGGTTTCCGCTAATTTAACCAAACCATGTTTCACTAGAACACGATTGTCGTCGACCAAAGGAACCATGTCCGTCAAAGTCCCAATCGTGAAATAATCCAGAACTTCTTTTAAATCCCAATTATTTTTAGGGAGTTGCTCATGATCTTGAAAGTAGCGTTTTAATCCACGCAAAAGATAGAACGCCACACCCGCGCCGCAAAGATAACCCATCTCTGAAGGGCAATCCCCTTGATTCGGATTCACAACAACAAAGGCATTCGGGATGGTGTCAGCCGGCAAGTGATGATCCGTGAGGATCACATCCACACCCAATTCTTTTGCACGATTGACGGCCGCATGGGCGGTGATACCAACGTCCACCGTGATGATAACACTCACGCCCTGCTTATGAAGTTCTTCCACCGCAGCGACGTGAAATCCGTAACCTTCAGAAAGACGCTTCGGCTGATAGTGCAAAACTTCAGGAAAACCCAAAGCGACCATGCCGGTTTTAAGCAAAGCCAGACCTGAGGTTCCATCCAAGTCAAAGTCCGCATAGATACAGATTTTTTCTTTATTGAGATACGCCCGACCTAGGCGCTCAAGAGCTTGAGACATCCCCTTTAATAAAAGAGGATCTTTCAAGTCCGCGAGCTTCGGAAAAAGAAGCTTCTCCACTTCGGGAGAAGCCGCGAACCCTCGAGCCGCAAGAATCTTACCGATGAGAGGCGGCCATTGCCCTTCGACTGTCGAGGGCACTTCCGCTTCTATCGTTAAATCACGCGACTTCCATAAAGGGTTCATTCCGTCCTTATTACGCTCTGGCTTTTTTAAGGTTCAACTTTTCCATCAAAAGTACCAGCGGCGCTGCTACATAGATAGAAGAGTAAGTTCCGAAGAAGATACCTACGCACATCGCGAAGGCGATATCTTCAACAGTTCCGTCTGCAAAGATGTACAAGCAGATGGCAGATACAAACGTCGTTCCTGAAGTGATCAAAGTACGAACCAACATCTCATTGATAGATCTGTTGATAACGAAGCCAAAGCCCTTATCGTGATAGTGACCTTCAGTTTCACGGATACGGTCAAATACAACGATCGTATCGTTCAGAGAGAAACCGATCAAAGTCATGATCGCTGCAAGGATAGCTACGTTCACTTCTTTACCTACCGCCACGAAAACAGCCAAAGTAATGACCGCATCATGGAACAAGCAAAGAACTGCGCCCGGAGCAAACTTATAGTCGAAACGAAGTGCAACGTAGATCAAGATTACCAGCAAGCAGTAGAAGACCGCAAGGACACCATTACGTTTCAACTCCGCACCCACCTGAGGTCCCACCGTGTCGACACGACGGATGTCAGGGCCTTGGGAGGCAAACTGAGTTGTGATCACGTTACGGATTTTACCAAGATCCGAATTCAAGATTTCGTTGGTCTCTTTGTCTGTTTTACCAGTACGACCTTGGAAACGAACGATGTATTCGTTGCCTTCACCGAAAGACTGAACACCGACTTCACCTAGCTTAAGGTCATCGATAGATTTACGAAGATCTTCGATAGTCACTGATTGCGCAAACTTTACTTGGATCTCAGTACCACCTTTAAAGTCGATACCGTAGTTGATCCCATTCACCGCAAGGTAGATCAAAGATGCAATTGTCAAAATCAAGGAAATGCCACCGAACAACCAGGCTTTTCCAACAAAATCAAAACGTCCGAAAGAATCATTTTTAATAGTCATGCTGCACCTTCTACACTGCCAACTTTTTAACTTTAAATTTATGAACCAAAAGATCCACGATGACTTTCGATACAAACACGTTTGCAAACATAGAAGTCACGATACCGATCAATAGAGTCACAGCGAAACCACGCACAGGACCCGTACCGAAGTACAACAACACAACCGCAGTTGCTGCCGTTGTTACGTTGGCATCGATGATCGCCGACATCGCGCGGTGATAACCTTCTTTTACCGCCACATTCAGGCCGTGCCCCAAACGAAGCTCTTCTTTAATACGTTCGTTGATCAGAACGTTCGCATCGACCGCAAAACCCACCGTCAACGCAATACCTGCGATACCCGGCAAAGTCAGCGTGAAGCCCATGCTTGTCATCAACGCGAACAACGCTAGAACGTTGATTCCCAATGAAAGACTCGCCACCGCGCCCATAGCTTTATAGTACGCCAACATGAAGATCACGATGATCGCCGCGCCTACGTAAGAACCCAATTTCGCTTTATCAATCGCATCGGCACCCAATGTTGGACCTACGCGACGCTCTTCCAATTGCTCTAAAGACGCTGGCAAAGCACCCGCGCGAAGAGCCGTTGAAATCATTTTCGCTTCTTCCATCATGCCGTTGCGGTCACGACCACCACCTAAAGTGATCACCGCTTGGCCACCAGCAATACGGTCACGAATGCTTGGAGCTGATTTCACAACTTTATCCAAAACAATCGCCATCTGTCTGTTGACGTTGTTGCCTGTTAGGTCCGCGAATTTATTCGAACCTGCAGAATTGAAGTGCAAAGAAACTTGAGGAGCACCATATTGGTCGTAACCAACGAAAGCGTCATCCAAAGAATCTCCACCCAAATCTGTGTCTGTTTTAAGAAGGAAAGGGATTGCGCCCGCTTCCATCGTTGTCGCGTTTGCAGACTTCTCAAAGTAAACAACAGATTTCGCAGGAAGTTTTGAAGCAAGGTCTGCATTCAACTTCGTCACGTAATCAGAGTACTTCATTGTCGTCATGCTATAGTTCCCTGCTTTTTCAGCTTCAGCGATCATGGCTTGAAGTTCTTGCGGGGACTTTTCATTTGAAACGATCATGAAATCCAATTTAGCTGTTGTATTGATCAACTGCTTTGCTTTTTCAGCATCTTCCATACCAGGAAGTTGGATCAAAATGCGGTTGGCACCTTGTTGAGAGATTGAAGGCTCAGCCACACCGAATTCGTCGATACGGTTGCGGATAGTTTCAATCGCTTGCTGAATCACGCGGTTTTTATAATCATTCAAGTAAGCATCAAAGTAACGAGTCGTGATCGAAGTATCCGTCGAGCTCATCACTTGAAGTACTGTTGAATACTTGTCTGCCAAGAATTTTTCTACGGCTGCTTTACCCGCAGCATCGTTCACATCGATAGTCACTTCACCCAGATTTGGGTTCACAGACTTCACGTCTTTGACAGCGACATTTTCTTTTTGCATGTCCGCTTTCATTGACGTGATAAGACGGTGCGTACTTTCAGAAACAACGCCATCTACGTCCACACCCATAACTAAGTGCAAACCACCTTGGATGTCCAAACCGTAGTTCAGCTTTTGTTTTGAAGGCCACCATGCCTTTTCACCGAAATTAACAACGTTTGGTAGTACCCAAACGATGGCTGCCGCCACTCCTAGTGCTGCGAGAATAGATCTCCAACGAAGTCCTTCCATTATTTCTTTTCCTCTGCTGTTGCTGCCTTCTGAGATGTTGCAATCTGACTGCGAAGCATTTTTACTTTAACGCCGTCAGCGATTTCCAAAGTTACGAATTGGTCTGTGATGCCTTCCACGCGACCCAAGATACCAGATGAAGTGATCACTTCATCGCCACGTTTAACTTCTGACAAAAACTTTTGGTGATCTTTTTGTCTTTTGGCTTGAGGACGGATGATGAGGAAATAGAAAATAACGAAGATGAAGATAAACGGCACAAACATTTCAAAGGCTGAGGGTTGAGTGCCTGTTGCTGTTTGTGCATGAGCTGTGGATGCAAGAAGTCCGAATAACATGATTCCTCCAAGTTAATAACTGACAGTAAAATTCAGCATTATTCTTGAGAAGAATCAATATTTTAGTCTAGCTGTCCTTCTTTGCGAATCGCGTCAAGCAGTCGTTGCGGAACTCTTCCCAACGGCCTTCCTCGATGGCTTTACGCGCACGTTCCATCAATTTCATATAGAAATAAATATTGTGAATCGTGTTCAAGCGAGAGCCTAAAATTTCACCACTTAAGAATAAGTGACGAAGGTAAGACTTCGTATAATTGCGGCAAGTATAACAATCGCATTCTGGATCTAGAGGCGAACTGTCCTCACGGTATTCACTGCGCTTGATACTGACTTTCCCTCTCCATGTGAAGATGGTTCCGTTACGTGCCACTCTTGTAGGCATGACGCAGTCAAACATATCAATGCCGGAGTCAATCGCGATGATTAAATCCGTCGGCGTCCCTACTCCCATGAGATAGCGCGGCTTATTTGCCGGCATTTGAGGGGCCACATTCGGTAAAAGTTCGTGCATCAAATGAATCGGCTCACCCACGCTAAATCCGCCTAAGGCATACCCCGGAAGATCCACGGAACAAATTTGCTCCATGCTTTTCAAACGATGCTTCAGGCTTAGGCCCCCTTGCACGATACCGAAAAGCAGACTTTCTTTACGAACCATGGCATCGCGCGAACGCAACAACCAACGGTACGTCAAAGCCATCGACTTATCGATCTCTTCTTCGGTGGCTGGGTATTGAAGACATTCATCAAAAGCCATGATGATGTCAGAGCCTAAATCCATTTGGATTTCCATGCTCTTTTCAGGAGAGATAAAATGTTTCGCGCCATCCAGGTGAGAGCGGAATTCCACACCCTCTTCAGACATATTGCGAAGTTGCGACAAAGAGAAAACTTGGAAGCCGCCAGAGTCCGTTAAGATCGGGCCGTGCCAGTTCATGAATTTGTGAAGACCGCCCATTTTAGCGATCGTCTTTTCACCGGGACGCAAATGCAGGTGATAAGTGTTTCCTAAAACAACTTGAGTGCCGCACTCTTTCAACTCTTCAGGAGTCATGGCTTTCACAGTGGCTTTTGTACCCACGGCCATAAACACCGGAGTCTGCACCGGACCGTGCGCCGTCATCAGCGTGGCACGACGTGCGTTGCCCGCAGTTTGATGAACTTTGAATTCGCCTAAAGTCATTGTTTTGTTTCCGTCCAGCACGAGAGATCTCCGTATGAAAAGAGTCGGAACTTTCGCTCAATAGCCCAGTGATAGCAAGCTTTTACTGTTTCCAGGGAAGAAAATCCAGCGACCAGGGCTAAGAGCGTGGACTGCGGTTGATGGAAGTTCGTTAAGAGGCGATTGACGACTCTAAACTGATAACCAGGTTGAATTAAAAGCTTGGTAAATCCACGGAAGCCTTCTTCTGGATTCCCTTGCAAAAGACCGTTCCCCACACTTTCTAACGAACGCGTGGTCGTTGTTCCTAAGGACCAAATCTTGTGACCGTTTTTACGAGCGTTATTCACTACCGCCCACGTAGCCGCAGAAACTTCCACGTATTCTTCGTGCATGTCGTGATCATTTAAGTCTTCGGCAGTGACTGGTAAAAAAGTGCCCAAGCCCACATGCAAAGTGACTTCGCAAAGAGCGACACCTTTAGCTTTTAAGGCCTCCATGTCTTGCGCAGAAAAATGCAAACTCGCCGTCGGCGCCGCAAAACTTCCGGGAGTTTTCGCCCATGCCGTTTGATACCAAGATTCATCCGCATCCACGGTATGACGCTGCTCACGCGCTTTTTGAATATACGGCGGCAGTGGCAACTCGGCCACTTTCTGAAAGTAGTCTTCACTGACTTCTTGGTTCAGTCGGACTTTTTGGGGACGGCCTTTTTCCACCAAAGTCATGGTGACGCCCAAAGGAAGTTCTAAACTTGCGCCTACTTTGTATTTTTTAGAAGGGAACAAAACTTCCCAATCCATAGCCGAAGTCTGCTTTAGAAAAAGAATTTCCACATCCCCGGCAAACACCCGGCGCTTTAAAACACGCGTGTTATTAACAACCAAAACATCGCCTGCCGGGATCCGCGCCATCAACTCTTGCAAGGTGATTTCTTGCGGAACGCCACCTTCCACCCACATCACGCGTGAAGGCCTTTGCGGAGAAGTCGCAATCAATTCTTCAGGAAAACTAAAGTCTAAATCTGCCAATTTCATGAGCCTCGTTCATACCATATTTCGAAGGTGCCTGCTTCTTTTTTGCACTTCAGCGCAGCATTCGCTGCAGCGTAGTGCAAAAAAAGAAGCAGGCACCTTTCGGGAAAAGCAGGTATGGTGGTTTTTATATGGCTACGGGTCCTTTATTGCTTATTGGTTCGGCTTTTTTACATGCGGGATGGAATGCCTTGGCTAAATCCTCGCAAGATAAGGAAAGCTTTCTTTTTCTCACGATTTTATTATCGGGTTTATTCACTTTTATGACTGTGCTCGTATTTGGGCAGTTGGAGTTTCCGAATAATACGGTCGTGGCCTTGGGATTTCTTTCGGGAATTTTTGAAGGGCTTTATTTTTTAACTTTGGCGAAAGCCTTGCGCACAACCAGCTTAGGAAAATCTTATAGCATCATGCGCGGTGGAGCGATGATCGTCGTATGGATGATCTCGACAGTCTTTTTACAAGAGCGCGCGGCCTTTTTACAATACCTGGGCGCATTTACAATTCTTGCCGGCATTTTCACTATGAATATGGCGGGACGTACGAAAGAAGATCATGCGCTATTTAAGACGGAAGATATTTGGTCTTACCTAAGTGCCGTCTTTATCGCCGGCTACCATTTGACCTATCATCAAGCTTTAGAAAGAGGCGCTGAACCGCGCACATTGTTTTTTATCGCGATGGTTGTGTCCTTGCCGTTTTTATTTTGGAGTATCCGAAAAAGTCCGTTCGCAAGAATTCGCGACACTGTTAAAACAAAAGGCTGGACTGTGGTCGCCACCGGAGCTGGCGCCACGGCTTCGTTCTTGATTTTCCTTTACGGCTTAAAAATTTCCGCACCGGGCTTTGCAATTTCTCTGCGCAACACTTCTATCTTTTTCGCGGTGATCTTTTCTTACTTCCTGAAAGAATCACTGACGAGAAAACAAATCCTCAGCGCCTGCGCCATCGGACTTGGCGCCTTCCTTCTAAGTCTTTAAGAAGTGCCTGCTTCTTTTTTGCACTACGCTGCAGCGAATGCTGCGCTGAAGTGCAAAAAAGAAGCAGGCACCTCCAAAAAAAAAAAGAGCCCTTACACTTCCTGTATAAGGGCTCTTTAAACTCGCAGAAAACAGGTTTTATAAAGTCAGTGGCAATGAAATACTGACTAAACCTAATTTATTTTTCAATTTATTGTCGATCTCTCCTGAGATTGGACCGGCTTGTTCAACCTTAGAGTCATCGTATTCAAGATCCATGTACTCAACGTTCAAGCTGACCATGAAGATCTTAAATCCTAGACCGACTTTGGGCCCCTTCGCTCCTGTGAACTTCACGTCCACACCACCGCTTTCATCGGGATCCAGTTCTCCGCCGAAGATGTATCCACCCCAGATGCGCAAACCGATGTGTGGCATTTGGCCTCCTAAGATCACCCCGTACAGAGACGACTTGGCATCCGCATCATAATCAGTTGCCGAGTGCTCGAACTTAGGTTGTGAGTAAGATCCATCTAGGCCCATGAAGAAGACTGAGTCATAATGATAACCCAATTTGAGATTCACACCCAACCCCTTCGTATTTCCGGTGGAATCTCCAAGTGGTGCCGGCCACTCTAACTCGTTGTCACCTTTTTCATAAGTGATACCGGGTTCAATGTAAAAGCCAGCGTAAGATTGTGCGGATACAAGGAAACCTAAAACCAGCATTAGTACACTCAGATTTCTCATGTGAGCCTCCTTCACGGGTGTCATTAATTATTAAATCACTATTCCATGTAAACCATAATCACAGCTTTAGAGGCTTTCGCTTTTTGACCGAAGAAGCCCGTTTCGTCCTGTGTTTTAGGAGCTGAACCGCTTTGTTCTAGAGCTGTTTTTGTTTTTTCAGTTGGTGTTTTGAAGAATTTTTGAAGTGCATTCGGTCTTTCAGTCATATTGTAAGTATTGACGTCATTCACTGAAAGCTCTTTTTTCACGAAAGATTTGATGTTTTCGCCACGTTTCTTCGCAAGATCAATATCTGACTTAGAAGCTTTTGTGTCTTTGGCAGGATATTCGCGGTCAGCCCAAGCTGCCACTTTCAACTCATCGATCTTGCCGCTTTCTTTTGCGGATTTAATCAAGCCGCGGATTTCTTCTTTTGCCGAGTCATTCAATGCCGATTGACCTTCATCAAAAGAAATTTCTGTAACCATAGATGCGCCCAGGTTTTTAGAAGCTGTTTCTGTTTCAGAGTCAACAGCCGCTACTGCCTTCATTGAAACCAAAGAGAGAAATGCTAAACCTACTGCTACTTTGTTGATAGTTCTCATTCTGAACTTCCTTTCCTTGATAATCAGAGAAGGCCCCACCACGGGGCCCTATCTGGTGAAACTACAAATTAATGTCTAACGTTTGTCTGAGCGCGAGCCGCCCATATTTTGACTTTGGTTTTGATTCGGACCCGTGGATCCTCGTTGATTTCCGGAGTTTGATCCCTGTTGGTTGGATTGACCGGTTTGGTTGGGATTTCTGGATTGGTTCCCTTGTTGTTGATTTGATCCTCCTTGCGAATTTCTGGACCCTTCCCCGAATTTGAGGGGTTGACTGGAATTTCCGGTTTGGGAACCGAACTGTTGTGGTTTTTGCGATCCATTATTAGTACCTCTTTGTTCAGGGCTTGTAGAAGGCGTCATGCTTTCTCCTTTTTGTTTAATCGCAGTCACGACCATACGGGCTGCACATTCACTAGAGCAGGAATCAGACCAAACGAAAAAATGATTGAGATCGAATATAAAAGAATTAAACAGGAATTTTTCGACAAGCAGCCCATCATGCCCCAGAGCTTGCGGGGAAAATTTCCGCATGGGCCGCTTAAGAATTGCAAGAACGAAAACTATTCTGTGATAGCCATCACGATGGCTTTTGAAGCTTTCGAGGGAGTTTTAACTGCTGTGTCCGTTGTAGGAACTCCGGCAACTTCCAAAGATTTTTTTACGCGTGCGTCAGATGTGTTCAACATGTTCTGCAGCGCATTCGGTCTCTCGGCCATGCTATAAGTTTCAACATCAACACCTTTGCTCGCGCCTTCGATGTATTTGCGAATCGCCGTATTTCTTTTCTTAACCAGTTCTACTTCGGCCTGTGATAATTTTTCAGTATGAGTCGAAGGGTATTCCGAGTCGCCCCAAGTGATGACTTTAAACTCTTTAATCTCGCCGGATTTTTTTGCTTGGTTCATCACTTGTAAAATATTTTTCTTCATTCCATCTGACAATTTAGCCGAACCTTTTTTGAAAGCAAACTCTGTCACGTAAGAGGCTTCTTCTTCAGCCGCTACTTGTTTGGCTTCAATACTGGGGCCCGCCGCCGCCGCCGTTTTTTCCGCCTCTTCTTTTTTTTCTTCCGTGGCACAGCCAAAGACAAAACCTGAAATTAAAAGAAGAGACATCAGCTTCACGTTCATAACTTACTCCTTTTTTTCATTTGTACTTTTATTCATTTTATATTTATTTTCGAGGCCTGTTGGCAGCTCTTTGGTGTAGCCGTGAGCTAAAGCGCTGCTAACAATGCCACCCTTATCTATGTTGAGTGTCCCTTTTTCGTAAGAAAAGTTCACCATGGTAGCGACAGTTTTGTCGGACTTTCTGCTAAAGATCAAATTGGCAAGTTCGCCGGAAATTTCAATTCCGAAATGTTTGATACCTTGAAAGTCCTTTTTATTTCCCACGGCCTGCATGTTTTTGACGAAAGGCTTTACGTAACCTTTCAGCCCATTGTTCTCTCCTTTGACCTCTGCGTACACGTCCACTTTTCCCGCCGTAAAATTCAACGGAAGCTTATGAGTTAAAAATGGATTCAGTGAAGTGATATCAAACTCTTTGGCTTCAAAGGATAAAAGCCATTCCGCCGGGGTTTTCCACTGGTTGACTTCGCCCACCGCATACATCGTTGCCGAATCTTGCAGAACAGCTTTGATCTTAGCTAAGGTGATGGGATCTTTTTCTGTCGCGGTGGCATTACTGATACGTCCATCGATTTGCGTGACTTTAATCTTAAGTTCTTCTGGCAGACCTTTCATGTCGGCGACAGCGACTTCGGAATTTTTAATATCCACGCGCGAAATACGAATCGGTAAAACTTTTTTACCCAACTCCTGAGTGTCTTTGGCTGACTCTTCCGCATTCTTTTTTACCGCATCCATAAGTTGATTATTTAAATCAAACTTCATA
Source organism: Bdellovibrio bacteriovorus (assembly GCF_001592755.1). Classification (NCBI taxonomy): domain Bacteria; kingdom Pseudomonadati; phylum Bdellovibrionota; class Bdellovibrionia; order Bdellovibrionales; family Pseudobdellovibrionaceae; genus Bdellovibrio; species Bdellovibrio bacteriovorus. The sequence goes on along the minus strand of NZ_LUKF01000017.1, from coordinate 44,156 downwards.
CCTTCAACGACAATGTCGGTGCGCAGATTCCCCTGAAGCAAGTCTCTCCACGCCAAGGACACATCCATATATTCGATTTTCAGAAAACTTTGTGGCGGGTCCTTGATTTTTGCCTCTATGGCCTCCAGCCTATAGGCGCCACGCAGAAAGCTCAGACTTAAATCATCGGCGCGAATCAAAAAGACTTTTGAAAAATCGCCCATAAACACATTCAGAGGATAAAGGATCATATATGGAAGTGCGATACGGAACACAATCAATAAGCAGATGATAATAATGAGCGTGCGTTTTTTCACTGTGGACTCCGATGACGTTCTAAAATGAAAAAAGACCCCCTCATTTTGAGGAGGCCTTTTAAAAGAACCGACTAAATCTGTGACGAGCGGTTCATATTGTTGGCGCGTTCTTCAGCCGATTTTTGACTGACTTCGCTAGAGCTAGAGACATCTTTGGCTCCGCACGATTCAAGAATGCGCTCGGCTTTATCTTCCCAGTCTGAATCATCCACGTGAACAGAAAGAAGGATACCGCCCTCTTTTACAAATTTCTCATAACGTTTGGCTTCGTATTCTGGAATACCGATACCGACTAAGGCTCCGGCGACTCCACCGACGGCACCACCGACACCTAATCCGGCTAATGCTGCCATGATAGGACCTGCGGCGACAAGAGGACCGAATGCAGGAATGGTTGCAATAGCACCGATACCCGCAAGCCAACCTAAAGTACCGCCTACGACAGCACCAGTACCGCTACCAATAGCTGCACCTTCTGGTGCTTTGGTTCCTTTTTCATGAGCGAATGTGGCTGTGTCGCCTTTATCTGGCATCAACACAGAGACATCCTCGGGGCGGAAGCCTTCCAGCTTCAAAGTGCTGACGCAGCTTTCAAGGCCGGAACGATTTTGAAAAATACCGAAGACCACTTTTCTTCCTTGTTTTGGCATAACCACCTCCTAGTAGTTGCTACAATCTAGTAGTTCGAAACTTCTGTCTGATTATCAACATTTCTGGCGCCTTGTACGCCTTCAGCCAACTCTTCCACGCGAGCTTTTTCCTGATTGGTAGCAACCGCACCTTTTAATGTGATGTTACCGCCTTCAGAAATCACGGTGATGTTTTTAGCTCGAACAGAAAGACCTGGATCGTTCACTAAGGACTGACGCACACGACGAGTCAAATCTGTATCCGATTGACCAGTACTTGCTTGGTCCATAGCCGTCACGCCCGCAGCGCCCACGGCCGCACCACCCATCGCGGCTCCGGCAGAACTTGACGAAGATCCGTTATTGCTTGGAGAACGTGTTGTTGCTGTAGAGCTTGAAGAAGAGACTTCAGAGGGATCACGACTTGCTTCTGAAGTTGAAATAGTACGATCATAACTGCTTTCTTCTGCAGCTTGATTTACAGAAGTCGTATTCATACCTTCCATTTCTTTTTCTAAAGCGCTGCCTAAAGATTTTGTGGCTGCTTCTGTATCTGTCATGTTTTCTTTAACGGAAGTCGCCAAAGCAAGGGAAGAACTTAGTCCTACCGCCAGCATTGCAATAATACTTTTTTTCATAATAACCTCCAGTTGTTTCATCCTCGATTTTTGGGACCGTATTTATGATAGGCCAAGATCCATTTTCCCTCATCGTGTTTGATAGCAGTGAGTGCGTGCCTGGATGTGACGAATGTCACTAGATCATTCAAAAATGTAATGTGTTTTAGAGTGAATTCTATTTCATGCTGATGCTTTCAATAGCAATTCCCAGGAGGATACTACTATGGCACAGCAGTCCCGTGGCTCTATGTATGGCCGCAACCAAGAAAATCGTCCACGCAAAATCGATGAGCGCGAAGATTGGTACGAGCGTGATCCTATGGATGAAAGATCCGGCTATAGAAACGAAGTTCCATTCTCTGAAGAACGCCGCCGCCTTCGTCGCGATGATCGTTCAGACTATTCCCGTCCGACAGAATACTATCAAAAAAGAAACTATGATTCCTCCTATGACTATACCGGAAGAGCTTACCCACAACCGCGCTATCAGGGCTCTTCGGAGTACCGTGAAGAACTTGACAGAGCTTACCGGCAAAACTCCGGAGAACAGAACGTCAACTCTCCGGCCTATGCGCCCTCTTCTGGATTCATTGGTTCTTCCTCGTCATCAAGCTATTTCACAAATCAACAAGAAGGCCAAGGCCAGCATTATGGAAAGGGCCCGCGAGGCTTCACACGCTCTGACGATCGCATCAAAGAAGAAGTGTGCGAGATGCTGACTCGACACGGACAAATCGACGCTCAAGATATTGATCTTGAAGTGGACAACGGCATCGTCACACTTACCGGCACCGTGCCGGAAAGAAAAATGAAACATCTTGCCGAAGACTGTGCCGAGCACTGCTTAGGTGTGAAAGACATTATTAATAATATACGTGTAAAAAAAGAAGGTGAAGAGAGCAGCACCACTCTGCCCGCTTCTACCACCGTTGAAAAAACTACTTCCAAAAAAGGAAGAACATCTTCAACACCAAGACACTAACTAAAGGAGGCTTCGATGGCACCCTCATTAAAAGGAAAAAATATTGCGATTTTAGCGACGGACGGATTTGAAGAGTCAGAACTTTTTGAACCCAAAAAAGCCTTGGACGACGCTGGAGCGAAAACCACCCTGATTTCTTTAAAAGAAGGCGAAATCAAAGGTTGGGCAAAAACGAATTGGGGAAAATCCATCAAGGTGGATTTAACAGTGGAAAAAGCAAGTCCCGATGACTATGACGGCCTTCTGTTGCCCGGTGGCGTGATGAATCCCGACAAGCTTCGCAAGGAAAGCAAGGCCGTCGAATTCACTAAAAAGTTTGCCGAGTCTGGCAAACCTATCGCCGCCATCTGCCATGGTCCACAGCTGCTCATTGAAACAGGTATGGTGAAGGGACGTCGTATGACCTCTTACCCTTCGGTAAAAACAGATCTGAAAAATGCGGGCGCAACCTGGGAAGACAAAGAGGTGATTACTGACAACGGCTTAGTGACCAGCCGTAAACCCGAGGATATTCCCGCTTTCAATCGCAAGATGATCGAAGAATTTGCAGAAGGTCGTCATGTTCAAAGACCGGGAATAGACGCCTCTATTTAATTGTCACCTGTCAAATATGTAAAAAGCTTCCTTCTTAAAATGTAGGAAGCTTTTTTATTTTCCCCTTCCTTAGCAGAGCTTCTGTTCAAGATTTCTTGTCGGGGGTTTCAACAAAATACAAATAGCGAGACAATGAAGTCTGCAAGAATATCAAGGAGGTTTTTATGAAAACTCTACTTGTTGTCGCCTTAACTAGCCTCTTTGCAGCTAGCACGGGTATGGCACAAATGACGACGTCACCTAGTTCTACAGGAACGTCCTCGGGCTCCACCACAAGTGGCAGCACTTCTGGAACAACCGGAGCAACTGGTTCTGTGACAAGTTCTCCTTCAGGAACAACAACGTCTACAACCACACCTTCAGGTACAACTACAGGTTCAGCCACAACTAGTACGACCGATACAGGATCAACATTAGGTACTTCAACTTCATCCGTCAGTGGCGCACCGATGGGACCTCAAGGCGCCCCTACAACAACGAATACACCTCAGACTTCTCAAAACACTATGCAGCCGGGACAAAGCGAACTTGAACAATCTCAGCTAGAAATGCAAAGAACTATGGAAGAAAACCAACGGGATTTGCAAAACCAAACAACTCCCACAACTCCTTCAACAACCACACCATCCTCAACACCAGGTGGCACAAGCACCTTCTAAGGAGCGAAGCTCACGGGATAAAACCCGTGAGCTTTTTTTATACTTTCAAATCATTTTCGAAATAATCGCAAAGAGAATCGACCACGGTTTCAAGATTTTGGCTTTGCTCAAACACCAATCTCTGCTCCTGGTAACTGGGTGAGGCCATGTCCTTTTCAACTAAGTCTTGCAAATACTGGTCGTAGCGCAAGGTCGCACTGTCTTCTTTCATTTCTGCGATTAAATCCAGAATATCCTGGCGCACCGATTTCGTATTACCTTCGTTATCTATGAGCACATCCGCATCCAAGCCGAAGCGGGACGCTCGCCATTTGTTTTCTCGAATGAACCAATCCTGCGGAGTCGGTCGATGCTGACCGCTCTCAAGTTTCTTTTCTAAGTGACGTGCAAGTAAATGAATAAAAGCGACTAGACGACTGGTGCGACGGATCCCAGGCAGTCCATCACAAATACGAATTTCAAGGGTGCCATAGTTAGGGCTTGGACGAAGATCCCACCAAACATCTTTAAAGCTCTCGATACTGTGACTCTTTGTCAGCTTATGAATGATACTTTCAAAGTCAGCCCAAGACTCTACTTTGCAGGGATGTCCTCCCGCAGGATGAGACTCAAAAATCGTAATACGAGAAGACGCGAGTCCCGTATCTCTGCCCGCCCAGTAAGGTGAACTAGCGGAAAGCGCTAACATGTGCGGAAGATAGTAAAGAAACTCATTCATCATCTGAATACAACGGTCGCCGTCTTTCATACCTAAATGAACGTGCAATCCATAAATCATCAAGCGTCTTGCAATATGCTGATTGCGTTCGATGACGTACTCATAGCGCTCTGAAGGATAATAAATACGATCTTGCCATCGAGCGAAAGGATGAGTGCCATTGGCAGAAATGCGGGCCCCGCTTTTTTTGCAAATGCGATGAAGCTCGCGTGCCGAAAGCAAAAGTGTCTCTTCAACCTCTTGAACATTTTTGCAGATAGGTGTGTCGATCTCCAGCATGCTCTGGAAGATTTCAGGCTTTAAGTGAGGACCGGGTAACGACCACTCATCAAGAATTTCTGGTGAAATCGGATAAAGATCCCGAGTTTGCGGTTGAATGATTTGCAATTCAACTTCAACCCCCAAAGTAAGGGACTCCGATTTTCCGAATGGAATATTTGGTATCGTCATAAATTCACCCTACGGGAAAGATTCGCTGTAGGGCAAATTTATATATCTTAAAGTGTACGATAACGCTCTGCTCGCGTTAATTTAGACCTCGGTCTAATTTTGAATTCGCCGGAGACTTGTAACCAGATTTCAAAGATGAAAGATCTAACAAAGATCCATCCGCGAACTGACACATTGTAATCATCTGACCGCTGATAGATTCAGCGCGCACCGTTGTGGCATTCAAGCTTTCACAAGAAGATGCGGTTGAACTGACACCGCTTAAATAGGCGTTTAAAGATAGAGCGATTTTCTTGTCTGTCTTGTAAACAAAGAGCTCGTCCGCACCGACAAAAGAATTATCAAAAGAACAAGTCCACAAGAACTGATCTTTAGTTCCTTCAACAACTAATCCTTGAAAGAAACCTTCCGCTATACGACATACGCGCATCCACGGATTAGGGTTTGCCATTGCCGCACTGGACGAAAAACAAAGAACCATCAAAATCAAAATTTTCTTAAACATAGGGTCCTCACTGTGTGAGGCACGTATACCAGTGATTTCGGCGAATTCTCAAGAGGTTTTGAAAAAAAGGCGGCCCATCCACAGGTCTTCGCAAACACTTTTCTGTGAAAGAAAGAGTGTAAAGACCTTAGACACTCCTATAAGTGTTGCAATCCTCATTCACGGTTTTTGTGGTATTCCATCGCGGTTTCTACTTACTTTAGCGATTCGGAGCGGTCTCTGGTAATATCCACCCTGTTTTAACAACCTCGAATGGATAATAAAGGAGACCCCTATGAAAATGCTTCTTTCGGCATTTATTTTTCTTTCTTCTCTGAACGTATTTGCTTCTCCAGCACGTTCTCTTGAAGGCACTTACCAAGTGACTCAAGGCTGCAAAGTTGATAACTCCCGAATCGGCGTTTTGCAACTTATGTACTTCGAAGGAACACCTGTCACTATCGAAACCGATTCAGCAAATGGACTTTTGCTATTTACAGCAGAACACAACACCTTAGCATTGCCACTGACTTCAAGTTCAGAATTAGAGCACATGAACTTCGCAGACTATTATAAAAATTCAGAAGTGCGTGTCACTGAGAATGCGTATGCGATGCGAACAAAAGGTTCGGAATGGTCGACATGCGATAACTATCCATTCCCTGGAAGTCATCCTTGCCGTCGTAAATGGGATGACGCTGTCGGCATGAGCGTCAATGCTCAAGGTCAGTTGCAGATTCAATGGAAAATTGAAAATTCAAAAGGGACTTGCTTGCTAGAGCGTATGAAATAAAAAAAATGGGGGAGGTCATCCCTCCCCCGGACTCACGAAGGGAACCACCAAACCTTCGAAGAGTCGCAAAACACATAAAATTTAGAATCTAATTAAGAAGCCCTTTTATTCTTCACTTCCACCCTTTGGGGCCGGCGGGCTACTGTGACCCAGAGAGCGTACATCACGACTCCTGAGTAAAAGATGCAGAACATTGCTACGTCATGTAATTCAGTCATTGTCCTTCTCCTTTATTCGGCCTTCCCTGGCCTCGGAATCAAGTAGTGCCATCCTAGCGTCTTCTTGTTTCCGTCTTAAGAGCGTCCGTGCTCTTACTCATAGGACTGGTAGGCTACATATTCAGGTTAAAGATTTTTGCTAAAAATGTGTGCATTTTGAGGTCTAGGGGGCGATTTTATTGCGTATTGCAATATATTGACTCTGGGAAATGACAATGGTCTGATAAAGCCTCGCGCGCGGATGGTGGAATTGGTAGACACGTACGTTTGAGGGGCGTATGCGCAAGCGTGAGGGTTCAAGTCCCTCTCCGCGCACCACTAGAAAATTCCCAAAAACAACTGAATAATTTTCCAGAATAACCAGATCAAGAAATCTTATCTTCCTGTTTAGTTGCCCTACCCTTTATACCCATTTGGCAATTAAAGAGGTTCAAATGAATTTAAAGGTTTTCCTGTCCCTTTTGGTGACTGCGTCTGTCGTTCACGCTCAAGAGCAAACTCCGCCGCTCACTTTAGAAGAAGCTGCAAAGCTGTATAAGCCCACTTACAAAACTAACTTCAGCACTGACATGACAGCGTTCATGCAGAACTCACCAATCTTTAATGGTTTGGGTTTCGTTTACGTCAATCCAAACGGCGTTTCACCAAAAATCACGGAAACCGTTGTATTTCACACAAACACGGTGAAGGTTCCAGTGACGACAACAACGATTGTCGATGTCCCTTACACTTACACAGTCCCTGTTACGACAACAACAACGGTGACTGTTCCTTATACTTACACAGTTCCGGTTACAAGAACTTGGACGACGACATCAGTTGTTCGCACTGAGGTTGTTACTCCCTATAGCGTAGTTACGTCCCAAAGCAGTCAATTCGATATGCAGTGGGGTGGTGGCACCCTTCCATCTTGGACGGTCTCAGACGTTATTGACCAAGTCCTAGCCAATGCAGGTCAGTTAACACCTTCGGAAACCCAAACATTTAATGGTGCCGACGTTTCAAACTATTGGGTTATCAATGGAGCGCCAACAAGTGCCCAAGATGTGCGTGATGCATTGAAAAACTCTGGGATTAAAGCGCCTTGGACCAAGGGAGCTGTCGATATTTCCGGATACACCACAACGGGCGTTTCCAACGCGAATACAACAACGACAATTTCAAATCCTGCCGATTATGTTGATGGGTCCGGCGTATTACATCGCGCTCGCACGATCACAGTATCGACCTATTCCGCAGTTGAAGACAGATCCAAAACGACAGTTTATGGTTGGGTCGATACCAATGGAAATGGCATCGTCGACGACACCGACAACGTTACGGTACTTACTAATGGCTCCTTCCACGGTAACGCGACTTCAACAACGACGACTGAAACCGGAGAACGCGTCACGTTTACTGACGAAACAGTGACGGAACATCACTCCGAAACTGTTTTAGAAGAACGCACGGGAACACGCGAAGAAACTCGCACTGAAACTCGCGAAGAAGAGCGCGCAGGTGTTCGCCAAGAAGAGCGTTCTGAAACTCATGAAGAAGAACGCACTGAAACGACACAAGAAGTTGTTCGCAATAAAAAGAACACTTGGAAATTCAGCTTCTCTCCTATTCTTTCATTAGATATTCAAACACCAACGAAAATTACGAGCTTAGACTCTCAGTTCGTGGTTCCCACTGTTTCTCAGGGAACAAGCCGTAAATTTATCGAGCCTTCTTCTTCGAACAAAGGCTTCTTGGTTGAAAAGAAAGTGGCTGTCACTGGAGCTATCGGTGGCGCCGTGGTTGCTCAGTATTCTGCTTGGAAACCGGGAACCGCTTTGACATTGGGCATGGCTCCTATCGCGGGAACTGAAAAGACATTCCGCACGATTGTTAAAACGGGTTATGAAGCAGAAAACGTAAAAGTTCCTTCAGTTCCTTCTTCTTTGAATGATCTTAAAAAATTGAAAGTCGGCGACTCTATCAGCTTTGCGCAAATGGGTGGAGTTATGTTCTCTGCCGGCGCGGCGTACGTGGCCTTGAACGTCGGTGTAAATTACATCGCTATTGGTCAGTGGAAAACAGATATCCAAAAAGTAAACGACAATATCTACTATGTGAACCGCACTGCACTTAAAATGAATAACTTCGGTGCTTCTATTGGTACGACATTGACGGTGGCTTATTCTGCAAGCCAATTTAAATCCACAGACTCTCAATTTTCATGGGTATTCAACACTGCGGATTCTCAAGGTGCCAAAGCTTTGGAAAACTTCGTTTTCAAAGGTATTGCTCTTGATGCGCAAAAGCTTGTGAATTCAACGGGTGAAAAAGTTGTGATGGCAGTGACGAAGCAGGATAACATTGCTCGTGGTCATATGCGCACAATCAGCATGGGTGTTCCTTATATCACGGCTAGCTGGGGTAAAGGTCGCATCAATCAGACTCAATTAACTCAATACTTCCCTGACAATACTTTGGGTGACGCGAACTACTCAGTTTATTTGAAAGCGCGTGACAGCCGTATGTTCAACTGGATTGAGAACTCCACAGTGGCGTTCTCTGCCGGTCGCTACAATGTTCGTGATGTAAATACCAATGAACTTCAAGACTCTGGTTACATGGGTCAGTTCATCGTATCTTATACAGATACGCATACAAAAGGTTCTGAGCTTCAACGAGTGGTGAACCAACTTGTCGCTTTAACGGGAATGCATAAAGAGCTTTACGTTGAAGTTCCTAAAATAGGCAACTTAGGTTACGGCGCTCTTTCCTTCCAACTGACTTTTGATAAGTCCGCGACCGATTTCTTGATGGCTTTGGCGACAGACCGCATGGCTTCAAGAAAACTTGAAAGAGATGCGCAAGTGTTCCTGAATGGTTACGTGCGTGGAAATGGTTTTGATCGCAGAAACAACTCTTCTTCGACCGATCCTATCGGCATGTGCGGCACGATTTATAACAACAATATCGACACTTGTATCCGCCAAGCTCAAGAAGCGACATTGGATGCCACAGGTGAAGCTATCGTGAACCTTCGTGATATGAAGGCCGCTTTAGAGCGTGGCGATCGTCGAGCGTTCACGACCGCTTATGCGGACTTCGGTAAGTCATTGACGGCAAGTCCGTTCACGTTCCAAGCAGTCCTTTCAGCGGCGGTTGCAGGAACAGCAGGTAAAGGTGTCAGTTCTTCTTATAACGTGTCTGGAACGCGTATTAAAAACTACTCTTTAACACCTTCGTGGGATGCGGCTTTAGTTAATGAAGTAAATCCACTTGTTAAATAACTCTCGATTCAAATAAATTCGTCTTAAAGGCCAGGAATTCCTGGCCTTTTGTTTTTTACCACACGCCAGACCTTCATTCTTTATCTTCCCCTCTTCCGTTGATGTGATGACGTGGGGGCGGAAATGCTAAGTCGCTTTAAAGAGTTTTTAAAATCCAGTTTCATGGCGGCAGCGGGAGTCCTTCTTCCGGTCCTTCTGCTTATTTTCCTATTTGAAAAGATACTTATTATTTTAGAACGTTTGGCGACGCCGATTGCACAAACCCTCTTCCCTGCTCAATTTCTTGAAACCCCTCACGCATTGAAGCTCGCAACGATAATGATATTTGTCTTATTATCTATGCTGTTAGGATTATTTGCCCAGACGGATACGGGGCAAAAAGTGGGACATTGGCTTGAAGAAAAGACTCTTGGACGTTTTAAAATGTATCATGCGATGAAAGAGTTTTCTGAAAGACTGATTCCTTCTAAAACCAACAAACTGTTTGAGCCAGCCCTTCTGACCCGCGCTGACGAAATGAACGCACTGGTGTTCGTTGTTGAATACATCGACGAAGAGCGCGCGGTCATATTCGTCCCTGGTGTACCGACGGCCTTTAGCGGCAATCTCTATGTTGTTCCCCGACTAGATATAAAACTTCTGGATGTCCCCGTTATGGATGTCGCTAAGGTTTATTCGCGCTGGGGTGTCGGATACTCTAAAATTATCAAATCCACCAATACTACCGAGCGATTGCAAGGCATTGAACGCAGCCGCATGAACTGACTGTCTAATCTGTCAACAGTCCTGAATTTTATTCCTCTAGGGAAACCCCCTTTTTTGCGGTATAAAACGACTCGCAATTCGAATCAAATTTAGGAGCTCACATGAAAAAAGAGTTATTGGCCAGTGTTCTTACGCTGACTGCGGGTATGGCAAGTACGGTTTCTTTTCCTCAAACAGCTTTAGCAAAATCGACAATCGTCGAAAAAGAATTCGCGAAAAACTTTGTTTTAAAATCTGCGAACAAGGCACGTTACACAGATAGCGATGGCAAAGTCGTGATTGGACATCTTTATCTTTCGATCGAACAATCTCCGTTGACTCCAGACTCTCAAAATCAGTTGCGTGGTGAAATGACCGGCGTTTTCTATTTTGAAAGTGATGAAAAAACAGAAGAATACGACGGTGTTAAGTACACGACGAAAATTGTATTAGCTGGCGATGACGGTGAAGTGCTTTTGGATCGCACTCACAAAAGCCGCGACGAAAATCGTTACTCTCTTTACGGATGCAACTCGACTTTGACTTATTGCTCTCCTGAAAATTATGAACTGACATTGGCGCCGGGAAAACTTGCGACAATGAATCTGCAATTTTCAGCCAATATCGGTATTGAAGTTGAAGAAGTATGGCAAGGTGGTTCGCAATGGTCGCCTTACGCATACAATACTAAGATGATTGAAATCACAAAATAATGAGTCTTTGGCTGGAGCGCCTTTCTCGTGAATTTTCCGAGGCTGAATCCTCACAGATTCAGGCAGAGATATTTAATCTGAAAGGCCTTCAAGTCGAACTGGAATCTCTTTCGACGGAACGTCTTCAAGAGGGGCTTATTCGCATGGCCCCTTACCGACTTAAATATTCTGGAAATCTTCGTCACGGCCGTGTTGAAACCTGGCAGCAAGCCAACTCTTATATCGCCGAAAAAATTCAGACAAATCAGGCTCCGACTTGGCAAGACATCTTAAATCTCAATGCTCTGTTAACGAATCAAGTGAAGTCAGAGATACGCACAAAACCAGTTTATTTGGGACCTTTTGAAGCTTGTCCGCCCGAAGAACTTACGTCGAGTCTTCAGTACTTTGAAAATCACATCCTACAGAACAAAGATCAGTTACATCCGCTGATTGCCACGGCTCTTTGCCAATACTGGCTGGTAAGTCTTCATCCCTTTGAAGATGGAAACGGTCGCACTTCTGTAGTTCTAAGCGATTGGCTTTTAGGATTGCACGGCTATTTACCAATGAGCTTTGATACGAAGATCGATGGCTTAATAGCGACACTGTCTAATGATCGAGTTTCGGCAACACCGGGAAATGCCGTCATCAAACTAATAACGAATGTTCAACGTTCTTATCGACTGGTATTGAACGACGCTTAAGCGCGCTTCATTCTAAAACCTTGCATCATCATTCTATCAATCAAAGCGGCTGGTAGAAAACGACTCATTAAGGCAAAAATCTTTACGTTTTTCCCTAAAAGGTAATAGCGCTCAGGTTTTTTGCTTTCGATAGCGTGAAGCATCGCCTTTGTAACGTCCTCGACAGGAATCGCCGTTTTAACCGTCTCTAAAACGCCTTGCTTTAAAGCCTCTAACTGAGGTCCATAAACTTTGCGCATTTCATCACTCATACCTTTTTGCTGGTCTTCACTGTGCGAAATGGACTTGGACCAAATCTCTGTGCGCACGGGACCCGGTTCAAAAAGAACGACTTTCACACCTAAGGGTAAAAGCTCTCGTCTTAAGGAATCGTTAAACGAACGAAGTGCAAATTTTGATGAACAGTAAGGCGACAAGAAAGGTGTGGAAATTTGACCGCTGATGGATCCGACGTTGATGATGCGTCCTTTGGTCTCTCGCAAGAGAGGAAGAAAAACCTGTGTCAGACGAATCGGCGCAAAAACATTCACATCAAAAAGATCCTGCCACTCTTTGAGCGGTAGCGCCTCTATCGGTCCGCCCACAGCGATACCCGCATTGTTTACTAAAATCAATTCATCTTGAGTATTGATAGTGCGACGGATTTTTTCAAAAGCGTTTTGGATGTCTTCATCACTGGTAACATCAAGTTTTAAGACCGAGAGTTTATCCGGAAAACGAGATTGCAAGGATTGTAAAACTTCAGGACGTCTGACGCCCGCCCAGACACGATAACCTTTTTCACAAAGGTTTTTCGTTAAATCAAAACCGATCCCCGTAGAAGCTCCTGTTACCAAAACTTGTTTCAAGCAAAACTCCCCGCTAGTTCTTTGGTACCATGGAGCGCATTCACTGTCCATCTTCACTGGACTCTACCACACGTTCTTCACTTTAATTTGACAGCCTCTTTTTAAGAGACTGTCGTGCTGATTGTAATCTTACTTTCTAACAAGTTATGGATGGGACATCTTTCTAAGATATCAGAAAGGCGATCGCGCTGTTCTTGTGTTAAGTCCCCGCGATAAGAGATCTGACGGCTGATTTGAGTTTCCTCGCCCTCAGAGATAATTTTGACAACAACATCTGTGGACTCTAAAGGTATCCCTTTACGAGCCGCATACATTTGCGCCGTTAAAACCGTGCAAGCCGCCAAAGCGGCTTCCACGTACTCATGAGGATTAGGGCCTTCATCGCGCCCTCCTAGCTTTTCTACAAGTCCCGCTACGAAGTCATGATTCCTTACTTTGAGTTCAGCCACCATGGTGTCTGATTTTCTTTGTGCTTTAACCATTTGCTGTCTCCATTCTTAATTCTGTGTCCGCCTTAGCAGAAAGTGCCGCTAAAAGACTGTTGAGTTTTGAATAAGCCAAAATGAACTCGCCGTCATAACCTAGATAGTTCTGGATACGGGCATTAATGGGTGATCCATCTTGTTGCAGAACAAAGACGATTTGGTCTCGCACGTCACGCAAATCCAAGCTCTGCACCTCTTCTTCGTCCAAGAAGGCATCTATATCCGCAATCAGAGTTGAAAACGGGCGCATCCATGCAAACTCCTGATCCTGCGTTAACAGAAAAAGAAAATCGAAAGACGAAAGTTTTCTTTGCAAAAGCTTTTCAGCCTCCAAACGCTCTCTATCTAAGAAAAGACGATGAAGATTTTTAAGCTCTTTGTTGATTTCTTGCATTTGCCATTTCATGGCGTTCTCCTTTTAAGGAAGGTCGAAAAGAATAAACTCTGCGCCTTCGCTCCATTGAAATTTCAAGCGTTCAACTCCGGTAATTCCCGCGCCGTCGCCCGCTTGCAAAGTTTCCCCTTCCACTTGCACATCGCCTTTGATCACTTGCACCCACAGATGGCGGTGTTGATAAGTTTTCAGAAGTTTTTCTCCCGCGTCTTGAGCTTTGGCCGCGTACATATCCACGTCTTGGTTGATCGTGATGGACCCGTTGCGACCATTTTTAGAAGCCACTAAAACAAGATCACTGCAGGATAAATCACTTCCAAAGAAAGTCTTTTGTTCATAGCCGGGTGCCAGACTTTTTTCTTGAGGCTGAATCCAGATTTGCAAAAAGTGCGTCGTCTGGTCGTGAAGATGATTGTATTCTGAGTGACGAACTCCTGTACCTGCGCTCATGCGTTGCACTTCGCCGGGTTTAATGATGGTGCTGTTTCCCATGGAATCTTTGTGCTCTAAAGCGCCTTCGATCACATAAGAAATGATTTCCATATCACGATGCCCGTGAGTATCAAAACCTGTCCCACCTTCGATGCGATCTTCGTTGATCACACGCAGAACACTAAAGCCCATGTTTTTTTCGTCGTAATACTCGGCAAAAGAAAAAGTGTGGTTTGAGTTGAGCCAACCGTGGTGAGCTTGTCCGCGTTCGTTTGATCTTCTAACTTGAATCATATGTTTCTCCCTATGAAGAAGAAACTACCGCCAAGCGAATATAAATGATATTTCTTATTTTTTATAAACTATATATATTTACGTTATATAGTTTAATCACAGTTACCTTCCCAGCGGCCCGCCTGTAAAGAGCCGTTGCTCCAGCCTGACCAAATACCCGACGTATTATCCCGCACGCGCACTTGGAAACTCATCTCTGAACCTCCGCAGCGACCTTCTAACGACAGACTATTGCTAGTCCCGCCACCGGTGACGATACCTGTAGAACCCATCCCGCCGTTGTTATTGCTAACTGTACCTAGGACCCATTCATAACTATATCCACCGCTTCCCACGCCACCGGCGGGCGTAATGGTTGCCGTGGTTCTTTGATCGCCCAAGGATCCAAAGCTGACCGTATTATAACCTATGCTTAAAGAAACGGCCGGATAATTTTGGCACGAAGTGATCGTGTAAGATCCCGGCATACTTCCATTTGTACAACCCCGCGCCTGCGACAACGAAGCACAAGTTGTTGGCGCAACAGCGGAAGTCGCCGAATAAGCGGTGCCTAAGAATCCATGCGACACATTTCCCCACGGCGTGCCCGTACATCCCGGCGTACATGTTAATGCCGAATAAGATCCACTCATCACACCGCTATTGCATGTGCGCACTTCAGAAACGCATGTTCCCGCAGGCAAGCCAGCTGCGTAGGAAGTGTTTGAATATCCGTGAGCGACATTCCCCCAAGGAGTTACCGTACAGCCATCATTACATGTAACTTCATTAAAGCTTCCTGACAGGACCCCATCTGAACATGTGCGCGTCTCTGCAATCGCGGAACATGACGATGTCGGTGCGGACTGTGAATAACCTTGGACTGTAGCTCCGTGGGCTAGCGTTCCCCATGGTGTGCTTGTACAAGAAAGTGCTGCACGCGTTGTCACTGACCAAATATTGGAAGTGATGTTTCCTAAGGTGACCTGGGCCGTGACCGCCGTAGAGAAGGACGAAGATGACGTGCGACGGATCGTGATCGTATCTCCGGGCAGAAAGCCACCTACCGATGTACCACCCCAGACTCCATTTCGAGCGATGGCAGAGCAGCCCGTGCAATTCGCAATCAACGGGCCATCAAAGCCACCAAGGGTTAAAGTATTTGAAGTGATCACGGTCGAAAGTTCTACACTAGACTGTGCGGCGAAGACCAAGGCATCAGGTGTGTTGTCGGTGCAATGATCTCCACTTGGATCATAGCCGATGTCACAAGTTAGAACCGAACTTACTGGACAGTTGTTAGCACCACTTCCCGAACCAGAATACACCACCGCCGTAGCGTGCGCGGGAACATTGGTACATGCATAGCGAGTGTCGTTATTCGCAGGCGAATAAAATCCTGAACCCACATCTGTACATGCGCTTCCATCCCAGTATTTATCTGTGGCGCACAGGGCGCGACAGGTAAGACCATTTTGTGTGTAGTTCGTTTCACAGGTGTCGATGCTCGCGATTGGACAAGCGTTGCTTGTTAAACCTGAACTTGCGCCATAGCTAACACTTGCCGCATGCGCGGGTTTATTCGTACAGGCCGTCACCGTGCTAGAGCCCGTGCCGTCGACATAGGTCCCAGTCCCCGCGGTCACACAAGAATTTGAAATACTATTTGATGGCTGATAAGTCCCTGGGGCACACTGCACGCACGAACCGGAACTTAAGTAGTTTCCCGGTCCACACTTCACTGTTAAAACCTGGCTGCCCGATGCGGACCAATTACCGGCATCGTCTCGCTCTTGCACATACAAGGTATGAGTTCCGAATGCGACATCACTAACAGAGGCAAAACTTAAAGATGTCGTTACCGTGGCACCGGAAGAAAGATCTGAATCACCGATCTTATAGCGATAGGTTCCGTTCCCACCGCCGCCCCCGCTCACCCACGTCCATACGGGGCGAACACCAGCATCTGCGGCGGCTGGCAAGATTGGCGGATTTGGAGGA
Source organism: Bdellovibrio bacteriovorus (assembly GCF_001592755.1). Lineage (NCBI taxonomy): Bacteria > Pseudomonadati > Bdellovibrionota > Bdellovibrionia > Bdellovibrionales > Pseudobdellovibrionaceae > Bdellovibrio > Bdellovibrio bacteriovorus. Next base: position 27,871 of record NZ_LUKF01000017.1, on the reverse strand, counting down.
ACAGTGTCGACTCGAATCGTGATCGTGTCTGGTTCAGAATAAGGATCCTGGCTTAGTGAATTGAGTGAACGCACTTGAATCAGGTGATCGGTTTCGGGGTTTCCTGTGAGCACCGGAAGAGTCAAAGACCAAGCGCCTGATGTACAAGAAATCAAAGCATTGTTCCAAGCACCGCCGCCGATTTTAACTTCCATTCCGTTGGTCTTTTCGGACAAACATGTACCTTGTAAAAACGGAGTCGTATCATTTGTTACAAAATCACGACCGCTATTTGATGTGATGATAGGCGAAGGAACGGAAGGACGCTTGTAGTTCACTTCGTAAGTGGTTGGAACGGTCTTTCCATCCGGATAAACTGAAGAGGCTTCAAACAAGATCATTCGATCGTTGTTTGGGTTTGGGACTTTGTAATTCACAGTAAATGTTAATGTCGAAGGATCGCAGTTGGCATTTAAAGTTTCACCTTCTACAAGAAGACGTACCTGCAAAACGTCTTCGGGACACTGCCCTTCGAGTTCCAACAAAATTTCATCCAAAACAACTTCATTGATTTTGTGAGCCGTCACCGTAGGCGGCAAAGAAACAGACTTATGTAATGCAAGCTCTAGCGTACAGCCGGACGCGAAGAAAGACGTAAGCAAAAGAAGTTCCCGAATACGCACTAGTGACTTCATCTTTATCTCTTCGGCGAACATTGCGGAATTTAAAGATTCACTGTGCCATGGTTTTGTCAGGATTGTGTTAGGAAGTGTCTCTATAAGGAACGAAGATTTCAGAGTGGAACGTCATTGCGATATTTTTTCTAGAGAAAAAATTCTCGCCCAAAACACAAAAGTCGAGTCATGCATTTCTTAAGGTGCAAGTTCTGCCGAGACGGCAGAACTGTCGCCGCCATATCCAGCATCTCCCCACGTCACGACAGATCCATCCGTTTTTACAGCAGCAAAAGCTTTGCTTGTGGAATAAATTTTGACGACATTGGAACTTAAAGATGTAGCTACACTGGTTGAATCGCCGCCGTAAGAGGGATGACCCCAGGTCACCACGGATCCATCTGATTTGATTGCGGCAAATGCATTTCTGTTCGCAAATATTTTTACAACATTTGAACCCGCTGCCGTCACAGATGTAGGTGCGGCGCCACCGCAATTAGCAGCTCCACAACCCGTTCCACCCCACGCGATCACTCGACCATCGTGTGTAAGCGCAGCAAAAGCATATTGAGATGCAAAAACGGAGACAATATTTCCCGCTGTCGTTGCTTCTGTCGGAGCTACACCACCGGCATCTGCATTTCCCCAGGAAACAACACTCCCATTATCCATCTTTGCGGTGAATGCTGAGAAGCTGGAGACGACATCCAAAACACCGGCTCCAGGAGCCGTGAGTTCTGCCGGTGTGATTCCTCCATTGGTACCTCCCGATCCTCCACCCCAAGCAACAATCGAGCTGTCTGTTTTTAAAGCGACGAACGCAAAATTATTATTAAAGAGCTTCACAACGTTCGTCGATGCAACAAGTTCAGAAGGAAGTGTACTTCCATTCGTCAAGTTACCCCAAGCGACGACGGAGCCATCAGACTTTAGGGCGGCAAAAGCGCCGTCGTTCGCCTTCACACTTGTCACACCCGAAGACAAACGAGAAGCCACAGCAGAACTATTTCCGCCGATGGATGCCGAACCCCAGGTTACGACAGCTCCATCAGCTTTCATGGCGGCGAAGGCACCGGTATTACTTACGATACTCTTTACGTTGACCAAAGCCGCACCTACAGAAGACGAATCGCCTCCCAAAGCGGAATTCCCCCAGGTGATAACGGAACCATCTACTTTCACCGCCGCAAAGGCGGACCCAGTTCCGTAGACATCTTTAACTCCATAGCTCAGTTGGCTGACAACGGCAGAGCTTGATCCTCCAGCTGCGCTATCTCCCCAAGTCACAACGGACCCGTTGGCTTTTACCGCCGCAAAGGCGATTGAAGTCGAGGCCACTTTAACAACATTCGTTGAAACATCACCAGAAACGGCCGCACTATTGCCTCCCCAACTAGATTCCCCCCAAGTAATAACTTTCCCACCCTTCACGGCGGCGAAGGAATAAAGATTCGAAAAGATCTCAACGGCAGGCAAAAGAAATGTTCTGTTGACGGAACTAGAATGCCCCACCGCATCCGTAAGAGTTGCCGTCAAAGAAACCGAATTCACAGAAATCGCGCTACTGAAATCAATCAGAGCACTCCAAACACCACTACTACAAGTCACGATATTTTCGGTGGCCCAATTAAATGCTATTGTTCTCCCATTTTCACTACAGGTACCGGAAACAGCGGCCCACTGAGTACGAGTAGGAAATTGAAAGTTTTCTGCCGGTGAAGTAATTGCGATAGCAGGGGCCGTATTATCAACCGTCACCGGCGACAACACAACCGAGCCAGCGGCGTTTCCGGCCTCGTCTTGCGCTGTGTTCTCTTTCACAGTCACGGAAACTGCTCCATCACCAGAACAGTTTGTAACGACAATATTTCGATTTGCGCCAGTACCATTGACGGCCACACTGCATCCTACTGTTGCACCAGAAAGAACGATATCTGACGCAGATAACGAAATACTCGAAAAACCAGAATACTCTAAACTCCATGAAAATGTCGCGGTCATTGTGCCAGGGGAAGAAGGAGAGCTGAGAACAGTGATCATAGGCGGAGTAAGATCCACTTCGATGGAATCTGAGAGAGTGCACGACGTGACATTGCCCGCGGCATCCTTGGCTTTTAAATAAAACGTCTTTATACCTTCACCACTTAGAGCAGCTACGCTGCCCGTTGCTGGGCCCCAGGCACCGCCCGAAACGCAGGTTGCATCTTCCGTCACATAAACTTCGGCAATACGGTCTCCCGTTACCGCATAGGGAATACTTAAAGAATTCGAGTAAGCGTCGCCGTTTTTCAAAACGAAGGATGTGATTGTCGGAGGTACTATTTGAATCGAGATATTCAGATTTTGTTCTTCAATCGAAAAAGTTCTTTTGCTTCCACGCCAATTCAAGCTTCCGGCTTTTAACTTAATACGGATATTGGAAGCCACAACACCGTTATCCGAAGCCGCAGTCACCGTGAAGAAACAAACATTGGTGTCGCTATCACAAGCGATATCGCCATCGCGAGTCGCATTTTCGATTTCAAACATTTCGGCTTTCAAGGATGCCGCATCGGCCATCTTAGGTAAAGCCAATGAGACCGGGATGCCTGTTACTTTATTAGTGGGGTTTGACGGAGTGGATAAACCCACGTCGAGTGTTTGTGAAGCTAGCATTTGCACTTGCAGATCGCGTTCCGTACACGCCTGTAAAATAAAGAACAGGCAAAGCAGGAAAACCCTGCGAAATACTTGCACATTATTGAAAAGACGATCCACAGTTTGCACACTTACTTATCGGCAGAACACTCACTTTCGTCTAGAGTTTTGGCAGGGGAAATTTCAATCTAAATCATTCTGAGACAGGCTCGCCTCAGGCTGAGATTTCCACAAAGCTTCAACAGTCTTATTGTTCAATAAAGACATGAATCGCAAAGCTCTAATAAAAATGTCTCTTTATGGTGTGTTGTTAGCTGTCATTCTCAGTCTTGCGTCGTTGCTTTTTCTTAATCGCATCACCGCCATTCAGGCTTCGCGATTTCGCGATGACTTTCTGACTTTCTATGCGTCTTCGCTAGAACGGAAAATTCAAAACTTATCCGTTGAACAAATCCGAAACTCCAAAAAAATTTTGCAAGAAGAAAGAGGCTTTGGTCCACCACCGTTCGGTCCTCCAAGGGGAGCACCACCACTTTTGCGCGAGGGCCAACCAATGCCTCCACCGCCTGATTTTGCTAGCCGTCCGATGATGCCGCCGCCACCGCCGGGAGGATTTCATCCACGAATGCACGAGGGACCGCCTTCTCGCAATGCCAGCCCTGAGATGTGGCTTATCACCGCTACCGGGGACATTCTTTCAGCAAAGGAAAATGCAAAATGGGATCTCAATTGGCAACAGGTGCCCCGCCCCACAGGCAATAAAAAATTAGTCAGCAAAGAGGATTTTTTTCGTCTAAAGCCTTCAATTTCGGTGATTAAACTTAATGCCGAAGTTCCTTTGTATCTTGTCGTGCGCGACAGCAAACCCATGGCCTTTGGGCGCTTGCTTGCCACACAAGCTATTCTGACTTCGGCAATGATCGTGATTGCTTTAGTCATCGCTTTAGCGGCGCTGTTCTTTTATTTGCATAAAAAATCCAAGGAAGCGCGTTCGGTTCTGCGCCGCTTAGAAGAGGGCGACTTAAAGGCCCGCTTTGAGATCAAGCGCTTTGATGAGTTCGGAGAGCTGATGCTTGATTTCAATCGCATGGCTGAAGAAATTGAAATGCTGGTTGGCCGTATTCACTCCACAGAGAAAAAACGCAAAGAACTTTTACAAGAACTTGGTCATGACTTACGAACGCCCTTGGCAAGCCTTAAAACCAATTTTGAAACTTTGGAACTTCACCATGAGAAACTGAGTAACGATGATAAGACCAATCTTTTCGGAGTTCTTAATAGTGAAGTTGATTATCTGAAAGACCTTATCGAAAAACTAATGACGATTGCCGCTTTGGATGAACCTCACTACAAAACAACGACTGTTCACGTCGACTTGCAAGAGCTTCTTACTCAAGAAATCAAAGCGCGACAAAACGCTGCTGGCAACGGCTTAACTTGGATGTTTAATGGAAACTTAGAAGTGCCCGACAGAATCGTTCTTGGCGATACTCACCTTATTCTCCGCTTAGTCCGCAACGGGCTCGACAATGCTGCTCGTTACGCAGAAACAAAAGTGGTCGTCGACTTAAAACAAGAAGCAGGAAAAATTCAAATACAAATATCAGATGATGGACCTGGATTTGACTCTGAATCGTTGAAAAACTTCGGCGTGCGCAAAGAGTTTCAAGGAAGAAAGATCGGCAAAGATGGACATATTTCCTTAGGCCTTGGAGCCGTAATCATGCGGACAATTGCAGAACTGCACAATGGAAATATCAGAATATCGAATCTCAGAACCACGAATAAAAACGAAGGGGCCTTGTTAAATATCGAACTGCCTTTAGCTCCTTAAACGCGGACCAGGTCTAGCTTTGCAGGTTTACATCCCCTCCCAAGGAGGAGATTCTCAACCTGCTTTCAGTTGCTAGGAATTATTCTCAATAAGTGGATTCCGGGTAAATTCCTCCCTTATCCTTAAGAAGGCGGAGGTGTTCAGTGCGAGTAGTTCGTTTAGTTTCAGGAAGCGACTGTCAAAGTTCACAACTCTCAGTAGAAGCCATCAAACTTATCAATGCGGCCGATACAGATCGTGCGACAGCAAAAGACGTTGCAAAGCTCTGCTGCCAAGCGGGACTCTGCCCCGTCATCTTCATCAATAAAAACGCAAAAGCACGCTAAATGGATGACGGCGGCATTTTCCGCAGATTATACTTTATTTATGAAAGAAAAAGTCGCCATCCTTGGAGCCAGTAAAAATCCCGAACGCTATTCCTATCTTGCTCTAAAAATGCTGCAAGAATATGGGCACACAGTTTTTCCGGTAAATCCCGGATTGAATGAGATTGAAGGTGTTCCTGTCACTGCGTCACTCAGTGATCTTCAAGGCATCGATACCGTGACTCTTTACATGAATCCCAAAAATCTTGAACCGCATGTCGACAAGATTATTAAGCTAAAACCTCGTCGCGTGATCTTCAATCCCGGCACTGAATCGCGAGAAATTGAAACAGCATTACAGAATGCGGGTATTGAAACATTAGAAGCCTGCACACTCGTGATGTTGCGAACCAATCAATTTGAAAAATAGGCTATTAAAAAGTCAGCCTTGATTTTCTATTCAGGGCCTTTTTTTGTTATCAACGCGTTCACTCTTTAGTCGATCTCATATCGAGACAGCCCTCTAAGTCCCCGAATAAATTTAAAAATCTCCTCACAGTTTTCATTTATCTTCGGCATCGTCTTTGCTTTGTTAGGACTGCAAACGGGAGATCATAAAATGAAAACAAAGATGTTTGTTGCTGCTGCTACCTTCGTTATAGGTTTTTCATCAATCGCTTCTGCAAAACAATCCTTTAAAAGCATGCGCAACAATCAAGGAACCACTGGTTACTCCAGAATGGAATCCACAGAAATGAAATCTTCCTTCGTTCATTTGGAACCCGTCATTGGCTATACCTCATCTACGTTCGGAGGCGTCGAGGCAAAAAATGGTGCGGAGCTAGAAACAATCGGCGGTATGCAAGCTGGTTTAGGCTTGCGCCTAGGACGATCTCAACTGCAATTTGAAACCGGCGTTTATTATTCAGAACGCGGAGCTAAACTTTCTAATCTCAATTACTCGGAGAGTATCCTGGCACCGGGCAAAGCCAGCATTGAATACAAATTTAAATACTTGGAAGCTCCGCTCTATGTTCGTTATGCCTTCCAAGCTCCCGAATCCACACATTTCTTTGTAAAAGGCGGCGGCGTTGTAGCACTTTTGCAAGAAGCCAAAGGAACTGCCTCTGGAGCTCTTACGGGCAGTATCGACATGAAAGATTCCGTCCAGGAAACTGACTTCCGCGCAGGCGTCGGTGTCGGCGGAGTCCTTCGCATCAACAATATGTTTTCAGTCCTAATTCAAGGCGACTACCAATTGGGCTTAAATAAAGTGAATAAAGAAAGCGCTGACGGGATTGAAATCAAGAATAGTTCTTTAGCACTTTCCACAGGTCTTGTCTTCGATATCTAAAGGGTTATTGATGAAGCGCCTTTTTCTTTTCTTAGTACTGATTTTTCAAGGAGCTTCTGCTGCCGCAGCGGAAAATCTGCGTCTTTTTGAATGGCATGTCAGCGAAGCCATGGCGCCGCTGATTTTACCAGTCAGACAATCAGAAACTCCCGAGCAAGCAGCACAACGCTATTTGAATAACTTAGGAAAAAATCCGGAACTCATGGAGCTCTTTGAGGGACGGCTGCCCGCTCTTCCTATGAGCGGCTTTAAAAAACTGTCCCAGGATGATCGCGAAAATCGCGCTCTTCTTATTGCCAATCTTCCTAAAGACTACACACGCAATTCTTTGCGTGTGCAAAATTTCAAACGCATTTTCCAACAATCCCGACAAGCCTCTTACATTCTTCCCATCAATGCCAACCTTGGCTTGAGCCAGGAAGAGACTCGCGAACTCTTTAAACAGATCGCCGAAAAGTTTCCCCTGATGGTGGCGATGGGAGGAGACGATGTCGATACACACCTTTATAAAAAAGAGAATTTTCATTCGCGCAACACCATCCCGGCTCGTGATCAATTCGAAGTGGCTCTTATAAAGTCTTATGTTGCACAAGAAAAAGGGTTTCTTTTAGGAGTGTGCCGTGGATCACAGATCACTTCGGTCGCTCTAGGTTATCAACTTATCCAAGATATCCCTTTTCACATCGGCGACAAAGTCGCCCATGGCAATGACTGGCATCCTATTGAAGTCGTAGAAACTAAATACAACCTTTTAAAACCATTTGCTGACAGAAATATGAAAATGACCGTCAACTCCCTTCATCATCAATCTGTGATCTTTAAAGAGGGCGGAATGCTTCAGATCGCGGCAAGAAGCCACGACGGCATCACGGAAGCGACTGAGTTTAAAAATGGCCGTGGAATGCTTTTACAGTTTCACCCCGAACTGATGAATAACGAACTTGGCTCTAAGATCCTTTGGACGCTCGTGCAACAAAAGAACCGCGTGATGCCCGCTCGTTGCTCAAAGATTTTCTAAGAGCGGATGGGCTCAATGTGGGGCCCTACCGCTGATTCTTAACAAATATTTCAACAAGATTTTGTACTCGTCTTTAAAATAGGCGTTGCTTCCTTTTGCTGGTCCTCTAACATAAATGCATGCTTGAACAAATATTCCTTCATCAAAAACAATTCAGTCTTCAACTGCGCAAAGAGTCTATTAAAATGCGCGTGGAATATTTAAACAAACTTGATGCCGTCATTCGCTCTCATATTCCGGATATCACCAAAGCGCTAAGTCAGGACTTTCAAAAACCTGAAGCCGAAACTTTAATGACTGAAGTTTACCCAACACTTCATGAAATTCAGTTTGCAAAAAAGAACCTAAAAAAATGGTCTCGTCCTCACAAAGTAAAAACACCTTTGCTTTTAATGGGCTCAAAGAGCTCGATTTGTTACGAACCTCGAGGCGTATGCTTGATTATCGCTCCGTGGAACTATCCCTTTCAGCTCACTTTAGCCCCTTTAATTTCCGCTATTGCTGCGGGAAATTGTGCGATATTAAAACCCTCTGAATTTACGACACACACATCCCGTCTTTTAAAAAAGATGATGGATGAAACTTTTGCTCCGGAACATATAAAACTGATTGAAGGCGGCCCGGAAACCACGACCGAGCTTTTAAAACTGCCCTTCGATCACATCTTCTTCACTGGCAGTACGCGTGTGGGGAAAATCATCATGGAAGCGGCCAGTAAACACCTGACAAGTCTGACTCTTGAACTAGGTGGAAAATCCCCGACCATCGTGGATGCTTCGGCCAATATTTCACAAGCCGCACAGAAAATAGCCTGGGCAAAGTTTCTTAACGCCGGACAAACCTGTGTGGCCCCCGACTACATTCTTGTTCAACGTGAAATTCTGCCAGAATTTAAGTCCGAACTTTTTAAAAAGATCGAAGAGTTTTACGGTAAAAAAGACGACCAGAAAAAATCAAAGCATCTGGCCCGTGTCGTATCCACCCATCATACCCGTCGCTTGGCGAATATGATTGAAGAAGCTAAAAACTCCAACGCAGAAATTTCTTATGGCGGAGAGGTCGACGTCGACTCTCACTACATCGCACCCACAGTTTTAGAAAAAGTCGATCCACATGCAGCGGTGATGAAAGAAGAAATCTTCGGACCACTTCTGCCACTGGTGCCATTTAAAGATATCGCCGAAGCAGTTCACTATATAAACGAACGCGAAAAGCCTTTATCTCTTTATATTTATTCTCAAAGCAAACTTAATATTGAGCATATCTTAAAAGAGACTTCATCAGGCGGCGTTTGCGTGAATGATTCCGTTATTCATCTGGCCAATCCTCACCTCCCCTTCGGTGGTGTCGGTCACAGTGGCATGGGAAGCTCGCATGGATTCTTTGGCTTTAAAAACTTCTCGCATGAAAAAGCGATCTTACGTCAGTCGTGGATGGGACGGCTGTTGCGCCTGATTTACCCACCCTATTCTGATTTTAAGTTGAAACTTATGAAGTTGATGATCGACCTGAAACTTTAATCAAGTTGCAGAATTTTTGCGCGATCACCGACGATCCAAAGAACATCGCCCTTTTGCAAAGTCTCTGAGGAGTCCGGATTTAGAATGCGCATTCCTTCACGCTCAACTCCAACCACCAATCCATTGGTCGCTTCACGCAATCCGCACTCGCGAATGGTTTTATTCAGATACGGCGACTCTTCGGTCATCACGTACTGTTCAAGACTGTATTGGGAAGCTTCTCCTACACCAACGGCATGAGATACATCGAAATTTTCAGCGTCAATAAAGGACTTAAAGCGGATCAGCTGTGCATCTGTACCAATGACATGAACTTGATCGTGCGGCATAAGACATTCACTCCGTCCCGGCGCCGTGATTCTTTTACGTCCACGCTCAATCAAAGCAATGGTCACACCGTACTTTTCACGAATGGAAAGTTGGTGAAAAGGCGTTCCCACATAAGGAGCTTCCGGTGGAATCGTGAACTCCGTAATATGCGCATCCCAAGGTGCGAGCGCCCGATTGCTTTTTCGCGCGTGTTTCTTTTGCACATCATCGTGAAGATTTGAAAGAAAACGATTTTCAAACCATTCATAAATATCACGCAGCTTTTGAGAAAGAACATACCCGACAACCACGACCATCCAAAGCGTGATCCCGACTGCCCAAGCCAATGGAACGAATTGAGCCACCATTGCGCCCAATAAACCCACGGCCAACATAATGCGTGAAACCAGGAACACGTAGTTGTGATTTCCTTTACCTTGTTCGACCAACAGAATCTCAAACTGCTTGGTGCGACCAAATGCCAACGCCCAAAGAAACGGTGCTGTTAATACCAGTGTGGCACTTAAAGAGATAAATTTAGCCGGTCCTTCCTCAACCTGTCTCTCCAGAAGGAACGGAAGAAAAACACGCGCCATTAAAAGGAAGATCGCCACGACAACAACGGAATTCAGAACAACTTTCAGGATGTAAGAGCGCACTTGCTCTTTCCATTCCTTATTTCCCGACATGGAAAACGAAATCACGCTGTAGCTATCAAGGGAGGCGATCAATTTCGCAGGAAGAACCTTCTCTAAGAAAGCATACACTTTGCCTGAAGATCTTAACATGTAAGGTGTGGTAAATGCTGTCACCACCGAAACAGACACAGCAATCGGATAAATCTTTTCACTAACGACCTTCAGGCTTAACCCCAAAGTGGCGATGATAAATGAAAACTCCCCGATTTGCGCAAGACTCATTCCCGATTGCACGGACGACTTCAAAGTCTGCCCAGCCAGGACAGATCCCAATGTCACACTGAAAGTCTTACCAACAAGAACAACACTAGATAAGATCAAAACCTCTTTCCAGTGGTCGCGAATCACAATCGGATCAATCAACATCCCGACTGAAATAAAGAACACGGCCGAAAAAAGATTTTTAATGGGGCCGACTAAATGATGGATGCGCTCGCCTTCAATAGTTTCAGCCAGGATGGACCCCATGATGAAAGCCCCCAGAGCCGAAGAAAAACCTACGGAGCTTGCAAAAACCACCATCACCAGACACAGGCCGACCGCGACCACCAAAACCGTTTCTTCATTCAAAAGCTTTTGGGCCTTTTTCATAAACGACGGAAGCATAAAAATGCCGGCCACAAACCAGATCGACAGGAAAAAAGACAGCTTCACGATGGCGCCCAACATCTCTGTGCCGGCAAAATCGCGGGTCAAAGCTACGGTCGTTAGAAGTACCATCAATAGAACCGCGACAAGATCTTCAATCACTAAGATTCCAAAGACCTGGCTAACGAAACGCAGATTTTTAAATCCCAGCTCTTCAATAGTTCGGATAATGATAGAGGTTGATGAAATCGCAAGGATCCCACCTAAGAAAAGACTGTCCATAGGTGACCAGTCCAACAAGCGGCCTGTCACGTAACCAAAGACAATCATCAGTGAGATTTCTAAAATAGCCGTGAAGCTAGAAGATCCGCCCACGCGGAAAAGTTTTTTAAAACTGAACTCTAAACCTAAAGCAAATAAAAGAAAGATAACACCGATTTCAGCCCACAAGTGAATGCTGTCATTACTGACGATCGTGGGAAATATCGTGGTTTTAGGACCTACCAGAAAGCCCGCAACAAGGTATCCAAGAACGATGGGCTGATTTAATTTTTTAAAGATCAGAGTCACAAGCCCGGCAGTACCAAGAATCAGGGCTAAGTCGGAAATCATAGCTGGTAAGTGTTGCATATCAAAGATTATGACAACTCTTACAGCGGGCCACAAATAAAAAACGGCCTCCTTTTGAAGGAAGCCGTCTTTAATTTAGATTTTAAAATCTAATTACTTCGCGTTGATAGCTGCAGCAACTGCCGCTTCAGCGTTTACAAGACCTGCACCGTATTCATTGTTCGTGTTAGGACCCAATGCTGTTGCAGTTTGTTTTAGAAGTGCTTTCACTTGAGCACCAGTCAAAGCTTTGTTCGCAGACTTCATAAGAGCCACAACACCCGATACGTGTGGAGTCGCCATTGAAGTACCATCAAACGGAGCGTAGTCTGTAGCAATCGTTTGAAGAGTTGCTTTTACAGTTTGACCTGCAGTGATTGATTTCAAGATTTCTTGACCTACGTTTTGTTCGATCATGAACACCGCGATAGGAAGAACTGAACCATCATCAGTCAAAGCACCGTTGATCAAACCAGGAGCGTTATTGTAGATAACCGCGCCAGCTGCACCCGCTTTGATAGCGTTTTTGATTTTATCAGCGAAAGTGATTTCACCACGGCTGATCAAAGCATATTTACCTTTTACGTCGATGTTCGTGAAATCAGTGTCTTTACCAAGACCTGCTGGAACAAGAACGTTGATTTCAGGAGTCAATACTTCTTTCGCACCTTGGAAAGTTGTTGAAGCAACTTTTGCAGATTTAGTGCCGATAGAGATTGTTACAGAAGACTCACGGCCAGTTCCTTGTGGTACAGAAGAAACAACTGCAACACCCGGAGCTACGATCGCCAATTCAGGACCGTACTGAGAGAAGTCTGCTTTAAGATTATTGATATCAGTAGCACCTACTGCGATCACTGTAGAAAGAGCTGCTGGGTAAGAAACACGGTTTGAACCGTTGTTACCAGAAGCTGCAACCACTGTGATACCCGCTTTGTCTGCTTTAGCAACAGCATCGCGTTCAGCAGGAGTCGACCACATACCACCCAAAGACATAGAGATAACGTCTACTTTTTCTTGGATACCCCAGTTGATACCTTGAGCGATAGAAACGTTCGAGCAACCGTTTTCAGAACAAACGCGACCCGCAAGGATTTTCGCCTTAGGAGCAACACCTGTGAAACCCGTTTTATCGATCGCACCAGCGATAGTACCAGCTACGTGAGTACCGTGACCAACGTGGTCTGTGTAATCAGAACCATTGCTGTCACCAGTGAAGTCTTGACCTTTTTCGAAGTTAGACTTCAAAGAAGGATGAGCTTGGTCGATACCTGTATCTAGAACAAGAACGCGAGCGCCTTGACCTTGATTAGATAGAGCCCATGCTTGAGGAGCTTTCACTGCATGGATACCCCATGGAGTTTTCTGACCTACTTTTTGTTGAGATTTTTGAGCTTTCGCCAAGAAACCTTTCACTGGGCGTGGTGCCTCGTGGAAAATTTCTTTTTCAACATAAGCAACAGCTGGATTTGCTTTCAATTTAGCAATCTCAGACTCGCTGTTCGTGTCGATGATTAGTGTATTTAGATTCTCAAGGCTGTCTTCAACTTGACCATCAACTTGACCCAATCCATTTGGTTGTTGATCCCAGTTGAAACCTTTAAGTGCATAAGACCCCTTCATCTTATACGCCATGTGTGCCGATTTGAAGGCTTGTTTATCCTTCATAATAACGATCACACGCTCAGCTTGAGCCGCAGTCGCAAACAACACCGTAACGATGAGTGCAAATACGTTTTTCATTAAAGTCCCCCCATATCCATGGACTCCAACTATTGAAGTCCTCTATGGGTAGGCACTTCATTTCAGGTTGAAAGATTTATCAAGTACTCTTTTGGAACCACTTCAAATTTTTTTTCGAGGGGAAAAAGTGAAATTTTCTGTCATGGCACTGGTAGTTCCAAAGTGGAACCTCAGCTCAAATTTACGACAGGAACGCGGTTAAATATAAGAAACCCTTATAGAAGGCATTATTTATCTGCTTGGTTTCTGCCTAATATTAAAACAAGGTAAATGACGCTAAGAGTCTTCATTTTCTTGTTTGAGATCACAGAATTGTTCTTTATGACAACGAACTTTTTCCGTCAGCGGAGGCGCAGCTTCAGTTTAATCACCGTCCACAGCATCTCTAAACTGTCGTGAACAATATGGACGTGCGAATGATCTTGATGACGCCAGCGAATCGGCACTTCTGTGACGATTTTATTTCTTCTTAAAAGAAGAACTATCAGCTCCACATCCCAAGCAAATCTTTGCACTTGCAGACGCGGCAAAATTTCCGAGCGAAAAACTGTATCGTTTCGCAAAAGTTTAAAGCCACATTGCGTGTCCTGATATGGAAGACCCACAAGAAGCTTTAATATCTTATTAAATGTCTTTCCCATGTTCTGGCGAATCCAGTGCTGACGTCTTTCTATATGACTGTGCACGAGGCCGCGAGACCCCATCACCATGTCAGATTTCGCGGTCGATGGGAAAAGTTTAAATAGTTCTTCCCACGGAGTCGCCATATCGGCATCGGCAACTAATATAAAGTCACCGGTGGATTCTTTGAAGCCTGCATGAACCGCAGCCCCTTTTCCCTGATTAGGAGATAATGAAATCAAGCGCACCAGTGAAAATGCTCGACTGTACTCTTGGACGACGTCGGCTGTCTGGTCGGTAGAACCATCATTCACAACCAGAACCTCCGTGATCTCCCACTCTGCCCTTTCATCTGCGACGAAAGACTTCAGCGCCTGCAGAGTTTTTGGCAAGCGCTGTTCTTCATTGTAAGCCGGAATAACAATAGAGATCTTTGACTTCAATGTCCGTTCCCATTTGAAGATGATTTCACCGAAGCGCCGACGGGAATAAAGAAGCTCAAAGGATTGGCGAAGAATCTTTTTGCAATCGCTCTTCGAATCGCCCGTCTTTCAGTGACATTCACGCCACGAGCTTTGATAGCCGTGTAAAAAGCCATACCGAAACTGACCAGAACGTTGAAAGCTCCGATAAAGAAAATTCCAATGACGGCTCGCCAGAAGTCCCATGTCTTTAAGAAATCAAGTCCCAGCACCGGCAAAGCTCCAGCCAAAGTTCCTGATGACAGAGTCACGTGTCGCACGTCTAGCGGAATACTTAAGAACTTCAAAATCTCCGGAACCATCCCCAGCATAATACCTAAAGAGATATTGCCCAGAAGACCCGAAATATTATTTTCTAAAAAGACGGCGATATTGCGAGCGCCTCTTTTACCAAAGATAGCTCTTAAACTGGGACTGCGGGCCAATGTTTTGCGCAAAGAGTTTAAGGCAAACCAGTTATCTCCCCACCCGGCGATCAAACTTGAAGAGTAAAGAAGGATCCCCGTGAAGGCCGCGTAAATCAGTGTCGGACCTAAGATATCTACCGATTTATAAGCAGAGACCGCTTTTTCCATCGACATAATATTGTGACCGAGCAACAGGAAGAATGCGGTGTCAATTAAGATGACCGTGGGAATAACGAACATCACGTTCCCTAAAATGGACGCCACTTGCGAGCGAATCAAATGCGTGATTTCGGTCACCAGATCCGCCATCCCTTTTTCAGTATCGACGTCTTCCATTTTTTCAGCCAGTGCCGGAGCCGTCATCGCCGGCTGCTTCGTTCCTAAAGTAAAACCCGCAAGGTGAATCAACACGAAGCTCAGGGCGTAATTGATGGAGGCTAAAGAACCTTCGACGAAACCGCCTAAGCCTAATGCTAATATACCCACCTTCACATAAACCGTGATCGCTGTAACCGCTCCGCCGCCACCCGCGGCTGCGAGCATATGACGGTATTGCTCTTTCGTGCGCGTGATATAGTGCTCGCCAGTTTCCGCGGCCCGCTCGACCACTTTGCGTGCAAACAATGCGATATTTTGCGAGAACAAAGATTTGATACTGCGAAGATCCTGATTTTCCTGAACGAGCTTTGAAAAGAAACTCGTCACCTTGCGACTGTCCAAACGCTCTGTCAGAAGAATCTCAAGTAAACTATCAATACGTTGCAGATATGTGTTCAATTTTGCAATCTGGAATACCAAAGAAATACTGACACCGTATTCGTCAAGATGCTTATGAACTTGCACCAACTCACGACGACACTCCCAAACAATCATGCGGAAGCGCGATGCTTTTTCAAAGGCCTGATTGCGATCGCCCGCCAGAAAAGCATTCATGAACTCTTCATGCCCGCGCATCATTGCAAAGAAAGCAGAGTCCCGAAAACTTGTTTTATCTAAACGAGTGCGAATCGCCGGGGAAAGCCCGATCGCACGAACCTGAATAACAAGGTAAACCAGGGCGTCTTCCAAATCGCTTTGCAAGCGGTTCCAATCGCGCTCATCCGCCTCGACTTCAAATTGAAAGAGTTCAACGAGTTTATCGAATGTCACGTTGTCGATGGACGCTAACCACAGTGGATCATCTTTGTCTGGAAAGAGCGCCCAAAATAAATATCCCAACTCGTGATCCAAGGGAGGGGTAGGCAGAAGTTTCATCATCAGACGATCTGAAAACTCACTCCACATTCCAAGTTCTTTGGGAAGACCCGTGTCGGTATAGAGCTCAATGCCGCTGACCTCATGAACAACCTTACGAAGAATACGTGCGACATTCTTTTTCCATTCCGGATTTCTGTCGAGCACCATAAGTAGAAAGCGCAGACGCGCCACCGGCAACCGGCCTGTTTCCTTTTCCAAGTGAGAATCAACAGATCCTTCGTAGCGAATCCACTGCATCAATTTCACCAGCCATTGCAGTTGATCTTCCAGTTGGCGCTGTTCTTTAGCGCTAGATAACAAAACATCGAGGTCGCTGTGGACTTTTCCACTTCGCTTGTATTGAATGAAACGTGATCGGAGGGCTTTAAGTTTTGTAAACATACGGAAAGTTTACAGAAATCCTTTTTAAAAAGGTACGAAAGAGCCCGTATTGAAACGCATTGCGCCGTACAGACGGATTTACGCAACATTTGGTGGCGTTTGCCTGATAGACCTCCTGTGTTAGAAGGCCTTATGCAAAGACTTTCAACTCTTACTCTGCTAACTCTTTGGGCATCACTTTCATGGGCCCTGCCGACCTTTGATGGAAACGATGTCACTTCACAAAAAGAATACAAGTTTTCCACAACAGACAAAGAAGCGACGGTCTTGATTTTTATTTCAGCCAAATGTCCTTGCTCTGCCAGCCATGAACCTTTGCTAAAAAATCTTTCGACCGAATTTAAAGATATGCAATTTGTGGGCGTTCACTCGAACTCTGATGAAACCGCTGAAGAAACCCAAAGACATTTTGCCGAAGCTCAACTTCCCTTTCCGGTCATCCAAGATAGAAAATCTAAGTTAGCCAATGAATTAGGTGCTTTGAAAACACCTCATGCCTTCGTCTTTAATAAGAAGGGTGAAATGGTCTATCACGGAGGCGTCACGGACAGCCACGTGGGTCCCAGTGCTAAAAAGTTTTTCTTGAAGGAAGTTCTAGAAGACATTCATGCAGGCAAAGCGCCTCGTCACAAAGAAGGCCGCGCTTTAGGTTGCTACATTCAACGGGAGGATAGCTAAAGTGAAAACTCTGATGCTCATTCTAAGTGTCTGTTTGTTAGCGGGTTGCGCGAATCCTGATTACGTCTCTGACGATGATCAACATCTTCAAAATAAACCGATGGCCGATGGTGCTTACTTTTCTAAAGTTCGTATCATGGCTAAAATCAGCTGGGAAAATACGCCGACGAGTGAGCAAACCAACGCGTTTGTTCTAAATTTCTCCGCACCTTCGGATCAATTCAATGAATTGGCCGTCAGTCTTTGGATGCCCTCAATGGGTCATGGATCCATTCCGGTAAAAATCGAAAAAATCAATGCCACTCAATACCGCATCACGGATGTGTACTTCTTGATGCCTGGAGATTGGGACATCCGCTTCACTCTTAAAAACAATGGAGTCACCATGGACTCTTCGTACGCATCCATGATCGTTCCATGAAATATTTTGTATCTCTGTTGATTTTTTTAAATAGCTCTTTGTCTTTAGCGGCCAGCTGTTGTGGTGGAAGTTTTTCTTTTCCCGCGTTGATTTTAGCTGACGACAAAGCTCAAGTGACGAGCACCTATTCTTATGCCCAAGTCAGTGACGAAGTCTTAGCGAACGGCAAGTGGCTGCGACGCCAAGATGGAAACTTAGCACAAACTTTAAAGTTGGAAGGCGCGGCTTTAGTAAGTGACAGCTTTCAAGCGGGGTTTTCTGTACCCGTGATGATGAAGTCAGCCGACAATTCTTCGGACTCGAGCGGAGTTGGCGATATTTCTTTATACCTAGGACATGAAACATTTCCTGAAAGAACTTATTCTCGCTGGAAACCCAAAGGCCTGACATTCTTGCAGGTGACATTACCTACAAGCCCTTCCATTTACGATTCCTCTATCACAACCGCGACGGACATTCGTGGTCGTGGTTTTTATTCTGTCGGCGGCGGAGTCGCTTTGATGAAGGCCTGGGCGACCTGGGATGCCAACTACAATGGAGAAATTCATTACTCTTTGCCACGCACGATTTCTAATGAAGCTTATGGTGGCGATGTAGAGGTAAAGCCCGGTTTTGGAACGACTCAAACCGTGGGCTTAGGTTGGAATCGCGGAGATTATCGCCTTGGTTCGGCTCTTACTTATTTGTATGAAGATGCCATTCGACTTTCCGGAGCGACGAGTAGCGATGGCACGGCTCAAAAGAATTTTACGTTGGGTTTTTCCGGCAGCTATATGATCAATCTCGAGTCGGCCCTCACCGTCAGTTACAGCGATCAAAGCTGGATCGGCAATCCAGTGAATTCAAGTTTATCTAAAACAATTAATATCAGCTACCAACAGCGGTGGCCTCGGTAGGAGAGAAAATGAAACTCATCGGTTCTATTATTTTAGGATTGGCCCTTGTAATTGCCGGCCTTCTATTCAGCGCAAACGCAAGAGCCCATGCGGATGCGGCTTGCCCCGTTTATTTCAAAACGGCCGACCTTTGTGCTTCTGTTGAATTCACAAAAGGCCCTTCGGATTCTGAAGAGTCTCAATTTTTAGTAAAATTCTATGAGCACGCGTCCGCTCACAATGAACATGCCATGGTCGATCCGCAAAACTTGAAAGTCGATCTATGGATGAATATGGGTCATCATGGTCACGGTTCGGGCCCGGTCAAAGTTGTAAAACAAGATCAAGGAACTTATTTTGTTTCTGAAGCTTATTTCGTGATGTCAGGCCGCTGGCAGATTCGCCTTTTCGTTAATGGAGAAAAAGGCGAATTCAACGTCGACGTAAAACCTTAAGCGTCAACGCAATAGTAAGGAATCTCTACGACGGCGCGAACACCTTTTCGCGCCAACGTCGCACTAATCACCGCACGCACGCCATTGATATTCTTACCTTTGGCGCCAATGATTTGCCCCAAGCACTTTTGATCGCATTCCACTTTATATACTGTCGTTTTATCACCGAAACTATAGGACACAACGATGGAATCTGGATGATCAACCAAACCGCGGATCAGGGCCTGTAAGAGTTCTTTGCCTTCCTCTCGGACTCGACCTGAATCCAGGTCTTTAGGCTCAGGACGCTTTCTAATAACTTTGATCTCGCTTGGGTCAGTCATTCATTTCACTCCAGTAATGTTTCGGTGACTAACCTTTCGGGATTTGTTTATATTCCCTAAAGGGCCAAATCCTACATTCATATTATTTTAGGTGATCTAGATCAGTTTAGATCTACGAATCGGCTGAGGTATTTTGCGAAGAATTAAATTTTCAAATCCTTGAGCTTTTATTTTACTAACAGCATCCGAACAAAACCGAATTATCAGAATTCTTTTCAGATATTTGTAATGTAGGATTCACGTCACGATCGAATTTGCATGTTAAAGATCTTTGTTGTCTGGTTCGGTCAAGATCATGCGCAACTCTAAGTTGCTTTGAAAGTAAATGTCGCCGTATAAATAATCGGTAGAGTGAAGGAGAACCTCTTTGACCAAAACAACCGAAGACAACGAAAAGCAGATCCGAATTAAAACTCTTATTATTCTGGGATTGACGTTTATTCTTCCATCGATCGGGACGCTGGTATTTATGGCGTTTTATCTTTATCGATAATTATTCTTTCTTGCCGAAGGCTCGTTCATCTATTGCGACTCAAATCACCCTTTGAGTTTTTCGTCTGACGCACAATCATCTTTTTGACCTTAAAAATCAATCCCTTGACTCTTTAGGACAGTCGTCCTATTTCTAAGTTCAATTAGGACGCCCGTCCTAGTAGGAAGTTAATTCATCCTCTTTGAGGTCAATATGCCTTTTGAAAAAACAACCCGCGAGCACATCGTGGAATCCGCGGATGTACTCTTTTATCAAAGAGGTTTTGAACACACTTCTTTTGCTGATATCGCTAACAAGGTAAAGATATCTCGCGGAAATTTTTATCACCACTTCAAAACTAAAGATGAAATCCTTGAAGCTGTGATCGAGTTGCGTCTGCATCGCACCCAAGAAATGTTGAATATGTGGGAAGCCGATGGACAAACGCCAGCGGAGAGAATTAGCAAATTCTTTCACATGCTCATCATGAACCAAGCGAAAATTAAATTATACGGATGTCCCGTCGGTACACTTTGTACGGAACTTGCAAAAATGAATCATGCTTCTAAGGCTCACGCGAACAAACTGATGAGCTTGTTCAGAACCTGGCTAAGCAAGCAGTTTGCAGCCGCCGGTTGTAAAAAAGAATCCGATGAACTTGCCATGCACATCCTTGCACGCAGTCAAGGGATCGCCACTCTGGCAAATACTTTCCATGATGAGAAGTTTATAAAAAATGAAGTTCGTCAGATGGAAGAATGGCTGCAGTCCAAAATTTCTTAAACACACACGAGGAACACATGTATATCATTTTATTGAAGTTTATAAATCGCGAACGCGCGGGTGCATTTATGGAAGGTCACATGCAGTGGCTGAAGCAAGGATTTGAAGATGACATCTTCATTCTGGCTGGCGGCATAAAGCCTCAACTAGGCGGCGCTATTATCGCTAAAAATTCTTCTCTGGAACTCATTCAAAAGCGTGTGGATCAAGATCCCTTCGTCAGTGAAAAAGTGGTTGAAGCCGAAATTCTGGAAATCAGTCCTTCAAAATTCGACGAACGCTTCGCCGATCTTTTGAAAGCATAAAGCCTTACTCCAACTTTTGTTGAACGCACAACTTTTAAAGTAGCAACCTATGAGCAAGACCGTAATTTCGACCGATGGCAAGAAACGCTGTACATGGAGTGCCTCAGCTCCCGAATTTTTGAAATACCATGATGAAGAATGGGGCTTCCCCGTTCGCGATGACTATCGCCTCTTCGAAAAGCTGTGCCTTGAAGGCTTCCAGTCAGGTCTTAGTTGGCGCACAATACTGGCTAAACGGGAAAACTTCCGTAAGGCATTTCATAACTTTGATTTTAACAAAATCGCAAAATTCACGCAGAAAGATGTCACTCGATTACTTAAAGATGAAGGCATTATCCGCCACAAAGGAAAAATAGAAGCCGTCATCAACAATGCTAAGATGGCTCAAGAAATCGTCCAAAGTCACGGCTCCCTAGCCGCTTATATTTGGAGTTTTGAGCCAGACAAGAAGGATCTTGTAACACCTCAAACCGCTTCAACGTCGGCAGCTTCAGTAGCGCTCTCAAAAGCCTTAAAGAAACAAGGCTGGAAATTTGTCGGCCCAACAACAGTGTATGCCTTCATGCAGGCGATGGGGCTTATCAATGATCATGCAGTTGGGTGTGTTATTAGGTCTAAGGTAGAAACAAAAAGGCGAAGCTTCAAAAAACCATAAAGAGTAATTACTGGATTTTTCTTTTGAAGCTTCACCGCAATCTCTCGCCGCTGACACCTATTTACAAATCTCTGCCAAAACTAAATCATTTTTTATCGTCTCTTAAACAGTAGTGTCACTTGTGTACATGGAATCCAGAAAGTAAAGAGCAGACAAAACTATTCGTTCAAAAGCTAGCTGCTAAAAGTCAGCTGAACATTATCTTCCGGGAGACAACGCAGCTAATTTGAGTTTTTCTGCTAACATTGGTGGAATAAGTTCCATTGTCGATATTCACCGGTTGAACCTCATGCATTTTCTTCGGATTGACCTCAAAACGAGGATGTTTTCTCTTACAAAGCTTCTCTCAGGAAACAGTAATCAAAACGCTTTCTTCGTACAAAATCACTTTGTTCGAATTGTATATATCAAATATAACGTCGATAATCAGCTGAAGTTCACCTAGCTCCATTTCATAGAAGACTTTTGATGCTCCTGAACTATTATCAATCATCTGAGTGAGTTCGGTCTTGTACGACAAAGCATCCCCTATGATAGTTGAAAACAGTTCTTCTTTATCCATTGCCATTCCGACGATCTTTAAACGAAGCTGATGGTTACCCAAAGTCAACATGGACGAAGAAATCGGCACATTAAAGATAAACTCGCTATCTTTTGAATTCGGTACGGCAATTCCATCTAGATCCGTATAAAGGTCATACGAATAAGTATTGGATGGACTGATTATATCAGGATGAATCAAAGCACTGATTGTGGCAGAATCCCCAACTTGGTATTGTCCGGTTCCGTTATCGAACGATACGTCGATTGGGTCGGAAAATTTAGGCGTTGCACTCGGCTTCACGTTACTCGCGAGCACACTGATATTGAGGCTAACTTCTTCCAAAAGCGTTCTACTCTGCTTAAGCTCAGATTCTTTTGCTACAATCAAACTTCTTAATTCGTTGATGCTATCCTCAAGAAGGATAATTTTGTCGGGTGAAGTTTCAGACCTCAATAGAAGTTGAGCTTGCAGAATCTTATTTAGCATAGCCCCGATTTCAGATCTAACGGCATTCGCTAAAGCTATATCTTGAGAATAAACGAAAGCTTTAACAATATAGTTTGAAGCAACAGAAGGCGCGTTTACAGTACCCGCAAACAACTTGCTACCTATTCGAATGGCGCGCATCTCGACGCTATTTGAACTCAATTCAACCGTAAGCTCTTGACCGGAGGGAAGCGCAGACTTTTGGTATGCCACTACGACCATCTTTTCTTCCGGTTGATATGTGGTCTTATCAGTTGATAAGCTAACGTATTGGGCTTTGGCGCCACTTGCCAAAAAAAATATAAATAGAATTCGTGACAACATAGATATACCTCAATATTTAAAACTATGAAGGGTTAACGGAGCATTAACAGGTTTAGGCGTGAGATTATGAACGTCTGAAGTACCGTTCCCTAGATTCCCACCTCGATTCGCACCCCAACTCATTAAATAATCGTCTGTGACTTGTGCTAAACCGTAACCATCGCCAATTTCCATTCTTGAAATGCTGTTAGGATAATATGGCTGTGCTACGAAAACACTTGAGTTACTATTTCCGTTATTACCCAGGCCTCCATCAACTCCCTTACCTGCGCAATACGCTTGAGAATAATTGGTATAACAAATCGAGTTTTTCCCTAGGACAAGATTGCCATAGCCTTCATAAGGGCCTGGAATATAGACAAAAACGTGTGTACTATTAGTAAGGCCTAAACCAAATTGTCCATAAGAGTTATTTCCTCTACAAGACCAATGTAAACTATAAATACATATAGTATCGCCTTTAGCTTTATATGTCCCAACATCTGAATTAACCGGAGTTGAATAAGTCCCCCCACCACTTAACCCTAACTGGCCATACTCATTAGATCCCCAACAGTATGCAAATCCAGGCCCGCCAAGCCCTCCACCTGGTCTAAACGCGCATGTAAAGCTATCTCCTGATGTAAGCCCTCCCCAAGTAACTAAACTTGGAGTTAAAACTAAAACTGGAATGTTAGAATCAGTTAAACTTCCGATACCTAGTTGACCGTGAGAATTTCTTCCCCAACAGTAAGTGCCACCAGAAGTAATTACACAAGAGTGGTGAGAGCCCAGAGAAATACTTCCGTATAAAGTTGGAAGACCTGAAACCTGGACTGGCAGGTAAGTACTCGAGTTTAATCCGTTTCCAAGCTGACCAAAAGTATTATCTCCCCAACAATAGAGCGTGTTAGATTTTATTGCACAGGTATGATTAAGACCAACTTGAACTTCCGTTACGCCGCTCGACATACCGTTAACTTCAGTCGGTATTAACCTTGGAAGGTTATCTCCTACTCCTAACTCGCCATGTTCATTCTTACCCCAACAATAGAGCTTTCCGCTCACTATCCCGCAGCTGTGGTTTGTGTTTGCGGCAAGAGTGGAAAAAACTAAAGGCGGAGCAAGAACCGCAATGCTTTTTGATGTACTATAAAAATTTATCTTTATGTCTTCAAAGACTGAATCAAGCGCCTGAGAGATCAGAGTAACATCTTCTATTTCTTTATCATAATAGAGCTTCAGGTCGTTTGAAATCGCTTCATTCCTCAGCTGAGGCAAAGTATTTAGCCTGGTAATTGAAGCACTTCCAATAGCTTCTTCCAGAATATCTGCAACAAATTTATCACGAAGAAAGAGTTCTGCCGTGAAGCTATAAGTGCCTCTCTGTAGCGCGCTAAAATCGAGGTAAACATAAGACTGATTCCTGCCCTTAACCTTTTCAACACCATCGATCTTAACGACGACTTCTGTTTTAAAAGAACCAATTTCCGGCACGCCATTTTGATTCACGGACACTGACAAAAATTTATTTCTACCTTCGACATACGGTTCGTTAACATTAAACACTAATGCCGCAGGATTCACAAGAGTGGTATTTTTCTTTAGCATACTGGAAACAGGTATTACCATAGATTGAGTTTCAATCAGCGTTCTACCTTTTGCCAGTTGCTCCTCTAGTAGCACACTTTCCTGATTCTTTTCAGAAATTGCACTCTCTAGTATCGCGATTCTTTGAGGATCTTTAGCTTTTCTTTTAGCTTGCAACAGATCTTCAACTTCCCGCAGATTCTTCTCAACCGCAATCTTCTTGGAAAGTGCACTATTTTTGTTTTGTAGATAAACTTTAGCTTCGAAAGTTAGAGGACCAAGATTCGCCAAAGAAGATGAAACGACACCCCATTGAGATTCGGAAATTTTCACGACCTTTATTGGTACCCCTTGAAGTTTTGCTTCAATAAAGACCTCGGTATTCACGTCGTTGGGTTTTAACATTTGAGTGATGAGATATACCGGGCGATCTCCAATTTGATACGAACTTTTTATTGAACGAATTTCAATAAAATCGGGAGCTGCAAAAGCTATCGAAGAAACAATGAGCGAAAGAATGTAAATGACCTTTTTCATTATGGCGCCACCTCAAGTTGATAATTATATCGGAACGACGTTGCGTATCCTTTTAATTTTACGTCAACTTTTCCGGAGAATAGCCCAAAATTCTGTGAAGACATGTTCACCCCGACTTGTACTGAGGGCAGTTTGTAACCACCGATATTTCCCAACAAGGTGTGTGGTAAATAAGAATAATTGTCGACAGTTAAAGCGCCACCGGCATCATCAAAAACAGTTATTGAAGGCACTGACGTGAGGCCATTGAAAACTCCGTCGAAAAAATCCCTTTCGATATCAACTAAGGATTCTTGTACGGGGTCACCTGTTTCTACTTCTCCTAAGTCTACATTCTTTAAATATCCCAATGGAACTGGAAGTTTCCTTGTCTTTAAAAAGACTACTTTCGGTGTAGAATTCTCTTCAACTATCCACTCCATTATTGCACTGGCAGAATCGTCATTAGCAAAAACGCCGGGTTGAACCATCAGGCTTATTAGTACGCTGCCATTAGCTGGTACTATCAATCCTTCGACTGGGTAATTTGACGAAAACACACCTGAACTTCCATTTAGATGGGTAAACGTTGGCGGCTCAAAGATCTCCACATCTACGTTAGATGTATTGGAAATCTTGATTTGAGTCGGAGATATCTCATCAAATGAGCCAAATAACGGGACATGGCCATTCAAACTGAGGACCTCAAGATCAGATTCTGAACTCCATGAGTTATCTAAGAATGTAGTTTCAAGTTTCAGAGGTGACGTCGCACCTTCCAAAACCTGGAGGTGAAGTATTTTAGTAATACCCCCGATCCAAACAGGAATATCAATAGAAATAGCGGAGTCTCCAAGTAGTTTTACCGAGAACTGATAGTCTCCGCATTTTTGTTTTTGTAAAGTTCCTCTAGAATATCCTGACAGTAAAGTTACTTTTTTATCGAGAAATATTTGAAAGTTTACGTCTTCGGTTTTGTTATTACAGATTTTGAATGAACCAATATAAACACCGTCCTTCATCGCAGTCCCGAATATTTCAGTTGGAGCGATATAAGCCTCGGCTTTATGACCAATCGTAACCAATGTTAATGAAGGAATACTTGTGGCTGAACCATTGGAAACTTCAAGCGCAACTGTATAATTACCGGGTGTATGTGCAATAAACTGTGGATGTACGAGAGTTGCATCATCGAAAACTCCGTCTAAGGATGTAGATCCCAAAGGCTTTGAGACCACACTCCAAGAATATGAAATCGCAGCTCCATCCGCACTGTAAGACCTGCTTCCATCAAGTGTGATTGTGTCACCTGATTTCCCAACTTGTGGAGTGCCAGCAAAAGCAACAGGATAAATTGTGTTTTGAGGTCCACCAACAGGAACGCTACTCGCAAACAATCCCCCAGGTAAATCAGATATTACGGATTGCCCTTCAAAAGTGGAGGCAATTTTAACTTCTACAGGTCCCTCTTTTTGAAGCGTGGGAACGGTCGTGACAATCATGCCTCCAACTATAGAAAAATCACTATCAGAAATTTCAACACCACCAATCCATAGTCGCTCTGTCTTTTCAAGATTGACACCAGTTATTGAAATTTCTTCGCCCCCAACCAGAGAGACAACATTTGGTGAAATCAAGTTGATTTTGGGATAGTTGATTGAGTTTATGTTTTCAGATACTAAAATTATGTCCTCGAAAGTCGAAACCGCTCTTTTAGAAGCATCTAAAAGATTTTCGAGGCCTTCCTTTTCAGTTACTAAGGCATCTCTCTCCGTTTCCAAAGCAGCTCGTTTTACCGGATCGGACTCCCGTGCTAATTTCGCAACGACTCTTTCTATATCTTTGCTCTTAGCAAGAATACTCGTACGAATTAAATTAGCCTCTGTTTTGTTTTCTAAAAACAATTTTGAGGTTAAAGTGTGGCTTCCTATTTTATGTAATACAAACGGTTCAGTTACCCAAAGAGTGTCTGTCTTCCTATGTGACTTTAATTTTCTTCCATTTATTTCCGCGTCGATAATATGACTTATTTCGGCATTACCGTTAAATGATGTAGAAAGCTCAATAAAGGCAGTTATCCTATCTCCCTGTATAGGATTGGAATTAGAAAAGCTAATTTTACCGATCTTGCTCTGAGCAGATTGAATTAGCTTTACCTTTCTACTAAATTTTTGGAGCTCTTTAATATCTTTAGCATTTGCACTGAAAGATATTAAAATAACTAATACAGTAATAAGATTTTTAAATAAATTTTTCATAAATTCCTTTTATTCTAATTAAATGGCAATGCCCCAGCTCGCTGGTATTTAAGGCTACGCATATATCCCTTTCCAACTCGCTTTGCGAAATCTTCGATTTCATTCTCCCTAGCCTCTGTTGTAATCTTCTTCATAAGTTTGTCAGCTAACTCAGCACTCCACCCCTCACATCGCAACCAATCGTGGGTATGCAATACTTCATGAGCGATCGTAATGACGTACTCACTCATCCGCTTATCGCTATCAAACTTTTTGTCGATAAAATCACCATTAATTATAACCCTATTTTTACTTGGGGCTTGACCGTACACGTCCCAACCCATTTCGTTGTAAGCGGGGCCATACTCAATCTTCGGATTGGTTTTATTAAATAGCTCAGGCATATTTTCTCGCAACCAGTTTTCAGCGGCGATCATCTGATCTTCAGTTAAACCCAACGGATCCACGAGGTTGATCGGATCGTTACCTGCGTAGATGTATAAATTATCCGGGCTTCCCCAAAAGCTAACTGGATCCCTAGACATCCATCTTGCAGTTTCAGGATCGTATTCGCGACTCCCAAACTTCAAAGTCGCTTCGTCTCCAATTCTTAAGCCACCCGCAAAGCCAAACGGATGAATACCAGGGTTTGTATCCTTTGTAATTTTACCCCATGCGGTATATTCCATAATTTGCAGAATCTTACCACTGACAGCGTCAACTAATAATCGAGGTGAACCTAAATGATCTTTGATTATCTTATAAAATTGTTTTTCGATATTCATATAATCTGGAGAATTAAGATGTGTTCC